>JANMHX010000253.1:0-15327 GCA_031375485.1 Gemmatimonadota bacterium | reverse complement strand
CCGGTCGGTTTCGAACTTGCCAAGCGCGGGGAACCCGACTTCGGCCACCTCGTAGACGTCGTCGGGGTGGGATCCGAACTGGATCTTGGTGCCTTTGGTGATGGTTCCATCGACGACCCGGACCGTCGGCACGGCGCCCCGGTAACGGTCGTAATACGAGTCGAATACCAGCGCGCGGAGGGGCAAATCCGGATTGCCCCGGGGCACCGGCACCCTGGCGACAATGGCCTCGAGCAATTCCGGCACGCCGGTGCCCTCCTTGGCCGACACCGCCAGGATGTCTTCCCGGGCCACCCCCAGCAATTCCATCAGCTCGAGGGCCCGCTTTTCCGGCTCGGCCCCCGGGAGATCGATCTTGTTGAGCACCGGGACGATCTCGAGGCCGGCTTCCATCGCCAGGAACAAGTTGGACAGGGTCTGAGCCTGGACCCCTTGCGAGGCATCGACGACCAAGACCGCGCCCTCGCAGGCCGCCAGTGACCGCGACACCTCATAGGTGAAGTCCACATGCCCCGGGGTGTCGATCAAGTTGAGCTGGTACTCGATCCCGTCCTTGGCGTGATAGGACATCCGGCACGCGTTCAGCTTGATCGTGATTCCGCGCTCCCGCTCCAAGTCCATCGTGTCGAGGACCTGCTCGCGCATTTGCCGTTTGCCCAAGGTCCCGGTCGTCTCGATCAGCCGATCGGCCAGGGTCGATTTACCGTGGTCGATATGCGCCACGATACAAAAATTCCGGATTCGTTCCTGCTTCATGTCGGGAATATAGTCGCTCGGCACTCGGCACTCGGCACTCGGCACTCGGCCCGATTCCGATTACCTTGCCCGCTCCCGATCCCAACCCACCTGCCGAGCGCCGAGCGCCGAGTGCCGAGTGCCGAGCTCGGCATGCTGTTCGTGGCCCTGATTTGGGGGGCCAATTTTAGCGCCAACAAGTTCGCGCTCCATGCGATTCCGCCGATTGCCTTCGCGGCGGTCCGCTTTGCGGTGGCGAGCGGGCTGTTCCTGGCGATCGTCACGTATCTGAATCCGGCGCCGCGGATTCCTATTCGGACGGCCTGGCGTCTGGCGGGGCTCGGGGTGATCGGGAACACCGGCTATCAGATGGCGTTCATGACCGGCTTGGTCACGACGAGCGCGATCAATGCCTCCCTCATCCTGGCCTCGTTGCCGGTGGTGGTGGCGGTGCTGTCCGCGGTCCTCGGCGTGGAGCGGGCATCGGGCCGAGTTTGGTTCGGCATTCTGGTCGCGACGGCCGGTGTCGCGTTGGTGGTAGCCGCGAAGGGGGTCTCCTTCTCGGCCCAGACGATCCGGGGTGACCTCCTGGTGCTCGCGGCCTCGGTATGTTGGGCGGCGTTCACGGTCGGGATCCGGTTCGTCGGTCACGACCAAAACCCGCTTCGGGTGGCGGCCCTCACCACCTACGCCGGCACGCCGGGCCTGGTGCTCGCGTCGGTTCCCGAGCTTCGAGCCATCGCCTGGGGTGGTCTCTCTGCCGGGACTTGGGTCGCGCTGGTGTTCTCGGCGGTGTTCGCCATCGTGGTGTCGTACATCATCTGGAGCTTCGCGGTCCGGGCCATCGGCGGCAGCCGCACCGCTATCTACAATTGCATTACCCCGGTGTTTGCGGCCGGCGTAGCGTGGGTGGTCCTGGGCGAGCGGCTGGTGTGGAGCCAGGGAGTCGGGGCCGCCTTGGTCTTTGCCGGGGTGTTCCTGAGCCAACGGACGAGCGCGCCAGGGTGAGCGCCAAACGATGGTCTCGCCACGATGCCGGCCTGGTGGTCGTCTCGCTGATTTGGGGCGGTAACTACAGCGTCTCGAAAATCGCGCTCGGGCACGTCTCCCCGGTCATCTTCGCGGCGCTCCGGTTTGGGATCAGCACCGCGCTCCTCTGGTTGATGGTGTGGGGCCTCAAGCAGTCGGGGCCCGTCAGTTTGGCCGCGATTCGGAGGCTGCTCGGGTGGGGCGTGGTCGGCCACACGCTCAACCAGTTGGCGTTTCTCTATGGACTGCAGTCCACGACGGCAACCAACAGTGCGGTGATCTTCGGCAACCTGCCGGTCGTCGTGGCGCTCCTCAGTGTCGTCCTGGGATACGAGCGCCCGCGGCCTCGGGTATGGCTCGGGATCGTGCTCGGTACCGTCGGGGTGGCGGTGGTGGTCGGTGCCAAGGGCGTCCATTTCACCGCCGAGACGATTCGTGGGGACGGCCTGAGTCTGCTCGCGCTGCTGTTCAGGGCCATGTTCACGGTCGGTGTCCGCCATGCCGCGCTCGGTCTCAACTCGGCGCAAGTCACGGCGTTGACGCATTTGGGGGGAACCCCCGGGCTGATGCTTGCCGCCGCGCCGGGCCTTGGCGGCCTCGCCCTGGGGTCGCTCCACTCCAGTGTTTGGGTCGCCCTCGCCTATTCGTCGATCCTGTCCTCGGTGGTGGCGTCCGTCCTGTGGACCCGAAGCCTCAAGGCGCTGGGCGGCAGCCGGACGGCGCTCTACAACTGCATCACCCCGGTCTTTGCCGCCGTGGCCGCGTGGATTCTCCTCGACGAAAAACCAGTGCCGCTCCAAGGGGTCGGAGCGGCACTGGTCATCGTCGGAGTGCTGGTGAGCCGGGCGCCCGGTGAGGCCGAGGAACCCTAAGGGGCGCGCCCTGACTGCCTGACCTCCTCGAGCCGGGCCACGGCCCGGCGGAGGTGGGGGATCACGATGGACCCGCCAACCACTAAGCCGATCGAGAACGCTTCGTGCATCTCGGGGTCGGTCACCCCGACCTCGCAGCATCGCTGGACGTGGTACGTAATGCAGTCGTCGCAACGGAGCACCATCGACGCCACTAAGCCGAGCAGTTCCTTGGTCTTCACGTCGAGGGCCCCGGCCTCGTAGGCGCGGGTGTCCAGGTTGAAGAACCGGTTCGTCGTCAAGTTGCCGGCCGCAAAGACCTTCTCGTTCATGGCCCCGCGAAATCGGTTGAACTCCTCGATGCTCTCGCTCATCTCAGGGAACCTGGGTGGGCTTTTCGACGATCTTCTCGTAGCTCGCCGGATTCCACTTGGGCCGTTCGGGGGCATTCGCGATCGTGGTGGCCAGATGAAAGATCAGCCTCAGAATCCGGGCCTCTTTCTCCGCGTCGAGTTTGTCCGGGGTGTCGGTGACGGCGTGATAGTCCTCATGGAGACCGCTCGTAAAGAACAGGACCGGGACCCCCTTCACCGCGAAGTTGTAGTGGTCGGAACGGAAGTAGAGGTTTTCCTCCGGCCAGCGGTCATCGATGGCGGCCATGCCAAGATCGGGGTGTTCGGCGGCCACCTTGGCGAGCGTCGTACCGAGGTCCGAGTGCTCCATCCCGATGGCCACCACCGTGTCTTTCCAGTTCCGGCCGATCATGTCGATGTTGAGGTTCGCCACCATCGACTGGATCGGGACCGGCGGGTTCTTGACGAACTGGGCGCTACCCCAGAGTCCTTTCTCTTCACCGCTGACGCCGACGAACAGCACGGAGCGTTTCGGCCGGGCCCCGGTCGCTGCGAACGCCTCGGCCAACTCCACAATGCCGACCGTGCCCGACCCGTCGTCATCGGCGCCGTTGCAGATGCGGTCTTTGTCGTTCGACCCTTTGCAGCTCGGGCTGAGACCCATGTGATCCATATGGGCCGAGACGACCACGTATTCGTTCTTGAGAACAGGGTCGGTGCCTTCGATCACCCCGGCCACGTTCGGCGCCTCCAACGCGCTCAGGATGGTATCGCGAATCGTGGACTTGGCGGTCCAATCCGGAGCGGGCACGACGGTCGGGGTGGTGGCGGCCCGAATCTGGGCCAGTTGGGCCACCGCCTCCGGAGACTGCGCCGCCACGGCCGCGTCGTTGGCCAGGAAGACCGACAGTCCTTCGCGGGGGCCGGCCCCGACCACGGTTTCGGTGGCGGACTGACCGGCCAGTTGGCTGAAGGCGGCGGCATTGTTCACCACCGCCACCATCAACTTGGCGCCGGCGATGAAGGCGGCCTGCAGTACCTTGTTGGCGTCGGCCGGGAACCCCGCGCTCCAATCGGCGACCCACACCACGGCCTTGCCCTTGAGTTCAGCCGACGTGGCGCTGTCGATGCCGCCGCCAAGCAGGACGACTGGAAATTCACCGCCGCCGCCGGCCACCGCGACCGAGGCGTCCTTCCCGACCTGGAAGGTGATCGGGTTTCCCGGCCCGGTGAACGACACCGACGAACCGGCCGGCACGACCCGGCGGGTGGTAATCTGGTACGGCAGCACGAAATCGGGCGCCGAACCGGGTGGTTTGAGTCCGAATTGTTTGAATTCGCCCGCCATCCATCGGGCGGTCAGATCGAGTCCCCGGCTCGGGGTGTCGCGGCCACCCATGGAATCATGGGCCACAATGTGGATCCGCCGTCTGACATCGGCTTCGGTAATGGTCGCGGCCGCCCGGGTCGCCGCGGCCGACTGGGCTCGCAGGGGGACCGTCAGACAGCCGATCGTCGCAACTAAGCAGGCAACCTTCACGTATTCTCCAAGGATGAATCGGTCGAGCAAAAACTAACCGCCCCGGCATTGATGCAAGGGCGGCGAGCCAAGGGGGCGGCGATCAGGGCGGGGTCGGCCTCGGAGGTGGCGGCTTCCGGCGGCGGAGTTCGGGTTGCTTCGGGGGCGGCTTTGGCTTCGGATCCGGCGGCAGCCTGGGGCGAACGGAGTCTTGAACGAACGGGCTGATCGCCGACGCTACCCGGGGACCCTCGGGGGAGGAAGCACCTCCAAGCAGCGCGACGACCAACACCGTCTGTCCAACCAAACCACTGTACACTGAGCGATCCGTCATTGCAGGCAAACCATTGCTATGGCAGGTCGTGTGCCATCAGAGATCGATTGGGTAACCACCAGTGAACCAACAGGATAGCGAACCGGGCTTGGGGCCGTCAATCGGCGACTGTCCCCCGGACGGGACACTGGTGACCTCGCGTTGACTCTCCCCCAGTCTTCCCGTACGTTGCGCCGCCTATGGTGACCACCAGCCGAGCGAAAGCGCGACTTGACCTCCTCGACCCAATGGAGGTGGCCCGGCTCGGCGGGATCGAGGTTCTCACCCAAGGCATCGTCGAAGGCTTTCTGACCGGATTGCACCGGTCGCCGCGGCGGGGCTTTTCGGTCGAGTTCGCCGAGCATCGGGCCTATCAGCCGGGTGACGAGCTTCGGTACGTCGACTGGAAAGTCCTGGCCCGGAACGACCGCCTCTACGTCAAACAGTTCGAAGAAGAAACCAATCTGCGGGCCATGGTCGTGTTGGATTCGAGCAAATCGATGGGCTGGTCCGGGGTGCCGGGTAGCCGGCTCACCAAGCTCGAATACGCCAAGCGGTTGGTGGCGGCCATGGTGCTGGTGTTACTCCGCCAGCGAGACGCCACCGGCCTGATCACGTTCGACGAGGCCGTCCGGTCGGTCACTCCGCCCCGGGCCCGCATGGCCCACTGGCATCAGGTCCTCACGGCCCTTCACCACACCGAGGCCGGCTCGGCGACCGCGGCGGAGCCGGCGCTCCGGCGGGTGATGGATCAGTTACGCCGGCGCGGGCTGGTCATTTTCGTCTCCGATCTGTTGCTGGACCGCGAGTTGACCGTCAAAGCGCTCCGGTTCCTCCGCCACCGGGGCCATCAGGTGTTGGTCCTCCACGTCATGGATCCGGCCGAGTTGGCGTTAGGCGGCCCGGCCGAAGCCCGGTTTGAGGACCCGGAAACCGGGCAGCACGTGACGATTCGGCCCGCCGACTGGGCCGGGGTCTACGCCAAGACCGTTGCGGGCGTCGTCCAGGATTGGCGTCTGGCCTGCCGCGGTCACGCCATCGCCTACGAGCGGGTCACGACCGATACGCCCTTCGGACTCGCGCTCAGGCAGGCGTTGGTTCAGTCGACTCACCTCGCATGACATTCGCCTTTCCCTGGGCCCTGGCCGGGCTGGTCCTGGCGGGGATCCCCATTCTGCTCCATCTGTTGGCCCGGCGCGAACCGCCCACCGTGATGTTCCCGGCCACCCGGTATCTCGCCCAGGCGGCGGAACATCATAAGCGCCGTCTCCAATTGCAGCACTTCCTGCTCTTGCTGGTCCGGACCCTGCTGGTCGTGGCGCTGGTGCTCGCGGCGTCGGGGCCGAGTTGGCCCACCGCCGGGTTTGGCAATCATGGCCCGACGGCGGCCGTGCTGATTCTCGACAATTCACTCTCGAGTGGCGCGATCGCCGGTGGGGTTCCGGTGCTCGACCGCCTCAAGACGGCGGCCCGCTCGGTGGTCGATCGGTCCACGCCGGAGGACCGCGTCTGGCTCCTGACCGCCGACGGGATTGCCCGGCAGGGAACGGCTCCGGTCCAGCGAAGCCGGATCGACACCGCGGTGGCGACCAGCCGGCGAGCTGACTTGGGCGCGCTTGTGGTCCTTGCGACCGAGATTCTCGAGGGCCAGGACCGGCCCGGCGAGGTCATCGTGGTGTCCGATCTGCAGCGTACGGCGCTCGGCGGCCTTTCGCGCGCTCCGATCACGGTCTTGCGGCCCTCGGCGCCGCCGCCGGGCAATGCCGGCATCGGGACGCTCGACGTGGGGAGCCAGCCTTGGGGGGCCGACGGCGGGACCGCGAGTCTGTTGGTACGCGGGTCGGGCGGTCAGGCCCGGCCGGTGACACTGGTGGTCGGCGACCGGCCCCCCAAACAATTGCTGGTGCCCGTGGGCGGGGTTGGGACCCAGCGGGTGGCCGGGGTCGCCCCGGGCTGGTGGACGGTCAAGGCCTCGCTCGATCCCGACGAACTTCGCGCCGACGACAGCCGCACCGCGACCGTTCGGATTGCCCCGCCGGCCCGGGTCGCGTGGTCGGCGTCGGACCAATACCTGGCGACGGCGGCGTCGGTCTTGGCGCAGAACGGCCGGATCGTGCCGGGATCCGAGATCGGCCTCGGAACGTTAGGCAGCGGGGGGGCCGTGGTGACGCCGCCCGCCGACCCGGCCCAGCTCGGGGCGCTCAACCGGGCGCTTGCCGCTCGGGGATCCGCGTGGCGCTTTGGCGATCTGGCGTTGACCGCGGTCAACACCGACAGCGGTCCGTGGCTGGGCCGGGCCCGGATCACCCGGCGCCACCGTCTGGTCTTCCAAGGAGGCGCTCCAACCGACGTGCTCGTCACGGCCGGCGGTGAACCGTGGGTGGCGCGATCCGGCCGCCTGGTCCTGGTGGGGAGCCGGATGGATCCGGTGTGGACCGCTCTCCCCCTTTCCGCCGGCTTCGTCCCGTTTCTCGACGCGTTGCTCAATCGGGCTGCCCGGGGCGAACTGATTCACTTGGTGGCCGCACCGGGCGACCGGGTGCTGATGCCGGACCGGGTCACGACGGTTACCGCCGGGGCTCGCCAGTGGACGATCGAAGGCGGGTCGGCGTTTCGTCCGGCCGACGCCGCGCCGCACTTCCTCTTGGCCGGCCGCGACACGATCGGGGTCTTGAGCGTGAATCCCGATCCGCGGGAGTCCGATCTGGCCCGGGCCACGGATTCGGAGATTCTTGCCATCTGGCCGACCGCCCGGGTGGCCGACCTCGAGGGCGCCGGCCGGGCGGCGTTCCAGGCCGGAGCCCGAAGCGACCTCCGGGGTCCGCTGCTGTGGGCGGCGCTGGTGCTGGCTCTCGTCGAAGTGGCCTTAGCCAGCTTGCGGCGCGGGCGGCGGTAATGCTCCAACCGGTGCTCGACGCGTTCAGCCGCACCCGGTTTGCGCGCGAGCTGCTGGAGCGGTTGCCGGGGGCCGGGGCCACGCTCCGCCTGGGGGGGCTCCCGGGTTCGAGTCCCGCCGTGGCGGCCGCATGGCTTCGGGCGGAACACCCGACCCAACTGATCACCGTCGTGGCCAACACGCCGTCCGAGGCCGAGCGGTGGGTGGCCGACCTCGGGCAGTTGATCGACGGCGGCGTGGCTCTCTACCCCCAGCGGGAGGCCCTCGGCGAGGAAGAACATCATGTCGAGATCGCCGGGGAACGGACCGAGACCCTCCAATCGCTGATCGCGGGGGCGCTTGGCATCTTGGTGACCACCGCCCGGGCGTCCGCGGAGCGGACGGCCATTCCGGCGGCGTTGGCGGCGTACCGGCTCGAACTGGCCCGCGGGGCCGCTCTCCCGCTTCGGGGCGTCATCGAGCAACTCGGCTCGATGGGCTACAGCCGGGTTCCGACCGTCACCGAAGTCGCGCAGTTCAGTGTCCGGGGCGGCATCATCGATCTCTACGGGTTCGGGATGGCCACCCCGGTTCGGGCCGAGTGGTGGGGCGACGTGATCGAGAGCGTCCGGGGCTTCGATCTGACGAGCCAGCGGAGCGGGGCCGAGCAAGAGGCGGTGACGGTCCTGCCGGTCCGGACCGTGGCGGCGGCGGTCTCGGCCGATCCCGGGGCCAGCGTACGGCGCTCGCTGCTGGATCTCCTCCCGACCGGCACGTTGGTCTTGGTCGACTCCTCGACGTCCAACGCCGAGGAGGTGACACGCGCCTGGCGGGAGGCCGAGCACCATCTCGAGGTCGCCCGCCGGCTGGGCGAGGACCCGCCGGCCCGCGGGGAGATCTTCCTCTCGCCGGAGCAATGGACCACCGCCATCCAGCGGTTTGCCCACCTGACGCTTCGCGAAGAGCCGGTTGATCTCCAGGCGGGGTTCTTCCCGCCGGAAAAAATCGACCGGGACGTCAAGCGGCTTCGGAGTCTCCTCGATGGCGGCCTCGCCACCCTGATTCTTTGCGACAACGAAGGCCAACTCGAGCGGCTGAGTGAACTGCTCGACGAACACGGACGGCCGGGCGGGGCGATGCTGGCGGTCGGGGCCCTCGACGGGGGCTTCGTGATGCCGGCCCTTCGGGTCATGACCGATCATGAGGTCTTCCGCCGGGCCCGGCGGCTTCGACGAGTCCGGCGGTACCGGCAGGCGGCGCCGACGGTGGTGGCCGGCACGTTGGCCAGCGGCGACTACGTCGTGCACCTCGACCACGGGATCGGGATCTACCGGGGGATTACCTCGATCGAGGTCGAGGGGGGAGCGATCGAGGTCGCGATTGTCGAGTACGAGGGCGGCGACCGGCTCCATGTGCCGCTCTACCGGCTCGACCAGATCGAGCGGTACCGCTCCGGCTCGGATGACGGCGACGAGCCGCCGCCCCGGATCCACCGGCTCGGCAGCGGCTCCTGGAAGAAGGTCCGGGACAAAACCCGGGAAGCCATCCAGCAGATGGCCGCTGAACTCCTCGATCTCTACGCCAGGCGGCAGGTCAACGCCGGGTTTGCGTCACCCCCGGACACCAAGTGGCAGCGGGAACTCGAGTCGGGGTTTCTCTACGAGGATACCCCGGATCAGCGGCGTGCCACCGACGATGTGAAGAAGGATATGGAGCGCCCGGTCCCGATGGACCGGCTCGTGGTCGGCGACGTCGGCTACGGGAAGACCGAGATCGCCGTCCGGGCCGCGTTCAAGGCGGTCCAGGGCGGCAAGCAGGTGGCCGTCTTGGTGCCGACGACGGTGCTGGCGGAACAGCACGGGCGGACCTTCGCCGAGCGGCTGGCGGATTTCCCGGTCAAAGTCGAAGTGCTGTCCCGGTTTCGGACCACCAAGGAACAGAAGAAGGCGTTAGGCGAACTGGCGGCCGGCACGATCGACATCGTGGTGGGCACCCACCGGTTGCTCTCCAAGGATGTCGAGTTCAAGGACCTCGGCCTGCTGGTGATCGACGAGGAGCACCGGTTCGGGGTCAAGCACAAGGAGATGATCAAGGCGATCAAATTGGCCGTCGATGTGCTCACGTTGACCGCGACACCGATTCCCCGGACCCTGCATATGTCGCTTGCGGGGATCCGGGACCTGAGTCTGATCGAGACCGCTCCGCGGGACCGGTCGCCGATTCTGACCTTCGTCGAGCCGTGGGATGACGGCCTGTTGGAGGAGGCCTTTGCCCGCGAACTCGACCGGGGCGGCCAGGTCTTCATGGTCCACAACCGGATCGAAACGATCGAAACCATCGCGGCGCGGGTGCGGGCTTTGGCGCCGCGGGCCCGGGTCGCGGTCGGGCACGGACAGATGTCGGCCGATGATCTCGAAGCCGTGATGCAGAAGTTTGTGGTCGGGGACCTCGACATTCTGGTGTCGACGATGATCGTCGAATCGGGCCTCGATGTCCCCAACGCCAATACCATGGTGGTCCATGACGCCCATCGATTCGGCCTGGCCCAACTGTACCAACTTCGGGGGCGGGTCGGGCGGAGCCACCGGAGGGCCTATTGCTACCTCCTGACCCCGGATTTGATCGATCAGGAGGCCGAGGAGCGGCTCAAGGTGCTGGAGCACCACACGGAGTTGGGGGCTGGGTACCGCATTGCGCTCAAGGACCTCGAGATCCGGGGAGCCGGCAACCTGCTGGGGAGCGAACAGTCGGGGCACGCTCATGCCGTCGGATTCGATCTCTACCTTCGGTGGCTGGAGGAGACGGTCAAATCACTCCGGGCCGGCGGCGGGATAGTCGAGACCCCGGTCCCCCCGGACGTGGTGTTTGACCGGCCGGCGCAGCTCCAGGACGAGTACGTGGCGGACGATGACTCCAAGCTGGATATCTACCGGCGACTGGCGCGAGCGGCCCGGCCTGACGAAATTGATGAGTTCCGCCAGGAACTTCGGGAACGGTTCGGGGTTCTGCCGGAGGCCACCGAGAACTTGCTCGATCTGACCCGGCTCAGGGTGATCGGTGCCGGCCTCGGGATTCAGCATATTTTGGTCCGGGGCGATGAGGCGCGGGTAAGCTTCCGGGCCGGCACGACGCCCCGGATGGCCCGGCTCACGTCGGCCCTCGAGCATGTGCAGCTCGCGGCGGACATTCGCCGGACGGTGCCGCTGTCGCTTCGGTTGGTTCGGTTGGGCGGGGAACAGATCATTCCGGCTCTGGTGCGGGCGCTTCGCCAGGTGGGAGCCGACCAATAGGCGCGACGGTGCAACGGCATCCGTCATCAAGACACCATGAACGGGAGTTGACATGAGGCGTTTGGTTTCTGGGTTCGTGCTTGGGGGCGTGCTGCTCTCCGGTTGCGACAAGTTCGCGGCGCGGTCGGATGTGGCGGCCCTGGTAGGGACCCACGAGTTGTCGGCAGCCCGGGTGGCTGAGATCATGGGCAAGTCGGGGGGCGGGCCGACCATTCAGGCCGCCGAGTTCATCTCGAACCTCTGGCTCGACTACTCGCTGTTCGCCCAGGCGATTGCCAAGAACGAGATCAAGACCGATTCGACGAGCATCGAAGCGGTCCTGTGGCCAACCTACGCCTCGGCCCGGGCCCGGATTTGGCAGGACTCGGTGCGGGCTCGCCGGGCGGTCCTCTCGCCCGGGGCGGTCGATAGCGCATACAACGGCACCGAAGGCCGGATCGTTCAGCACATCATTTTGATGCCTGCCGGACCGACGGCCGCCGACACGGCCGCCGCCAAGAAGCAGGCCGAGGATGCCTTGGGCAAGCTGCGCGGCGGAGCCGATTTCGGCCAACTGGCGGCTCAGGTCAGCGGCGACGGCAGCAAGACCGATCAGGGCTACCTCCCGTTTGGTCCGCGAGGCCAGTTCGTCAAGGAGTTCGACGACGTGGCCTGGAACCTCAAGCCCGGCGAGATGAGCGGCGTGGTGAAGAGCCAGTTCGGCTTCCATATCATTCGCCGCCCGACGCTCGATGAAGCGCGGGGCCGGATCCAAACGAAGCTGAATGAGCAGACCGCCGGGAAGACCGACTCGACCTACATCGCGGAACTCACCGCGGCGTACGGCATCAAGGTGGCGAGCGGCGGGCCGGCGGCCATGAAGTCGGCGGCGGCGTATCCGGAGGATGTCCGGAAGTCGACCCGGACGTTGGTGTCGATCAAGGGCGGCGACCTGACGGTGGGCGACTTCGTCAAGTGGACGGCGATGTTCCCGCTCCAGGCCAAGATGCAGATCCGCAACGCTCCCGACAGCTTGCTCAACGAGTTCGCCAAGGACCTTGCGGTCCGGACCATCTTGGTCAAAGCGGCCGACTCGGCCGGCCTCCAGGTCCAGCCGCAAATGCGTCAGTTTGCCCAGATGCGCTACACCCAGTCGGTCGAGCAGCTCCGGACCGAACTCGGCCTCGGCGTGCCGGAGTTGGGCGCTGATTCGAAGCTGTCGGCGGCCGACAAGTCCAAGCTCGCTTCGGACAAGGTCGAGGAGTTCTTCGCCCGGCTGCTCGACGGCAAGGCGCAGATGCAGGTGGTCCTGCCGGAACTCGGGGATCATCTCCGGGCCACCGGGGGCGGCAAGGTGAACCAGGCGGGCGTCTCTCGGGCCGTTGAGTTGGCCACCGCGCAATTCCGGCGCGATTCGGCCGCCGCGGCCGCGAAGGGCGGCCAGCCGGGCGCTCCGGCCCCGATCCAGCAGGCTCCGGGCGGCCCGCCGATCAGCGAGCCGGCGAAGCCGTAACCGAGCAAGGAACTCAGATGGCGTTCAAGACGATGGGATGGGCCGGGGCGGTGGTGGTCATGCTGGCCCCGGTGACGGCAGGGGCCCAAACCCGGGATACCACGGATGCCCTCGATCGGATCGTGGCGGTCGTGGGCACGAAGGCCATGCTGTCGACCCAGTTGCAGGAGCGGTTGTACACCGAACTCCAAGGCCGGGAGGCGCCCAAGGATCCCAAAGTCCTCAAGCAGTTGCTGGAGACGATTCGGTCGTCGCTCGTCGACGACGAGTTGGTGGTGCAAGAAGCCCAACGCGATACGATGATCAAGGTCACGGACGAAGAGGTGACCCAGTCGGTCGACGAGCTCTATCGCAACATTCGGAGCAAGTTCAATTCCGAAGAACAGTTTCGGGCCGACCTCCAAAAGGCCGGCTTCCAGACCCTCGAAGAGTGGCGGAGCTACAGTTCCGACCAGCAGCGGCGGAAGTTCTTGAGCGACCGGTTTTGGCAGCGCCTGAACCAGAGTCAGAAAATCAAAGACCTGCCGCCGACGGACAACGAGGTTCGCCAATACTACGATCAGAACAAGTCCTCCTTTCCGCCCCGATCGGAAGCGGTTTCGTTTCATCAGATCATCGTGGGCCCGAAGGCCAACGACTCGGCCAAGGCGGTCGCGGTGCGGATTGCCGACTCGATTCTGGTGGAACTTCGGAAGGGCGCTGATTTCGCGGTGGCGGCCAAGCGGTTTTCGATGGACCCGGCGACCAAAGAACAGGGCGGGTCGCTCAACTGGATCCGCCGGGGTCAAGGGTATGACCCGAAATTCGAGGAAGCCGCGTTCTCGCTCCGGCCCGGGCAGATTTCCGATCCGGTCGAGTCGTCGTTCGGGTTTCACTTGATTCAAGTCGAGCGGGTGCAGCCCGCCGAAGTGTCGGTCCGCCACATCCTGATCAGCCCGACCATCGATTCAACCAACGCCGACAGTGCCCGCCGGGTCAGCGAAGCCGTGTACGTCGCGATCAAGGCGGGCGCCTCGTTCGACAGCCTGCAGCGCCTCTACCACGACAAGATTGAAGAACGGGAAGTCAACCAATTGCCGCTCGACCAACTGGCGCGGCAGGCGCCGCCGTACGCCGAGGCTTTGCGGGACGTCAAGCAAGGCGAGTTGGCGCCGCTGTTCCGGCTCGACTCACCCGACCCGAACCGGGCCAAGTTTGCGGTGGTCCAGGTCACCAATCGGATCCCGGCCGGCGAGACCCGGTTTGAGGATGTCCGCGATCAAATTCGAAACCGGCTGGCCACGATCCTGGGGCGCCGGAAGCATTTGGACCGGCTTCGCCATGCCACGTTCGTGGAGTTCCGTCCGCTGTGACCTCCGGGCCCGTCCGCCTCGCCGTCACGCTCGGCGATCCGCGGGGCATCGGGCCTGAGATCGTCGCCAAAGCCCTGGTCGGCCTGACCGGGGTGTCCATCACCCTGATCGGCGCCGACGACCAAATCAACGCCATTCCGGCGGATCATCGGGTTTCCGTCGGCTCGTGGAAAGCGGGCTCCGGAGCCCGTCCCGAGGACCGGCAGCGGGTGGTCCGGGCCGGCCAACTGGCCGGCCATGCGGTGGAACGCGCCGCGGCGATGGCCATGGCGGGGCAGGTGGACGCGATCGTGACGGCGCCCCTCGAGAAGCATGCGCTGCATGTGGCCGGCTTTCGGTATCCCGGGCACACGGAGTGGTTGGCCCATCTGGCCGGCGATGTCGAGGTGGCCATGATGCTGGCGGCCGACCGGCTCCGGGTGGTGCTGGTGACGACCCATGTGGCGTTTCGGGATGTGCCGGCGCTGCTGACCACCGACCGGGTGGTTCGGACCGGCAAGGTGACCCGGAAGGGTCTCCAGAACTGGTTTGGGATTGGGGAGCCGAAGCTCGCGATCTGCGCCTTGAACCCCCACGCCGGGGAGCAGGGTCTCTTTGGCGATGAGGAGGCCAGGATCTTGGGGCCGGCCGCCAAGGCGCTCGGGGCGGCCGGCCCGCTTCCGGCCGACACGGTGTTCGTCCGGGCGATGCGCGGAGAATTCGATGCCGTCCTGGCCCCCTACCACGACGTCGGGATGACGGCAATCAAGGTGGCGGCGTTCGGGGAGGGCGTGAACATCACCCTCGGGCTCCCGTTTCCGAGAACCTCCCCCGACCATGGCACCGCCTTCGACATCGCGGGCCAGGACGCGGCGAACCCGGCCAGCATGCGCCACGCCCTTACGCTGGCGGCAAGCTTGGCCCATCGCTCCGGCGCGTCCCAGGCGCCGAGACCTTGATCTTCTTGACCCTCCGGCCCTCCATCGCGATGATTTCGAAGCCAAGCCCCCCGGCGGCGACCCGGTCGCCGGGTTGGGGGAGCCGGCCCAGTTGGCCGAACAGGTAGCCGCCTAACGTGGTGTAGTCGGCATCGTCGAGGGCGGCGTCGTGCCCCGCGTTGAATTCCGAAATCGTCATCGAGCCGTCGAGCAGCGAGGCCCCGTCCTCAGGGACCAGTCGTTCGGCGGCATCGTGTTCGTCGAAGATCGGCCCGACGATTTCCTCGAGCAGATCCTCCATCGTCACCAGGCCCGCGGTGCCGCCGTACTCGTCAATCACGATGGCCATATGGGTCTTGAGCCGCTTCATGTCGGCCAAGACGTCTTCGACCTCACGGGTACTCGGGACCAAGTGGGGGGGGCGGGCCACGGAGCGCACTGAAGCCTCTGGGGTGGTTCGGAGCGCCCGGAGGAGGTCCTTGGCGTGGACGATCCCGACGATATCGTCGAGGGAGTCGAGGTGGACCGGGTAGCGCGAGCGGCCGGCGGCGGCGACGATGTCGGCCGCCTGCTCCACGGTGAGCCCCGCTGCGAGGGCCAC
>JANMHX010000240.1:0-6716 GCA_031375485.1 Gemmatimonadota bacterium | reverse complement strand
CCGCTGAACTTGGCGCTCCTCAAGGGCGCGGATCTCGTCGGGGTCTTCTGGGGAGATTTCGTCCGCCGCGAGCCCGCCCGAAGCCAGGAGGCGGTGGCCGAATTGAGCCGGTGGTATGCGGAGGGCGCGATCAAGCCGGTGCTCGATCAGGTCCTGCCGATGGAACGGTTGCCGGAGGCGTACGCCCGGATGGCCGGTCGTCAGGTGCTTGGCAAGCTGATTCTCGTCAATTCGTGAGGCCGGACACCACCACCACTGCGACCGCCCCGAATTCAGTGCGCTCAACCCGGGCGCCCGTGGGAACGACCCACGGCCCACCGCCAAGCCGCACGTTGAGACGGTAGACCCCGGGGGTAATCGGAAGCCGGACCTCGAAGACACCCGGCGTCACCTCCGTCAGCGACACGACGGCCCAATCCGTGAAATCCCCCATCAACTCGACCGCCGCCGCGCCCGGGGCCCGGACCCGCACCGTCTGCAGCCCACTCGCGGGGGCGATCTCGAGCCGGGCCCCGCCAACGTCCGGAGCGGCAAGCCGGCGCATGATCGTCCGCGACGCCTCCGACAATGCCGGCTTGGCGGTGGGCCCAAACGCCCGGAGCCGGATGCCCGCGTTCAGGTACCGCGCCCCGAGAACCCGGCGTACCGGATCGGACAGATGGTTGCCGCCCCCGAACGAGACGGCCAGCCGCAGCGTCACCGGCACCATGACCGACACCTCGCCGTATCCGCCGGTACCCACCACCGCACCGGCGGCCGCCGACTGAGTCCAGGGCCGGGCGCCGAGCCTCGCTTCGAGCTCCACCCCTCTGCCGGCCCATCGGGCCGTCCCGACCACATCGAGGTAGTGGTCGCCACTGAACCGGGTGGTGGTGGCCGTTCCGACCAGGGTCCACCGCTGCCTAACGTGCCACCCCGCCATGGCGAACTCCACCGGGACCCCGAGCGCGGTACCTCCGAAGCTCTGCCCGGCCGCCAGGCCGATCCATCCGCCGGTTTGGGCCCCGAACACGTGGAACCGGGCTCCCCCGAGGAGGTGACCGGAGCCGGGCTCGGAGGCATACCGTGATGCCCCCGCTGAACCCGAGAGTTCGAGCCGCCACCAGTGCTCGGACCCGACGAGCCATCCGGCAGTGGCGTCGGCCTGGAAGACGCCGCGGCCGCTTTCGAACCGCGTCCAGCTGGCTTGGCCAAGCACGGATACGCGGGGGCTATCGAACTGGAGGGATGGCGCAAACACGACGGCCCCCGACCCGAGGAATCCGTCGAATGCAACCCAGGACGCCCCGAGGCCGAGGGTGCCAACCGGCTGGCCGGCCAGCGGCAACGCCCCGACAAAGAGGCAGGCCAGGAACCCCGGGCCGGCCCGCCAGTGCCCGCTCGTCACGCTCCGGCTTTCACCGGGGCTTCGCCATTCCGCTGATCCATGCCTGGATGATAACGCCGCCGGACCGGCGGGTTACCGGAGGGCGGGCACGATAAACGGCTCCGAGAGCGCCGTACGGCCGTCGCTCCCCTCGATCACGACCCGGTAGGTGCCCGGACTGAGCGACCGGGCATCGGTGGTCGTTAGGCGGGCGCCGGCGGGTAACGTTTCCTGGCTCCTCGGCGTGCAGAGACGGAGATCGCCGAGCCGCTGCCAGGTGCCGGCCTGGGCCTGGTCGATCTCGATCACGGAACACCGAACCTGAAGGTTCAGGGGCTCCGCTCCGAGGTTCGTGAGCCGCGCGGTGATCGTCACATTGGGGTCCGCGTTCTTCTGCACCGAGACGTCGACGGCGACGCTGAGGGGCAGATCGCCTCGGGCCTGCAATTCCTCGGCGGGGCCCGCGGCGCACCCCGTCCCAACCAACAGCAGAACCGCGACCAGATTCCCGTTCATTGAGGCGCTCCCCCCGATCATGGTTTTTGCTTCCGGCGGCCGCTGAGCGGCCCGGTGACACTGGAGCCGTTGTCGGTGGTGGCCACCAGAGACCGAAGTCGGACCCCCAACGCCGCGGCAGGCGATGCCCCCAACGCGATGTCCTGCTGGACGCTTCGTCGGAAGCTCACGTAGTCGGCGTCGTCCGCCCCGCCGGCCAGCGCCAACACGGCGCCCGTCGCGGTGTCGGCCGGGACGCCGGCCGTGACCAAGTCCGCCAACACGCCGGCCGCCACGGTCAATTGCTGCCCGGTGCGAAGCCGCCGAAGTTGGGCCAGATCGCCGGAGGTGGCACCGGCCCGGAGTGCGCTGGCGCCGGCGGTAATTTCCCCGACCGAGGCCAAGGGACCGAACGCCGAGCGGGCCGTCTTCAACTCGTCGCGAAGCCGGGCCACCGCCGACACGATCAGGGCCGGGGGCGCCCCTTTGGCCGCCCCCTCGAGCGCCCGGTCCACCAGCGGTTCGGTCGGAAGTCCAAGCGCCCGGGCGGCGGCGAGAATCCGGTCGACCTCGATCTTCGTGGCCTCAGGCAGCCGCCCCGACAGCCGCGGTTCCTGCCCGGCCGCCACACTCGGCAGCGCCCCCATCAGGAGCAGCGCGCCGATCATCGTCAGCAACGCGATCACCAGCCCCGGCCCGACCAGCCCAACTCGCGGCGTCGTGTCCCTCATGCGCCTCCAATCGTGAGCACCGAGTTCGGACGTCCAAACTCGTCTTCGGCCGCCGGTGCTTCGGGGTCCGGGCGCCAGAGCACACCGTCAACCACGTACGCGTACCGATACCGGCCGGGTAGCAGCGGCACCGTCACCGACCACACCCCATTGCCGCCGTCCCGCACCAGCGGCGTCGCCGACAAGCTCCAGTCGTTGAAGTCACCCACCAACGAAACCTCCTTGGCCTCGCTCGCGACCAACACAAACTGGGTCCGGCCCGAGCCCGGGGACGTGGCCAGCGCCTCGGGGGACGGGAGCCCGGCGCGCCGGCCGGCCGCCTGACTGGCGAACATGATGGCCCCCAACCCCGCCGCGGCGGCCAGCGCCCGGAGTGGGGTCATCTCCACGGTCCACCGCCGGTGCCACCACGCCACCGGCCGGCGCGGGAGCTTCTCGATCGACGCCATGACGCGCGCGGTCAGGTCCGGAGCCAGAGACACCGGTTCCTTGAGGGCCGCGATGATCGGCGCGAGAGGATCCTGTTGCTCAGTCACTGTACCGCCTCCGCCAGTAATTTCCGAAGCCCGTCCCGGGCCCGGAGCACCCGCATCCGGAGCGCCGAGGGGCGAACCCCCGTCAACTGCTCCATCGTTTCGTAGCTCAAGTCTTCGACATGTTTCAGGAGAAAGGCCTCCCGCTGCTCGGTCGGAAGCCGCTCCAGGGCCCAGTGGATCGCGTCGCGGAGCGTATCCCGCTCTTCGGTGTGCGCCACCGATGCCCGGGCCAGGGCCGTCTCGTCTGCCACCATCCGTTCGTTGTGCCGGGCCCGTCTGGCCCCATTGGTCCGGCATCGATTGACCAGAATCCCGTAGACCCAGGCCCCAAAGTTGTCGGGCTCACAACGGCTGAGGGACCGGTACGCCCGCACGAACGTTTCCTGGACCGCGTCCTCGGCATCCGCGCGCTCACCGAGCATCCGAAGGGCGTATCGGCCCAAACGGTCCCGGTACCGGTCGACCAACTGGGCGTAGACATCCCGGTCGCCTGCAAGCACTTGGCGGATCAATTGCGCATCGCTTGGCCCCGTCACAGTACCGATACCCCAGGATCGGGGCCGGCGTCACCCGCCGCGGCAACGTGCCGGGGTGCCCCGGCAGGAACCTTACCCATGGCCTAGCAACGCCCCGGGCGCGGCAGCATCAGCGGCCGGCCCTCCGCGAGAAACGGCCCCCGAACCATGAAGACCAGGTCGGGCGTGCCCGGCTCCAGGGCATCAGGGCCGCCGGACCGATCATGCGGCTCGGGGACCCAGGCCCCCCCAAGCCGATCGGGAGTGAAATAGGCCACGGCCTCGGCAACCGGCCCCGGAAACGCCGCGACGATCCGCTCGATCGAGGGGATCGAGCGGCCGATCACATCGTAGAGGCGGAGGGTCCGGCCGGTCAGCTCCGCGACCACCGCGACATCAGCGTCGGGAAGGAATCGGATCGGGCTCTGATACTCATAGAATGCCCAGCACCCCTTCTCCGGGCCGATGCCGAGAACATCCGAGACCGGGATCCGCTCGTCCAAAAGGCGGTGCATCAGACGCCCATCCTCGGGGCGGGCAAGGTCGAGCGCTCGGCTCGGTTCCCTGCCGCCGACCGGACTCCGAAGCCGGAAAACCGACTCGGGAACCACTCGAAATCCGAAGGGTTCGAAGTACTCGCGGTGAACGGTGGTGAGGAGCAAGATGTCGAACCGAGCGGCCGCCACGCGCAGCAGCTCTTCCAGCAGGCGGCGGAAATGGCCCCGCCGCCGATGCTCGGAATCGGTGGCCACGCCGTGAACCCCACCGCAACGGACGGTCCGGCCCAGGACCTGGAGCGGCATCGGCATCAAGCCGACGTGCGCCACGATCCGGCCCGAGTGCTCGACGACGAACGGGGTCGAGACCGACTCCCAGGGCGCTCCGAAAGCCGCGCCGTTGGCCCGGCCGGCCCGAACCCCGGGAAACACCCCATCGAGCAGATCGAAGACTCGATCGCCGAGGGTCGGGTCGGATTGGTAGCCCACCAGCTTCTCACCGAATGGTGAGTGGCGCGCTGCCGCAGATTCGTTCGGGCACGTTGGCGCAGGCGCGGACCTGAATCTCCCCTGGGGCACTTGGCACCAGGCGGGCCAACAGATCGATCGTCGCCAGATCCGAAGGCGTTACCGACCATTCCCAGACCGCGCCCTCCCTGGGAGGCATGGCCCAGGCTCGCATCCGAACCGTGTCCCCAACCCGAACCTCGACGCCGTCCGGCGCCATGGCAACCTGGGGCTTGGGCTCGACCACGTTGCCGCCCTTGTCCGTCGGCACTCCGGCCGCACAACCCGCGAGCGCCAGCCCGACCACCAACCCGATTGCCCGTGTTGACACCATGATGCCCCCCGAGAGGATAACCTCGAATCTACACCACTTTCCGTTTCCACCCGCCCCGCCGGAAGAGGAACGCACTCACGAGGGCCAAGCTCGAGAACGCCACCGCAATCGCAATGAATGCCCCCTCCGGCCCCAGACCGGCCGGCCGGGACAGGACATACGCCAGTGGAATCTCGAACAGCCAAAAACAAAACACGTTGATGACCGTCGGCGTTCGGGTGTCACCGGCACCGTTGAACGCACTCGAGAGCACCATGCCGTAGGCGTAGAACGGAAAGCCCAGGCTCACGACCCGAAGCGCCGTGACCGCGTACCCCGCCACCTCCGCATCGCGGGTAAAGACGGCCACGATGGCCGGGGCGAACCCGACGAACAGGAGCCCAACCCCGCCCAGGAAGTACAGGTTGAAGAGCCCGGCTTTCCAGACCGATTGTTCGGCCCGGTCCGGCTTCGTGGCGCCCAACGACTGGCCGACCATCGTGGCCGCCGCGTTGCTGAGTCCCCACGACGGCAACAGCGCAAACAACACGACCCGAATCGCCACCGTGTACCCGGCCACCGCGTTCGCCCCGAACCCCGCGATGATCCGGACCAGGCCGATCCAACTCGTGGTCCCGATCAGGATCTGCACGATGCCCGTACTGGAGAGCCGCACCAGGCGCGCCATCAGGGCGAGATCGACCCGAAGGTGGCGCCGTTCGATCACGAACCTCCGGTCGAGTCCGGACAGCCGGTAAAACTGATAGACCACGCCGAGACCCCGGCCCACCGTGGTGGCCACGGCGGCGCCCTCGATGCCGAGCTCCGGGAACGGCCCGATGCCGAAGATCAGCAACGGATCGAGAATCAGATTGGCGATGTTCGCGATCCACAAACACCGCATCGCCACCGCCGCATCGCCGGCCCCGCGGAAGATCGCGTTGATCAGGAACAAGAGCAGAATCGACCCGTTCCCGATGAACATGATCCGGGTAAACGACGTCCCGGCGGCCACCACCGACGGATCGGCGCCCATCAGCCGCAGCAGGTCGGGAGCGAACCAGCCCCCGATCACCGCAATCGGAATCGCCACCAACACCCCGAGGGCGATGGCCTGCACCGCTGCCGCGGCGGCCTCCTCAGGCTGTTTTTCCCCGATCCGACGGGCCACGATCGCGGTCGCGCCGATGCCCAAACCCATCCCGAGGGCATAGATCACGCTCAGCATGGCCTCGGTGAGCCCAACCACCGCCACGGCCTCCGGCCCGATCCGGGTCACCCAGAACACGTTAACCACGGCAAACACCGACTCGAGCGCCACCTCGAGCACCATCGGCACGGCCAAGAGCAACAAGGCCGTCCCGATCGGTCCGTCGGTAAAGTCGCGCCCCTCGGCCCCGCGAACCGCCTCCCGAATGGTGGCCCAAAGCCCCCGGGGAAGGGTAGAAACGGATGAAGACTCCGCCGTCATATGCGTCTCAAGATTTCAATTGTAGAGTTGAAAGAACCGGTTCGGGGGCGAGCGACTGACCGGCTGGCAGTACGGAAGGAAACTGCGGTCGGTTCTAGGCGCTCACCAAGCAGACTGCGGGAAACATTCTCATCAGCTCACCCCCGAAAGAAGAAGGCCCGACCACCCCGGGCCCCCCATCCTAACCGTCACCCCCGCCCCCCCGCTGTGACCCCGCTCACAATCCCGCCGAGTGCCGAGTGCCGAGTGCCGAGTGCCGAGTGCCTAGAACTCGTTTTCGGCCAG
>JANMHX010000228.1:0-12951 GCA_031375485.1 Gemmatimonadota bacterium | reverse complement strand
CGCGGCGAAACGCCTCTTCCATGGCCCGAGACTGGGCATTGGTGCGGTAGAGGACCGCCATCTGGCTGGTGGTGAAATCGCCGGCCGCGCGCCGGGCGCCGAGTTCCTTGACGATCCACTCCGCCTCGTCCCGCTCGTCGGCGGCGCCCAGCATCGTCACCGGCTGGCCGCCGCTCCGCCGGGTTCGGAGCGTCTTCCCGATCCGGCCGGCGTTCGGGGCGATCGCGGCATTGGCGGCGTCGAGCACCACCTGGGTGCTCCGGTAGTTCTCTTCGAGGCGCACCAGCTGGCAGCCGTCGAAGTCTTGCTGGAACTCGCGCATGTTCCGCACTTCGGCCCCGCGCCAGCCGTAGATCGACTGGTCATCATCGCCGACGACGAAGGCGTTCCGATGCCGGGCGGAGAGGTCGCGGATCAACTGGTATTGGGCCTTGTTGGTGTCCTGAAACTCATCCACCAGCACGAACCCGAACCGCTGCTGGTACCAGGCCAGCCGGTCCGGGTGGTTCTTGAACAGGGTGAGCGGATGGAGCATCAGGTCGTCGAAGTCCATCGCGTTCTGATTCTTGAGCGCGACGGTCAGGCCCCGGTAGATCTCGGCGGCCACCCCGGTCAAAGGATCGGGGCTCGACGCGTGGAGCTGGTCGGGGGTCTGCATCCGGTTCTTCGCACTCGAAATCACGTTCTGCACCAGCTTCGGCGGGAACATCTTCGGCGACACGTTCCGCTGCTCCAGCAATCGCTTGATCAGCGCGAGCCGGTCGGTTTCGTCGTAGATCGTGAACTCGCGCGAGAACCCGAGGTGCTCGGCCTCGCGCCGGAGCAGCCGGGCCGAGAGGCTGTGGAAGGTGCCGATCCAGAGTCCCGTCGGGTCGCGATCGAGCATCTTGCCGATCCGCTCTTTCATTTCGGCGGCGGCCCGGTTGGTGAACGTGACGGCAAAGATCTTGTCGGGCCGGACCCCGTGGCGTTCGATCAACAGGGCGATCCGGGTGGTCAGCACCCGGGTCTTTCCTGACCCGGCGCCGGCCAAGACGAGCATCGGCCCCTCGACGTGTTCGGCCGCCGCGCGCTGCTCGGGGTTGAGCGCGAGGACCAAGTCGGAGCTTGCCATGTCGTTAGGCCGTGATGCGATCGGTACCGAGGTATGGCACCAGGACGTCGGGGACTCGGATCGACCCATCGGCCTCCTGGTAGTTCTCGAGGATGGCGATGAGGGTCCGCGGAAAGGCCACGCCCGAGGCGTTCAGCGTGTGCACGAACTCGGGCTTCGCGCCGGGCGCCGGCCGGAATCGCAGATTGGCCCGCCGGGCCTGGAAGTCGGTGAAGGTGCTGGAACTCGACACCTCGAGCCACGCGCCGGTTCCGGGGGCCCAGACTTCGAGATCGTAGGTCCGCGCCGAGGCGAAGCCGGTGTCTCCGGCCGCGAGCTCGAGGACGCGGTACGGGAGGCCGAGCCGCTGGAGGACCGTCTCGGCGTGACCGGTCAGCAGCTGATGGTCGGCGTCGCTGTCGGCCGGCTGGGTCAGCCGCACCAACTCGACCTTGTCGAACTGATGGACCCGAATCAGCCCCCGGGTATCCTTGCCATGCGAAAACGCCTCTTGGCGGAAACACGGGGTGTACGCCACGAAGGTCTTCGGGAGGTCCGCCGCCTCGAGGATCTCGTCCCGGTGGATGTTGGTGACCGGGACTTCAGCGGTTGGGATCAGGAACAGATCGTCCGCGGTCCGGTACATGTCCTCTTCGAACTTCGGGAGCTGGCCGGTGCCGGTGAGCGACGTGCGGTTGACGAGATAGGGCGGCTGGATTTCGCGATACCCGTGCTCCCGGGTATGGAGGTCGAGCATGAAGTTGGCCAGCGAGCGGACCAACCGGGCACCGGTCCCCGTAAAGAGCGGGAATCCCGATCCGCTGATCTTGGCGCCGCGGGGCAGATCGAACAGGCGAAGCGCCTCGCCCAATTCCCAATGCGGCTTGGCGGCAAACGGAAACGTCTTCGGGTCGCCCCAGGTTCGGACGACTCGGTTGGCCGTGGCGTCGCCGTCGGGCGTGCCCGGGTGCGGCAGGTTCGGAATCCCAAGCGCCAGCCGCTGCAACTCCTCATCGGCCACCCGAAGCTCGGCGTCGAGGGCCTTGACCCGGTCACCCGATTCCCGAAGTTCCGCCATCAACTCGTCGGCGGGCTCCTTGGCCCGTTTCCGCTTGGCGACTTCCTCGCTAGCGGCATTCCGCTTGGCTTTGAGCGCTTCGACTTGAGCGACGAGTCCCCGCCACTTGTGGTCCAGGCCGGCCAACGCCTCAACAGCTTGGTCGGTCGAGGGATCCTGGCGGCGGGCGATGGAACGGCGGAAGGCTTCAGGATCTTGGCGGAACAGCTTGACGTCGATCACCGTTTCGGAAGACCTGGTTCGAGGCCCCGGTACCCACAGTTGACGTTGGCCAAGATCCGGAATTTGACCGACCGTTGCACCGGGTCGAACCCGAGGACCTCGAGCTTCGCATAATACGGAATCCCGAGGTAGCACCCGATGGGGAGTCCCGAGCGGACCTGCAGCACCTGGCCTACCGTGAGCTTGACCGGCTTGTTGACGATGAATCCGGTCTGCTCGGCTTCGGTAATCGCGTCAAACCCAACCGTCGAGGCAAGGAACCCGGCGCGGCCGGCTTCCGACGCATTCGGCGCCGGCGGGGCCACCACCGTGTAGGGTACGAACTCGGGGCCGTTGGTCGGGTCGATCCGGTACAGAAAATCGACGTTGTACTGGGCCGGGTCCAGTCCGATCCGAATCAGGCTCCGGCTCGGAATGACGTATCCGCTGGGCCGGTCGAGCGGGGTGCCGTTGACCGCATAGATCTCCACCGTGTCCACCGTGTTGGTGATGGAAGCGGGAAGGACGGCGAACGGGTCATTGCAGGCGGCGAGGATGACCGCGGCGACCACCGGAACCACTGCCAGGATGCGCATACGGGGGGGAAGCTAGGGACCGGGCCCGGGCCGGTCAACCCACAGTCTTTCCTTGACTTCGCTCGTAGACAGGGACTAGTCTGAGGAGGTTCTGACCCCGGCCTTTCATGTCCTTCCGTTCCACCATCAATCAATGGCCTTCCCGCGCATCGGTCCGCGGCGCGGCGGTGATCAGCGAAGACGGTTTGCTGATCCACGACGAACTCGACGCCGGGGTCGACCGTGACGCCGTGGCCGCGTTGGCCGTGACCGTCCGCCGGCATGCCGAACAGTTGGGCGCGGCCGCCCAGGGGGGGAGTCTGGGATCGGTGGTGGTGGAACTCAGCCAGGGCCCGGCCATCCTCGCGTCCCTCGACGACGGACACACCTTGGTCGTCCTGGCCCGTCCCGACCGGGACCTCGGCCAGCTCCTGTTCGACCTCCGCTCGGCGAGGGCAGTGCTCGCCGGAGTGATCTGATGCAGTGGGCCGTCATTCTGGCCGGGGGTTCGGGGACTCGGTTTTGGCCGCTGTCGAGCCCCGGCCGACCCAAACAACTCCTCCCGCTGGCCGGGACTCGCTCAACCGCCGAAGCGGCCTATGAACGGTTGGCCGGCCTGATGCCGCCCGAGCGAATCCTCCTGGTGACGGGGGCCGCGCTCGCCGGTCCCCTGCTGAGCAAGCTCCAAATGCCCGCCGAGAACGTCTTGGTCGAGCCGGAAGCCAAGTCAACCGGCCCCGCCCTGGCCTGGGGAAGCTGGGTGGCCCGATCCCGCGATCCCGACGCCGTCGTCCTCTCGACTCACGCCGATTGGCACGTGCCCGACCCGGCTGCGTTCGTTCGAACCGCCCGGATTGCGCTCTCGGTGGCGGAAGAATCCCCGCGGCTCGTCACGGTCGGCGTGGTGCCGACTCGTCCCGAAACGGGTTACGGCTACATCATCCCGGGGCCGCCGGTGGGCAGCGGGTTCGTGGTGGCCGAGTTCAAGGAGAAACCGACGGTCGAAGGGGCAGCGGTCCTCATCGAGCGCGGCGCCCTCTGGAACTCAGGCCTGTTTGCTTGGCGGGCCGACACGCTCCTCACGGAGATCGAACGCCACACCCCGGAAATTGCCGGAGCCCT
The DNA here is from genome assembly GCA_031375485.1 of Gemmatimonadota bacterium. Lineage (GTDB taxonomy): Bacteria > Gemmatimonadota > Gemmatimonadetes > Gemmatimonadales > GWC2-71-9 > SHZU01. Next base: position 8,882 of record JANMHX010000228.1, on the reverse strand, counting down.
CCCTGCCCTGGCCCGGGCCGACGTCTCGAGTTTCTTTCACCACTGTCAGTCGGTGTCCATCGACGTCGGGGTACTCGAACGCAGTGCGGCGGTGGTCGTGGTACCCGGCGCCTTCGAGTGGGACGACATCGGCACCTGGGAGGCGCTCGCCCGGATCCGGCCCTTGGATCAGAACGGCAACGTCCTCGCCGGGAATGTGACGGCCGTCGACACCCAGGGATCCATCGGGTGGAGCGAGACGATGCCGATCGTGCTCGCCGGGGTCGAGAACGTCGTGGTGGTCGAAGCCAACGGACGGATCTTGGTCATGGATCGCCGCCACGCCGCGGGGCTGAAGCAGGTCCTCGACCAGCTGCCACCGTCCGTTCGGGAGATTGCCGAATCATGAAGATCTATTGCCTGGAACCCGCCGACCCCAGCGACCGGTGGCTGCCGTTCTCGGGCGTCCGGCCGATCGCTGAGCTTCGGGCCGGGGCGTTTCTGATCGGTGATCGTTGGCGCCGGCTGCTCGACGCCGAGGTCGCCGGCGTGATCTCGCCGGCCACGCCCCGATTTGCCGACGTGGGTTCACTCCCGGTGGTTGATCGCGCCGCGATTGTCGGACCGGCAATCGTCGTCCGCTCCACGTTCGCCCCGATCGGCACCGATTTGAGGCTCCCGGCCGGGGTCACGGGCCTCACGTCCCAGGGCGTCACCGTGGCGTGGGTGGTGGCGCCGGGAGCGGGCTGGCTCGGACCCGACGCGGTGCTCGACGGGTACGAGATTCGTGGGATGGCGCTCGAGCAAACCGCCGATCTCATCGCGGCCTGCGAGCGATTGTTGGAGGATGATTGCGCCTCCCTCCGCGACGATGGCGGGGACACCGTCCCGCCCGGTTGTGTGGTCCTCGGCGATCCGGCGGGACTCGTAGTCCGGACGGCTTCGGTGGAGCCGCACGTAGTATTCGACGTTCGCAAGGGGCCGATCGTGCTCGAGGCCGACGCCGTGGTGCGAGCCGGGACCCGCCTCGAGGGTCCGCTCTACGTCGGGCCCCACAGTTGGCTTCTCGGTGGCGCGATTCGCCACTCGGCCATCGGTCCGCACTGCCGGGTCCACGGCGAGGTCTCGGGCTCGGTGTTCTTGGGCTACGCGAACAAGAGCCATGACGGCTTTGTCGGTCACTCGGTCATCGGGCAATGGGTCAACCTCGGCGCCGGGACGATCACGTCGAACCTGAAGAACACCTACGGTCCGATCCGCCTCGACGGCCCCAATGGGCGGATGGAGACCGGCCGCTCGCTGCTCGGGAGTCTGATCGGCGATCATGCCAAGACCGGCATCGGCACCCTGTTGGCCACCGGCACGGTCGTCGGCGCCGGGGCCAACGTGCTCGCGGGCACGCTGCCCCGCTACATCCGGCCGTTTCTCTGGGACCACCGCGACCACCTCACGCTCGAGGGGTTCCTCACCATCGCCCGCCGGGTGATGCCGCGTCGCGGGGTCGAAGTCACCGCGGAGATCGAAGCCTCGCTCGCCTCGTTGCACGGTCGCCTGGCCCGGTGATCCGTCTCTCGGTACTCGGCTCCGGCTCGGGCGGCAATGCGTTTGTCCTGGAGAATTCCGAGGGCATGTTGTTGCTCGACGCCGGGTTCAGCGCCAAGGAACTGACCCGCCGGGCCACCCTGGTCGGACTCGACCTGGCCAAACTTACCGCGATGGTGCTGACCCACGAGCACGGCGACCACGCCTCCGGCGCCCGGCGGCTGGCCACCCGGTTCGGGATCCCGATCGCTGCCACCGAAGGGACCCTGCGGGCGCTCGCCCTTCCCCCGGATTGCCCGCGGGTCGTGTTGCGCGGCAGTTCGATCACCGAGATCGGTCCGTTCTCGTTGGAGAGTTGCCGGACCTTGCACGATGCCGCTGAGCCAACGGCGGTCGTGGTCGAAGCGGGCGAGGCCCGGATCGGGCTGGCCTACGATTTTGGCCGACCCACGGTCGGGCTTCGGCACCTACTTCGCCATTGCGATGCCATCGTCCTCGAGTCGAACTACGACGACGTGCTGCTCCGAACCAGCGACTATCCTCCCTCGGTCCAGCACCGGATCGCGGGCTCGGGCGGCCACCTGTCCAACCGCGTGGCCGCGGAGTTGCTCAGTGAACTCCATCACGACGGACTCTCCCTGATCGTGCTCGCGCATTTGAGCCGCCAGTGCAACGACCCGGGCGTGGCCCGGTCAACCGTGGCGGCGGCGTTGGCCCGCCGCGGATTCCGCGGCGCCCTCGAAGTGGCCGACCAACAGGTTCCGCTCGGCCCGCTCGACATTCGGGCCAGCGGGGCCAAGTACCGATTGCCCGCCCAGGCGGAATTTGAACTCACCTAACGCGGCAACCGAAAGCAGGTCAGGAATGGACTTCGGATGGGTCCTCACGCCGAGACGACGGATGGTGGCCGGTCTCGGACTGCTGGCGCTCGCGGCCGGCTCCCCCACCCTGGCGGCCCAGGCGCCCCGGATTCTCCGAGGGCGGGTGGTGGCCGAAGGTACCCGGCAACCCCTGGCGGGTGCGGAGGTCGTGCTGATGGATCTTGGCCGGCTCTCCCGGACCGGGTTGAGCGGCGCGTTTGAATTGCAAGTGCCGCCGCCCCCCTATCGGATCCAGGTTCGACGGATCGGCTATCACGCTCGAGCCTACCGGATCAAGAACCCAGCCGATACCCTCGAAGTCGAGTTTTTCCTGGCGCCCTCGGCGGTCCAACTGGATTCGATTTCGGTCCTCGGCAAAACGGCGTCGGTCTCGGGCCGACTGGCCGACTTCGACCGCCGCCGGAAGGTGTCGGCCACCGGGCAGTTTCTGACCCTCGATGACCTGACGCGGTATGGCGACAACCGCCTCGGCGACGCACTGCGGCGGGTTCGCGGGATTCGGGTGGTGCCGTTCGGGACCGGCGGTCAAACGGTCGTTTCGATGCGGGGCGCCAGCGGCTTCTCGGGAGAGAATTGTTACCTCGCGGTCTGGTTGGACGGGGTCCTGGTCACCAGCCCGGGCCGTCCGTATGACCTCGAGATTCAGCGAATTGCCCGGTTGGCGGCGGTCGAGGTCTACAGCGGCCCCGCGGAAGTCCCGATCGAGTTCGACGCCCCCGGAAACAATTGCGGCGTGCTCGTGTTGTGGACCAAGGACCGGTAGTGGCCCCCGCGTCGGATCCCCAGTCGGGCCTGGTCCCCGCCATCACCAGGTCGGGTGCGGTCGCCATGGTGGTCGGATCGATGATCGGCGCCGGGGTCTTCATCGTCTCCGCGGACGTCATGCGGCAAGTGCACTACCCGGGACTCGCCCTCCTGGCATGGCTCGTCGCGGGGCTGGTCCTGGTGGCGGGTGGTCTGACGTACGCGGAGTTGGGCGGCATGTTCCCGCGGGCCGGCGGCCTCTATGTCTATCTCCGGGAAGGGATTTCCCCGGTGGTGGGATTTCTGTACGGTTGGACGCTGTTCACCGTCATCTGGACCGGCGGCGCCGCCGCGGCCGCCGTCGGGTTTGCGCGGTACACGTCGGTGCTCTTCCCCTCCGTGTCGTCCCAGCTGTTCATCGGCTTTCCGATTGCGCTCCCGAGCGGGACCATCGAGGCGGGTCTCTCGCCGGAGCGCCTGGTCGCGGTGCTCTCGATCGTCCTGATTACCTGGATCAATATCCGGGGCGTCAAGACGGCAGCCGCGCTGCAGACGGCCTTCACCATCATCAAGGTCGGCGCGGTACTCGCCGTAGTCGCGTTAGGCTTCACGATCGGCCGGAACCCCGAGGCCATCGCCCGGAACTTCGGGGCCGGATTCCTGCCGGCTCATCTTGACGCCGCCCTGATCGCCGCCTTCGCCGCCGCGATGGTCGGGCCGTTCTTTGCGATGGATGGCTGGTACGCCCTCTGCTTTGCGGCGTCCGAACTGAAGCATCCGAAGCGCGACCTGCCGTTTGCGCTGTCGGCGGCCACGCTGATCGGTGCCGGGTTGTTTCTCCTGCTCAACATTGCCTATCTGACCGTTCTCCCCGCCGAGGCCGTGGCCGGTGCCCCGGAAGACCGGGTCGCGGCCGCCGTAATGGAGGGCATCATGGGGCCGGTCGGCGGCAAATTGATGGCCGCCGCCATCATGATCTCGTCGTTCGGTTTGAACATCGGTATCGTGCTGGGGGGCGGCCGGCTGTTCTACGCCATGGCCAACGACGGGGTCTTCTTCAAATCGTTAGGTCGCCTCCATCCGGTCTACCGAACGCCGGCCACCGCGCTCGCGTTCCAGGGCACCTGGATCAGCCTTCTCTGTCTCTCGGGCGGCTATGGGCAGTTGATCGATTTCGTCCTGACCGCCTCCCTCCTCTTCTACGTCCTGATCCCCGTGGCCCTGATCGCGTTGCGCCGGACCCGTCCCGATGCCGACCGCCCGGTCCGGGTGCCGGGCTATCCGCTGGTGCCCCTGTTCTATGCCGCCGCCTCGGGATGGGTCTGTCTCGAGCTGGTCATCCAGCGGCCGCAATACAGTTGGCCGGGGCTCGGGCTCGTGCTGCTGGGTCTCCCGGTCTACTACCTCCTGCGCCGCCGGGCTCCGGCGTGAGTCCGGCGGCGGTCGCCCTGGCGGCGCTCGGGCTCGCGATCGTCCTGTCGATCACCAGCCGGGTCAACGTCGGGGTCGTCGCCATTGGTCTCGCCTGGATCGCCGGAGTTGGCTATGCCAAGCTCAAGCCTGATGCCGTCCTGGAGGGCTTTCCGGTTTCGCTGTTCGTCACCCTGGCCGGCGTGACCTTGCTGTTCGGGGCGGCTGAGGCGAACGGCACCCTGGCCCGGCTGACCGCGAAGGCGGTCCGTTTGGTCCGGGGCGACCCCCGGTGGTTGCCCGTCGCGTTCTTTTTCCTGGCCTCCGTCGTGTCGAGTGTCGGGCCCGGAGCCATCTCGAGCGTGGCGCTGCTGGCCCCGCTCGCCATGCCCATCGCGGCCCGAGCCGGAGTGCCCGCGTTTCTGATGGCCCTTGCGGTGGCCAACGGGGCCAACGCCGGCAATCTCTCGCCCATCAGCAGTGTCGGGCTCATCGCCAACGGCAAGATGGCGGAGGCCGGGTTGGTTGGGCACGAGTTCAAAGTCTGGTTCGCGAACTTCGCGAGCCATTTGCTGGTCACGGCGGTGGCGTACCTCGTGCTGCGCGGTCATCAGGGGCGCCCGGCGACTGAGGGGATGCCGGAGTCGGTCGACGAGGGCGCGCTGACGACGGCCCATTGGCTGACGGTGGTCGTGGTCCTCTGCTGGGTCGTCGGCGTCATTGGATTCCGGCTTCCGGTGGGGCTGACCGGCTTTGCCGCGGCGGCCGTGCTGGTCCTGGCCCGGGCCGCCGATGATCAGGTGGCGATTCGGAAGATGCCGTGGGGAGTCATCCTGATGGTGTGCGGGATGTCGTTGCTCGTTGGCGTGTTGGAACGAACCGGCGGGCTCGATCTCTTCACCTCCCTCCTTGCTAAGCTAGCCTCGGCCTCGAATCTGAACGGGGTGATCGCGTTCGTCACGGGCTCGATCTCGACCTACAGCAGTACCTCCGGGGTGGTCTTGCCGACGTTCTTGCCAACCGTGCCCGGATTGGTGGCCCAGGTGGGCGGGAGCGACCCGCTCGCGGTGGCCCTGAGTATCAACGTGGGTTCGTCGCTGGTCGACGTCTCACCCCTGTCGACCCTGGGCGCGCTGTGTGTGGCTGCCGTGGCCGACCCGGCCGAATCCCGGCGGCTGTTTCAGAAAATGCTGGTGTGGGGGCTTGGGATGTCGGTGGTGGGCGCCGTCTTGTGCCAGCTCTTAGCCGGGCCGCTCTCTCGGTGGTAGGGAGTGCTACCGGCCCTCGGTATCGGGGTCGGGCGGGATGGCTACCGAGTCAGGCCGGGGTGTCGGGGGTCCCACCCGTTTCAAAGTGATTGCCTCCTGCAAGTCGCCGCCGGACAGCGTCATTCGATCGCGGCTCAGCTTGAGTTTGTAGATCTCCCACTCGCCTCCGAGAGCGATCATAATTTGGTCGGCTCGGAGCCTCCAGCGGACTGTCTCTTTTCCCCAAGAGGCACTTGAGTCAGGTCGGATGATAACCGTCGTCGGCCCGTCCGCCTTGACTTTACCCTTCTCGAGCTTCCAAATCCCGCTCACGCTGACGTCCGCCTTGGAACTCTTCGTCTGACCGTTAAGAACTTCGACGGTGGTCACGGATATCAACCCAATCGCGAGCGCCAGTTGTCGAACCATTGGATCTCTCCTGTAGGTCACTGCCGCCCAAAGATAGTCGCCGCTGCCGGCGGGGCCAGCGCGGCCGAAACCAAAACGGCGGGCCGGCCCGAAGCCGACCCGCCGTTGGTGTGAGGACTGGGAGAACGGACTAGTACATCCCGCCCATGCCGCCGCCCGGAGGACCGCCCGCCGGGGCCGACTTCTCTTCCTTCCGCTCGACCACGACGCACTCCGTGGTCAGGAGCAGGCCGGAGATCGAGGCGGCGTTCTGCAACGCCGTCCGAGTCACCTTGGTCGGGTCGATGACGCCGGCCTTGACCAGGTCCTCGTAGACGTCGGTGGCCGCGTTGTAGCCGTGGTTGCCCTTCAACTCCTTGACCTTGGCCACGACGATCGAGGCTTCGACCCCGGCGTTCTGGGCGATCATCCGAAGGGGCTCTTCGAGCGCCCGGCGAACGATGTCGACGCCGATTTTCTCATCCGGCGTGCCCCGAACCCGATCGAGCGCGGGCTGGGCCCGAAGGAGCGCCACACCACCGCCCGGGACGATGCCCTCTTCAACCGCGGCGCGGGTCGCGTGCAACGCGTCTTCAACCCGGGCCTTCTTCTCCTTCATTTCGGTCTCGGTGGCCGCGCCGACATGAATCACCGCGACGCCGCCGGACAGCTTGGCCAACCGCTCCTGGAGCTTCTCCCGGTCGTAATCGCTGGTCGACTTCTCGATCGCGACCTTGATCTCGGCGATCCGGCCCTTGATGTCGTCGGACTTGCCCTTGCCGTCAACGACGGTGGTGTTGTCCTTGTCGACGACGATCCGCTTGGCCTGGCCGAGATCGGCCAGCACGGTGTTCTCGAGCTTGAAGCCGAGATCCTCGGAAATGACCTTGCCGCCGGTCAGCTTGGCGATGTCGGTGAGCATTTCCTTCCGGCGGTCGCCGAAGCCCGGAGCCTTGACGGCCGCGACCTTGAGCGTGCCGCGGAGCTTGTTGACGACCAACGTCGCCAGGGCCTCGCCCTCGACGTCTTCGGCAATGATCAGCAACGTCTTGCCGGTCTGGGCCACCTTCTCGAGCACGGGCAGCAAATCCTTCATCGCCGAGACCTTCTTCTCGTAGATGAGGATATACGGCGTCTCGAGAATCGCTTCCATCTTCTCGGAGTCGGTGATGAAATACGGCGAGAGGTACCCGCGGTCGAACTGCATGCCTTCGACCGTCTCCAGCGTGGTTTCGAGGCCGCGGGCCTCTTCGACCGTGATGACGCCGTCTTTGCCGACCTTTTCCATCGCGTCGGCGATCAGATCGCCGATTTCGCGGTCGTTGTTCGCCGAAATGGTGCCGACTTGGGCAATCTCTTTCTTGCCGGCCGTGGCGGTGCTGAGCTTCCGAAGGTCATCGATGACGGCTTCGACGGCCTTGTCGATACCCCGTTTCAACTCCATCGGGTTGGCGCCGGCCGTCACGTTCTTGAGGCCTTCGCGGAAAATCGCCTGGGCCAGCACCGTGGCGGTGGTGGTGCCGTCGCCGGCCAAGTCGCTGGTCTTCGTGGCGACTTCCTTGACCATCTGGGCGCCCATGTTCTCGATCGGGTCGGCCAGTTCGACTTCCTTGGCCACCGTCACGCCGTCCTTCGTGACCGTCGGCGAGCCGAACTTCTTGTCGATGACGACGTTCCGGCCCTTGGGGCCGAGGGTCACCTTGACGGCTTCGGCGAGTTGGTCGACGCCCCGCTTGAGTTTCGCACGGGCATCGCCACCGAACAACAGATCCTTAGCTGACATGTCTTATCTCCTTACCCGAGCTTCGCGAGAATGTCCGAAGCCTTGATGATCACGACCTCGTGGCCTTCGAGAGTGATGTTAGTTCCGCTGTACTTACCGTAGAGGACCTTGTCCCCAACCTTGACGTCGACCGGGACCCGTTCGCCCTTCTCGATCCGACCGGCACCGACCGCGACGACCTCGCCCTGGGTCGGCTTTTCCTTGGCGGTATCAGGGATGTAAAGCCCTCCGCGCATGGTTTCAGTGTCCTCGTCGGGCATCACGACCACACGGTCTTCCAATGGGGTGATGTTGAGCTTCGCTTTTACCTTCGCAGCCATACGCACCTCTCTAAGCTATTGTCTAACAGGGAGTTGAAGCACACATTAGCACTTGAACCCGTCGAGTGCTAATCCTAGACACAAGATAAGCCGACCACCTCCGCGGTCAAGGCGGCCAGCGGATTAGCACTCTCGCAACCCGAGTGCCAGCGTTCTAGGTCATTTTGGCAGGGTTCCCGGCATACTAGGGTTCGAACCGCAGCTCAACCCCCCAGTACCGGCTCAACTTGTCGTAGAACTGCCGCTGCGTGGAGGTGCCATCGAGGAACACCAAGCCGATCGCCAGCCGTCGACCGTCGCGCGCCAGCTCGATCCCGGCCCGCCCGGACACGGTGACCCGCCAATCGGCATAGGCCTGAGCCTCGGCGAAGATCCCAACCACCGAGCGAACGCTGGCGCCGACAAGAGACCCGAGGTGGCCCCGATAGTCGGTTCCCAACCCAGCCGAGGCCCGGCGAAGCGGCAGGGCGTCGATCAAGGTGTAGCCGAGGGTGCCGTGCATGTCGAGCGGCCCCGCGGTCCGGCGGATCCAGAGGGCCGCCACCTCCCGGGTCCAATCGATTCGCCG
>JANMHX010000185.1:0-19515 GCA_031375485.1 Gemmatimonadota bacterium | reverse complement strand
CTGCGATAGAACCGGTCCGCAAACTCGGCAGCCCCGGCGTCGTCGATCCGCCACAGGGTCGCGACGACGTCCCTCGCCCCGGCGGCGAGGACCGCCTGAGCCAGCCCGGTCTCCCCGGCCCCGAGCAGTGGATCCTCGGCCCATTCCCTGGACGCACCGGTTTCGCATCCCGAGAAGAAGACGAACGGGCTCCGGATGGTGAGGCCGAGGATCTCATGGACTTCCAACCGGCCATCACTCTCGCTGCCAGGTGAACCGCCCCGCGCCAGTTCCACCCGCGAGAACATCGGGTTGCGGGCGTTGAAGACGCCGTGGGTGGCGAGATGCACGAAGGCCTCGCTCTCCAGCGCGGCCCGCACCGTCGGCTCCGTGGCCTCGGCGCCGAGCCGGACGGTAGCGCCCGGGAGTCGGAGGCCGGCCGCTTCCGCCTCCTGCCGAGTCGCCGGCAGCCGTTCAGGAAACGGCGCGAACACCATCGCGGCCCCGCCCCCCGAGATCTCGGCGCCGCCGAGCGCCGCGAGCGCCGCCGCCGAGGGCACCCGGGCCGTCGCATACTGCTGGGCCACGAACCGTCCCGAGGCCTCGCTCTGCAACGCCGCGAACGGGACTGATTCCAGGATGCCGTGCGGCACAATGAACAGCTGGTCCACCCCGGCGAGCACCCCCCGTTCCTCCAGCGGCGCCACCAGGTCCCGGTGGAGAGCTCGGGCCGCCGGCAGCCCGGCGCGCCAGGCTGGCGTCGGCGTGCCCCAGAGATCGCGAAGCAGCCGGACTCGCTGCACCAGCGCCCCCGGGTCAATCTCCCGGGTCACCACCGTGAGTCCGCGGGATGTGAGCACGAAGATGACGAGTCTAGCACCGATGAAGTATTCCACCAGCGCCTCGTGGGGGCCGAGTGTCGCCCGTGCTCGGACCAGGGGAGAGGCCGGATCGGCACCCAGTAACGCCGCCGCCTTGGGATCCCGCGCCGCTGCCCGGATCGCCAGCGCCTCGTAGGCGGCCCGGGCGGCGGCCAGCGCGCGGGTGGTCTCCCCGGCCTCGGCCCCTGGAGCGGCCCCCCGCTGATCCGGCGGTGGAAGGGGCGTCGCCCGCAGCCGCTGCACTAGCTGGTCGATCGTACGGAGGAGCGCCTCCCCATCGGCCAGGTCCCGGGCGACGCCCCGCCCCGACCGAACCCCGGCGAGATGCTCGAGCAGCCCCCGGCTTCTTCCGCCGTCGGCAACCGCGAACGCCTCGTCCGGCCGGCCCATCCGCAGCAGGGTCAGCACCAGGTCGCCGTAGACCTCGGCCCGGTCGGCGACCAGGGTGGCGCCGAGCGGCGGCGCCCGCAGCGTCTCGCGGAGCCGATCGATCGCGGCCACGGCCCGGCGGCCCGCCGCGGCGGCCGGACCGAGTCTGCCTAACGTCGCCTGCGCCCGAGCCTCCAGGGCGTACGCTTCTGCCAGCGAGGCATCGTCGCCGGTCGCAACGGCCGCCAGGGCCAGGGCGGCGCGAAGCGCACCCGCTGGGTCGCCACGGCGGTCGGCCACCCGGGCCTCCACCAGCAGGGCCATGCCCCGGGCGCCCCGAGTGGCCACGGTGTCCGCGAGCCGACGGATCGCGACGAGACGCGCGGCCATCGAGTCCGCTGGCGCTCCGGGCGCTTCGAGCCAGGCCAGCAGGACCAGATCCTCCAGTTCCGCCGCCCGCTCACCGTTGTCCCGGTCGAGCCGGAACGCCTCGCGACCGGCCGCGATCGCGAGCCCGGGATTGCCGAGCCGGCCGGATGCCTCCGCTCTTCCCCTCAGTGCCGCACCCAGATCCGCCGTCGCTCCCGTCTCCCGGAGAATCCGTTCGGCCTCGCCATAGAGGGTGACGGCCCGCCGGTAGTCGCCCACCCGAGCGTGGAGGTCCGCGATCATCCGGAGGTTGACTGCCTCCTCGTACCGGAGCGAGTGGCCCCGAGCCAGGGCAAGCGCCGTGTCAAGCGCGGCGAACGCCGCGCCGTAGTCCCCGGTCAGGCCGAGGGCCGCCGACAGGTGGCCGAGCGCCACCTGCTCGCCGGTCTGGTAAGCGGCTTTCCGGTAGAGGCCGCGCGCGGTGTCGAGCCGGGCGATGGCGGACCGCGGATCCGCCACCATCAGGTCGATCATCGCCTCGTTGGTAAGCCCGTTCCCCTCCCACCGGGCGTCGGACCGGGTCCGGCCCGCCGCCCGCAGTCCCCGCGCCGCCGCGCGCGCCCCTGAGAAATCCCCCCGGTAGGCATACGGCAGCGCCAGATTGCCCAGAGCCCGCGCCAACGTGGTGCTGTCGCCGGAGGTGCGGGCCGCCTCCACGGCGCGTTCGAGTGCCGCAATCCCGTCCCGGTCCCGGTTCTGGTCGAGCCGGATCAAACCGAGAACGTTGTACGAAGGCCCCGCGTCCTGATCCCGCCCCAGTTGCCGCCAGAGTGCGATCGCTCGGGTTTCCCGCATCGCCGCCGAGTCGAGGTCGCTGGCCAGGCGATACTCGGCCAGCCCGAGTCCGGTGAGCGCCCGCGCCTCGGCCGTCAGGTCGTCCATCGCCCGCGCCCGCGCGGCTGCGGCGGCAAACGTGGCGCGAGCCCGGCCGTAATCTTCGGCCTCGTAGAGGGTCTGACCGGTCTGGAGGAGGGAGTCGGTAACGGCCGGGCGGCCGGGCGTCTGCGGGCCGCATCCGGCCGAGACGAGCAATAGCGCGGCCCAGGCGGGGGCCCGGGCCGCAGGGATCACCGGGGAACCGTTAGGCGATGGACCCCGGTACTGGCAACAATCCCGTTCCCCACCGCATCGACGCGCCAGAAATAGACGGCGCCCCGCTCCAGCGCCACGGTCGCCGGTACCCGGGCCACGGTGTCCGCCGTCTGGATGGTCCAGAGCGGGCGCCCGTCCTCACTGAGCACGAAGACGTGATAGGAATCCCGGCCGGCTGAGCGCCATCGCAACACCACCGAATCCTTCACTTCGGCCCCGTCGGGAGGGCTCACGACTTCGATGTCGGGAATACCCTCGCCCACGCCCGGCCCCCCCTCGGAGCGAACGATGGGCTCTTCGGTACGTCCGTGATAGACCGCGATGGCCCCGATCCCGGCCGCGAGCGCCATCCCGATCGCGGTCAACCGCCGCCGCCAGCGGGCCGGCGCCGGGGCCAATCCCGCCGCGGCCTGATCGGCCACCATCCCGCCGACCGCGATCAGCTCGTGTCGGCATTCCGCGCATCCCTCAAGGTGACGGATCACCTCGGACCGCTCGGCAGGGCCAATCGCCCCGGCGAGGTAGCCGGCAACCTGATCGGGCGTGAGATGGCGTTCGTCAACGGGCATCGGAAGCGGCTCCCTCGTCGTCCGAACCGGACGACCCAACGAGAAACACGGATGGCCGCGGCGCGTTTGCGGCAGGTTCAGGCGGTGCCATCGTCGACCCCCATTGCCGCAAGCTTGGCTCGCAGTGTTTTGAGGATCTTGTCGAGTCGCCGATAGAGAGCGAACGGCGAGTCCAATCCCAGCGCCCGGGCCATTTCCGGCACCGACACCGCGTCCTCGAACCGGATCCGCAGCAGCAGCCGGTCTTCGGGATCGAGCTCGGCAAGCGCCTGCCCAAGCAAGGTGATCACCTCCCGGCGGATCATCCCGGCATCGGCGGCGCCGTCCGGCGGTGCCGCCACCGTCTCGAGGGCAAACTCATCGCCAATCAGGTCCACCAAGCGGCGGCGCTCCACCCTGGCCGCCTCCCCGCCGGGGACCTCGCCCTGGGGCCGGCCGTAGCGGGCCCGATGGCGGTCCAGACACAGCCGCCGCGCCACCACGATGAGCCAGGTCGTGAACGGCCCCGGTCCCCGGCCGTCGTAGCCGCGAAGCCGGCGGAAGTCGTCTCGCCGCAATGCCTCGAGGACCCAAGCATACCGGTCCATCACCTCGTCGTGCCCTCCGCCCATCCGCCGCGCGACGAACAACACAACATCGCTGTGGTCAACCAGAAATCGGGCCCAGGCATCCTCCTGCGGCGGCCCGGACGGGGCGGCCAATAAATCGGCGAGTGACGCCGGCAGGGGAATTGTCACGGTGGGCTCCAGAATGGGACGGGGAATCGGTCAGATGAGGGTACTCCGCGGCAGGCCGGAAGAGCAAGGCCGGATCGGACAACAGCAACGGGATTGAGGGCGGCGTTTACCACTACAACGCCGCGACCAACGCGTTCGCCGTCCTCGACGTGCCCGTCGATGCCGACGGTGATTGCGGCATCGTCGACCCCTCGAAGCCGCTGCCGGTGACTACCCTGACCAGGTCGGGGAACACGATCACGCTCGGAACCGACGTCGGCCCGGTCACGCTGACCGAGGTGACGTCACCCGCCGGCAGGCTTGCTATACCGCGTCGGCCACGGCCAATCTCACGGCGACCGGTACGCCGGACAAAGGCCCCGTGGTGGACAACAACGGGAAGCGCGGGTTCTCGGATGCGGGCGGGCCGGCGCCGCCGATCGCACCGCCAGGGCGATACCCGGCAATTCCGCGAGCCGCACATCATGCGTCATGGTTTCCGCCACCCGGGGATCCAATTGAGCATCAGGTTGAGCGTGGTGCTGCCTTCTTCGGTCTTGACGAAGACGAACTGCTTCCCGTCGGGCGATACGTCCCAGACCGACTCGAGGCCGACGTAATAGGAGCGATCCGCGAAGAGGGCGCGGGGCGGCTCGATCTTGGGCACCGGTCCCAAGGTGATACGGGTGGCGTAGACCGAGTCGGCGGTCCGGTAGAACACCTCGCCGTTCCGGCTCCACCGCGGCTCGGTGCCGCCCGAGTTCGAGACCGGCCAGCGGGCACCATCGCCGCCTAACCGTGACAAGTACACCTCGGATCGATTCGTTTCGTTCGACGTATACAAGTACCACTGCCCATCGGGCGAGAGAGCAATCCCGCGCTCGTCGAACCGGGTGGCCCGTTCCGGGCGAGTCGAGTCGCCGCGGTGCGGGGCGGCCGACCGGATGTCGCGATTGTAAGGGCCCGCGTCCTCGCGCCAGAGCAACCGCCGGCCGTCCGGGGTCACTTCGATCTCGTAGATACTCCGCGAACTCGACAATAGGGTGTCCGGCACCCCGCCGCCGGCGGCGTCCACCGCCATAAGGTACGAACGAGCGTTGAGCTGGCGTCGGATCGTCGCGTAGACGATCCAGCGGCCGTCGCGGGTCCACTCAGGCGCAAGGGTGGAAGAGTCACTGGTGATCCGGACCGTGTTCCCATCCCCAACATCGGTCACGTAGAGGTCGCCGCCGACCGAGGCGCGAACGGCGAGGCTGTAGAGAATCCGATTCCCATCGGGCGAGAACCGGACCGACCGGTACGGCAGCCGGTCTTGCCGCACCTCGCGGACCAGACCGGTCGCCCGATCCCGCACCACAAGGTGACGGCCCGAACCACCGGAACTCCGGCGAACGACCAGAACGCCGGACCGGGTGGCCGCGAAGCTCACGACTCGGCCCCCGAGCTGCCCGTCGACGACAGCCCGAGGCGCACCGCGCGGAACCATGGTCTGGGGATCCACCTCAACTCCCCAAAGCGTCGCGTCACTGAGGAAGAGGACCATGCCCGGATCGATGTAGGTGGCGCTTCTGCCGCGGATGCCCAGCGGCCGGAACGCCAACGAGGATACTGAGTAGGTCCCGATCTCCCCGGAGCCGAGGGCCATGCCTCGGCTCACCAGAATGAGGTCGCCGGTCACTGCAGTGGGAGTCCCGTAGGCCAGTGAATCCTGAGCGGTCCCCCGCAGCGAGTCCACTGCCGGGCTACCGATCCTGGCCCGCACGAGGCCCCTCGTTCCGCTGCCGGCGAACGCCACGGTGGAGTCATCGAGCCAGGTCAGACCTCGGCCGCCCGTCATCAGCCCGGTGAACCCGGCCCCGACGGCAAGTGAGGTCCCGCCCGCCACCGGCACGACTCGAAACCCGTCCGGTCCCGCGAAGGCCAGCAGTCGGCCATTGGGAGAAAACTCGAGCGGGAATCCAATCCCCAGAACGACGTTGCGCTGACCCGCGAGGCCGTGGACCACCAACTGGGATGCGCCGAGCGAGTCCGACCCAGGCAGGGCGAGCATGGTGCCATCGGGACTGATCGCCAGCATGTGTCCGCCGACTCCGGTCTCCGACGCCAACGGGATCGCCAGCGGAACCACCAGCGGCGGAACGGAGGCTTCGGCGGTTGGCCGGGAGCGGCCAAGGACCCATCCGAGCCCGAGCGCCACGACCGCGAGGGCGACGGCGCCCACAACAACGCTGCGCCGCTGCCCCACCGTCCGCGGTGCACCGCTCGCGGCCCGCGCCACCGGCGTCCGGGTGCTGGTGCCTCCGCGCAGGGCTTCGCTGAATTCCTGCACCGAGGAATACCGGTCCGCCGGCAGTTTCTCGAGCGCCACCTGAAGGGCATTATCCACATGCTGCGGCACGGCGGCTCGAAGACCTCGGGCCGGCCGCACCGGCTCGGTGAGTACCTTCGCCACGATGGCCTGGGCACTCGGACCAGTGTGGGGCGGCTCGCCGGTCAGCATTTCGTAGATCACGGCCGCGAGAGCGTAGATGTCGGCGCGCTGGTCGACCGCCTTCTCGCCCATGGCTTGTTCGGGGGCCATGTACTGGGGGGTGCCGAGCGAGAGGCCGGTCTGGGTCATCCGCTGGCCGCCGGCCTGCTGGACCGCGAGCGCGATCCCGAAATCGGCCACCAGCGCGTGACCGCTCTGGAGCAGGATGTTCTCGGGCTTGATGTCGCGATGGATCACGCCGCGTTCGTGCGCGTAGGCCAGCGCGTCCGCCACCTCGCGGGCGATCCGGAGGGCGTCGTCCACCGGGAGTTGGGTCTCTCGTTCGAGGCGGGTGCGGAGGGTCTCTCCCTCGATGAACGGCATCACGTAGAACAACTGCCCCGCCGCACTGCCGGAATCGAACAGGGCCAGGATGTGGGGATGCTGAAGGTTGGCGGTGAGCTCGATCTCCTTGAGGAACCGATCGGGGCCGAGGACCGCGGAGAGTTCGGGGTGGAGAACCTTGAGCGCGACCCGGCGGCGGTGTCGCACGTCCTCGGCCAGATAGACCGTGGCCATACCGCCGCGGCCGAGTTCGCGGTCGAGGGTGTAGCGGTCGCCGAGCGAGTCCTGCAACGGCTGAGGAGAGGTCACGATGACCCGATGGTGTCGGCTACGACCGCGGCTTCCGCGAGCTGATCACTGGTGCCGTCGGGAGCGCGGCGAGGTTCACCACTTTGCCGCCCTTGATGACCGAGCCGATCCGCCGGTAGTTCCGCGCGGCCTCGAGCGGGTTGGCGTCGAGGATGACGAGGTCACCCGCCTTGCCCGGCTCCAGGGTGCCGAGCTCCTTATCGAGCTTATAGGCCTTCGCCACGTTGCTGGTGACCGTCTTGAGGATCTCCATCGGCGCCATCCCGGCTTCCTCGAACACGACGAGCGCGTTGAAGTGCCCATCGCCTAACGTGGTCCGGGAATCCACCGAATCGGATGCCAGGGTCTTGGAATCAGCGACCCGGATCGGGTCGTCGATGCCCGCGTCGGTCGAGACCATCAACAACGCGCCGGCCCGGCTCAGGTTCCGGATGTTCTCCGCCGCCATCTTCATGTAGCCCAGCAGCACGTTGGTGGAATCGGCCTTCGTCTGGGCGGCGAGGGCCCGCTTGGTGAGGCCCAGGACCGAAATCCCGACGCCCTTCTCGACGATCTTCTTGATGGTGGCGGGCTGGATCGGATAGACCGGGCCGGAGATGCTGCCATGGGTCAGGATGTCGACACCGGCGTCGACCGCCATGTCGATGCTCTCGGTAGAGGTGACGTGGGCCTGGACCGTCATGCCGGCCCGGTGGCCCTCTTCGACGATCACCTGCTCCTGGCGGAGGGAGAAGGTGAGAAAGTCCATGTCTTGGTGGCCACTCCCCCCGAACTTGAGGAAGTCGACGCCGAGCCCGGTGTACTTCCGGATCGCGGCCCGGAGCGTGTCGGGCGGCATCCAGAGGAGGGCCCGGCCGGTGCCTTGTTCCCACGTTTCGTTGATCCGTTTGGCAAACGACTTCGTCACCCAGGCGGCCGCGGGGGCGAAGAAGTCCGGGCCGAGGGGGCCGCTGTAGCCGATGATGTTCCCGGCGAGATAGATCCGGGCCCCTTCCGCCTGGCCGGCGTTGATCTGGTCGCGGACCTTGATCAACGCCGCCCGCGGGCCCCAGGTGTCGAACACCGTCGTCTGGCCGGTCTTGAGCGCGATCTGGGCGCCTTCGAGCACGATCTTGTCGTACTGGTCCTCGAACAGAATCAGATGCTCGAGGTTGATATTGAGGTCGAGGTGCAGGTTGGCGTCCATCATCCCGGGAATCACCCATTTCCCGCGGGCGTCCACCCGGGTCACGTCACCCGGAATCGCGACCGTGGCGGCGGGGCCGACCGCCGTCACTTTCCCGTTCCGGATCACGATGACGCCGTCGGCGATCGGCGCCCGGCCGGTGCCGTCGATGATCGTGGCGCCGGTCACGGCAAGGTTCTGAGCCGCGACCAGGCGGCCGGCGGACGCGAGCACGACGACGCCGAGCACGGCGGCTCGGAGAGGACAGTGAGCCATGGTTGATCCTGAGCGAACGGTTGGTGGCTGGGCTTACGGATTCAAGCTACGCCGTCTCGGCTCGGCGGGCCAGGCCGAGCTGGCGGAAGGAGACGTTCTCGCTCCATTCAACGATCCCGGTACATTTGAGCATGTCCTTCGCTCTCGTCCTTCTGATTCAGGCTCAAGCCGAGCCGCCGCGACCGCCCCGCCGTGAGGTCTCCGATCCCGGGGTTATCGCCACCGACCAGCGGGTGACGCCGGCCGGGCTCCAAAGCGTCCTCGACGGTCGAGTCACCGGAGTTCGGTTTGGCACCGAGCCCGGCGAACTCTGGGTTGCGGCGCCTCGTGGCGTGTACCGGCTCTCCTGGCGCGACAACCGGGTGGTGGCCAGCGCGACCTTCGACGGCGCACCGGGAGTGCACGGCGTCGCGAGTGATCGGACCGCCGGCCGAGCGTTGGTGACGTCCGTCGGCCGGCTCCCGGCCGACGTGAGCAACGTGATCCCCGGCGCCCGGCCGACCCAGACCCCAGCCGTAGCCCAGTTGACGGCCTACGATGCCCGGGGGGCGAGTCCCCGAGCCGGACCGCCGGGCGCCCTGGCCGACAGCGCCACGGTCGTCTGGAATGTCGGCAATCTTGGCGCCTTCATGGCCGGTGGTCCGGCGGTGGCCGCCAGGCCTAACGCCAGTGGCAAACGCCTCGTTGTCGTCCCGGTTCCCGCCAACGACCGGCTCGTCATCGTCGACGCTCTGTCCGGAGCGGTGGTCAGGACGGTGCCGACCGGTGTCTTGCCGGTGCAGGCAGTGGTCAGTGACGACGGAGAGGTCGCCTGGGTCTCGGTCTACGGGGGGCCGAAGCCACGGCCGGGACAGCGGGCCGCGCGACAGTGCTGCCGCTCGCTCTCGGAACCGGTCCGAGTCGATGGCCGCGGCATCGCCCTCCCGGGGTCGGTGGTTCGGGTCGACCTGGCAACGGGCCGGATTACCGACAGCGTCGTGGTCGGGCGCCATCCCGGCGGCCTGGCTTGGGATCAGCAGCGGGACCGGCTCTACGTCGCCAACGGCAATTCCGACAATGTCAGTGTCGTCGACACCCGGGCTCGGCGCCTGATGACGACCATCTCGGTTGAGCCCTTTCATCAGCGCAAGGCGGGGCTGGCGCCGACGGCGGTGGCGCTGTCGCCCGATGGGGCGACGCTCTACGTCACCTTAGGGGGCGTCAACGCGATCGGCGTGTACGGCGTCACCGGGACGGCGACCCTTCAAGGGCTGATTCCGACCGGTTGGTACCCCGCCACCATCGACGTGAGTCCGGATGGCGGCACCGTGGCCGTGGGGACGTTGCTCGGGGTCGGTTCCACCACCACGGAACTCGACGGGAAGGCCGGCGGCAATGCCCTCGCCGTGCGAGGATCGGTCAACGTGATCAGCGCCCCGACGCCCGCTGAGTTGGCGGCCTACACGACGGCCGTGGCCCAGAACAATCGCCTAACACTCGCGACCGTGCCCGCCGGACCAGGGATCGAGCCGCGCCAAGCCGCCACGGCCAGGGCGGTACCCGAGCGGCCGGGGGAACCATCGCTCGTCAAGCATGTGGTCTATATCATCCGCGAGAACCGAACCTACGATCAGGTCCTTGGCGACCTGCCCAGGGGAGCGGGCGACTCGTCCCTGGTCATGTACGGCCGGGACGTGACGCCGAACGCCCACGCCCTCGCCGAGCGCTATGTGACGCTCGATCACTTCTTCGCCACCGGTGGGAACTCCGCCGACGGCCACCATTGGCTCACCCAAGCCAATGAAACCGACTACCCGATGTGGCCCCTCTACTTCGGCCGGAGCTATCCCTCCGAGGCCGACGACCCGCTCGCCTACTCGGCGGGCGGATTCCTCTGGGAAGCGGCCGCTGCCAAGGGGAAGACGGTCCAAGTGTTTGGCGAGTTCGCGCCGCCGCCGAGCGATTCGATCCCGGGGGTCCGGCGGAAGCTGCTCGACCAGTATCGCGATCGAGCCGCCCATGATGCCCGCTGGTTCCGCACCCGGTTGGCCGCGATGTATCACACCCGGTCGTCGATTCGGTCGCTCGACCGGGTATTAGTGCGTGAGTACCCAGGCTGGACCCAGGAAGTCCCCGATGTCGTCAAAGCCGATGTCGTGCTCGAACACCTTCGAGAATGGGAACAGCGCGGATCGATGCCGAATCTCGTCATGATGATTTTGCCAAGTGACCATACCGTCGGGACGACACCGGGATGGTGTAGTCCGAGCGCCTGCGTCGCGGACAACGACCTCGCGCTCGGCAAGGTCATCGAGGGACTGTCTCACTCCCAATTCTGGAAGGACATGGCGATCCTCGTGGTCGAGGACGACGCCCAGAACGGGGTCGACCACATCGACGGTCACCGGACCGTTGCCTTGGTGGCGAGTCCGTTCGCCCGGCGCGGCGCGGTCGACAGCACGTTCTACAACCAGCAGGGGATGGTGAAGACCATCGAACTGATGCTCGGGCTCCCGGCCCTCTCGATGTTCGATTTGGTCGCGACCGACATGCGGGCGAGCTTCGTCGGGCCCGGAGAGTCCGCCAATGACGAGCCCTACACCGCGATCGTGCCGCGCCAGTCGATCTACGAGGTCAACGCCCAGCTCGGGGCCATCACCGGGCCCCAGGCGCGCCAGCGGTTGGCGGCCGCCCGGGAATCTCGGCGGATGGATTTCCGAAACCCCGATGCGGCACCCAGCGACCGGTTGAATCGGATCCTCTGGCACGAGGCCCGAGGGTGGAACGTGCCGTTTCCCGGGGTCCGGCGGGCGGTGTTCTTTCCATTCGCGGCCGACATTGACGACGAAGACCGGGAAGAGCGGCGCGAGGTCGCGCGGAAACGGTAGTAGACCGCTACCCCGCCGGCCCGGCGTTGCCCCGGCCGCCTTGAGTCGGCCATCTTTCCCCACCCCCACACCACGGTCTATGCCGATCCTTCCGTTCGGAGCCGCCCTCGCCGCGGTCGTGCTGACCCAACCACCCCCGGGCGTGCCGGACCGGATCTTCCAGAACGCCCGGATCTGGACCGGCGCCCCCGGCCGGCCGTTCGCGGAAGCCATGGCGGTCCGGGGAGATCGCCTGGTGGCCGTCGGCACCACCGCGGCGATCCAACGCCGGAAGGGCCCGGCCACCCTCGTCACCGATCTCGGCGGGCGCCTGGTGGTGCCGGGGTTCATCGACTCCCACTGGCACTTCAGCCCCTCCGACCGCGCCGATCTCGACGACAGTGGCAGCCTGGCCGAGATCATCGCCCGGCTCTGGACCTTCGCGGCAAACCACCCGACGGGCTGGATCCAGGGGCGCGGCTGGGCGTACAACGACTTTCCCCGCCAGATCCCCGACCGCCGCCAGCTCGACGCCGCGTTCCCCGACCGCCCGGTGGTCATCTGGGAGCGGGACGGCCACATGCTGCTGGTCAACAGCACGGGGCTCGCCTTGACCGGCCTCGACCGCACGGCCCCCGATCCGCCTAACGGCCGCCTCGAGCGGGATCGGGCCGGGGACCTCACCGGCGAATTCAAGGAGTCGGCCATGTCGGCGGTGACCCGCCTCCTCCCGGAGCCGAGCGCCGAGGACGCCGATCACGCCCTCCAGCGGATCATGGCGCGCGCCGCGTCGTTCGGTCTCACCTCGGTCCACCTGGTCAATGCCCTCTCCCCGGCTGAGATGACGGCCTTCGAACGGACCCTCGCCCGGAAGGACTTTGGGCTCCGGTTCTACGTGGCGGTGCCGTTTACCGAGGAGACCACCGACTCGGCCCTCGCGGCGTACGCGGCGCTCCAGACGAGATTCAGAGGCCCGCTCCTGAAATTCGGCTCCGCCAAAGGCGTGCTCGACGGCACAGTCGACGCCAAGACCGCGGCGATGCAGAAACCGTATGTTGGGGCCGGCACCGAAACCGGGATTCCGATGTGGACTCAGGACGCCCTCGATCGGACCGTGGCGCGTTATGACCAGGCCGGCCTCCAGATCATGCTCCACGCCATCGGCGACCGGGCGATCCGGATGGCGCTCGACGCGTTCGCCGCGACCGCCCGGAAGAACCACTCCTCCCCGCGCCGCCACCGGATCGAACACCTGGAAGTCCCCGACCCCGCCGACCTGCCTCGCTTCAAACGGCTCGGCGTCATCGCCTCGACCCAAGCGATGTTCGCCTATCCGGATGCCACCACCCTCGGCAACTACGCCGGACTCCTTGGGCCGGCCCGCGCGTCGAGGGCCAATGCGTTCAAGAAGCTCGACGACGCCGGAGCGACCCAGGCCTTCGGAAGCGATTTTCCCGTTTTCACCATGGAAGTGCTCAAGGGCATCAATACCGCCGTGAACCGGACCACGGCCGACGGCACGCCGCGCGGAGGCTGGTATCCCGAGAACCGGATCTCGGTCGAGGCCGCGCTCCGCCACTTCACCCGAGACGGCGCCTACGCCAGTTTCGACGAGACCGACAAAGGCACGCTCGAAGCCGGCAAGTTGGCTGACTTCGTCGTGTTGTCAGCGAACATCCTGACCGAGCCTCCGGCTCGGCTCCTCGCCACCACAGTTCTCCTCACGATCATGGGCGGACGCGAAACCTACCGGGCCGGCCCGGCGGCATGGAACAAATGATCAACGGACGGGACCGCGGGCCGGCCGCCCCGGGAACTCGCGGTCCTGAAGCGCACCATCGACAACCACCGGGACCCCATTCACGAGCACATACCGGAATCCGACCGAGGGGAGCGCGGGCTCCTGGTAGGTGGCCTTGTCGATCACCGTCTTGGGATCGAACACCGTGATGTCCGCATCGGCCCCGATCCGGATCCGGCCCTTGTTCTTGAACATCGGCGCCACCCGCTCCAGCCGGAGCGCCGGCATCAGCGCCATCTTCCGGATCGCATCCATCAAGCCGATCTGCTTGGTGTCCCGGACATAGTGGCCCAGGGTCCGGCCGCTGGTGCCCGCGGTGCGTGGATGACCCTTGCCCTGGCGGAGCCCGCCGTCGCTCGCGATCGAGGTGAGCGGACTCGTCATCGCCATCGCCTCCATCTCCGGCGTATTCAGGAAGAGCACCACCATGGCCCCGGGCACCCGCTTGGCCGCGAAGGTTTCGCGGGTCAGCCGCTCGCCGGTGCTGACGAGCATCAGCTTGGCGAACATGCTGTCGGGCCCGCCCACGAACCGATCGAGGAGCGGTGAACTGATTTCGGTGAGCCCCGCGCTGTACGGATAGGCCTCCGCCGTGATGTCCTGTCCATTGGCGCGCGCTTCCGCGACCAGCGCCAGCGTGGCGGGCGTCGACTCCAGGCTCGAACTGTTGAGATGCACGATGTGGAGCGGCGCCCCGGTAATGGCGCTGGCCGCAATCACCTCCATATAGGACTCCACCGAACTCCCTGGATCGGTGGTCCCCCACGACCGGGTGTGGACGAACGCCGGGGCGTGATACTTGGCCGCCGCACGGAACGCCTCGAGGACCTCGAACTTGCTGGCCCCCGGCGTGTACTGGAGCCCGAAGCCGACACCGAGACCGCCGGCCGCGAGGCCGGCATCGATCCGCCGGCGGATCTCGGCGATCTGTTCCGCCGTTGCGGGGTCCCGCCCGCCGGCACCGACCGGCAGGAAGAGGCCCGGGTCTTTCATCACCGCCATCCGGTGCGGAATGTGGCCGACCGAGGCGCCGAAATTGATCAACGCCTTGCCGGTGCGGCCGGCGTAGAACCCCGGGATGTCCGCCACGCCAACCTCGAGCTCGAGGGCGGTCGTCACCCCGTCCATCGCGAAGATCCGTAGTTCTCGTCGTCCTGGCCGTGGGCGTGGAGATCGATGAATCCCGGCGCCACCACCAACCCCTTGGCGTCGATCATGGTCTTGCCCTTCAAGGGCCCGGCCACGATCGCTACGATCTTGCCGCCCCGAATCCCAATCGAGCGAACCCCATCGAGCTTCGACTCCGGGTCCATGACCCGTCCGCCCGAAATGACGACATCAAACCTGGCCTGCTGCGCCGTCGCGGCGGGATTCGGGGTGACCACGATGGCCAGGGCCACGAGGAACGTTCGCATCGATGATTCTCCGGACTGAAGGCGTGGCAGGTACCAGCGGCCGAATACTAATTCATCCGCGTGGTGCTGCCACCGGAGCTCGCGGGGCCAGGCCGATGCCGGTCGGAACAGCCTGAGCCCCGCCACCAACCCTCCCCACGTCGCGGAGGGCCGCCGTTGGCCGTAGGTTTCACCTCTGGATGACTCTTCGCTCAATCTGGACTCGCTGGTTCGGTCGGCGCCGGACGGTTCCCCCCCCATCAGGATGGGGGGCCTACGCCGTCAACCGTCGCCGGCTGACCCGCCAATGGGGCGAAGGCCGGTGGGCCTACATGGGCGGCCTTCCGGAGTTGGCGCGATACAGCCTGATCGCGGGCTATATCCAATACCTCCATCCGAACGGACGGGTCCTCGACATCGGCTGCGGCGAGGGGCTTCTGGCGCTCCGGCTCGGCCCCGGAGGCTACGCTCGCTATCTGGGTCTCGACATTGCCTCGACGGCCGTGGCGCAGGCCGCCGCCAAAGGACTGCCCGACGCCTCGTTCCTGTGCGCCGATGCGGAGTCCTTCGCCACGGACGAACGGTTCGACGTCATCGTCCTGAACGAGGTGCTCTACTACTTCGCCGATCCGATCCCGGTGCTGGAACGGTGTGCCGGATGGCTCGCCCCGGGCGGCCATTTCGTGGGCTCGATGGTGGTGAACGAACGAACCGCCGCGAACTGGCGACTCCTCGACGCCCGCTTCGCCATGCTCGACGAAACCACCGCCAAGTCTGGCGGCGCCGACCACCCCTGGACGGTCCGGGTGTGGAGCCCCGAGCGGCCGAGCGAGCGGTGAACCTCCGGTGGCTCGGGCGGCGGGTCGAGGAACTCCTCGGCCGTTCGGCCTCGCGGCCGGTGCTCCGGGTGATTACGCCGGAGCCGGTCGTCGCCCTGACGTTCGATGATGGTCCCGATCCGGTCCACACGCCCCGTCTGCTCGAGATCCTGGCCCGTCATGGGGCCCGGGCCACCTTCTTCCTGATCGGCGAGCGGGCCAGCCGACATCCGTCCGTGGTGGCCGGGATCGCCGCGGCAGGGCACGCCATCGGGAATCACACGTGGGACCACCCCGACCTAACGCTGGTGCCGGCAAGGGCGTGCCGAGACCAGATCGAGCGGTGTGCGGCGGCGATCGGACCGGTGGCCGCGCCGCTCTTTCGGCCACCATACGGCCGGCTCCCCCGGGCCAGCCGTCGGGTGGTGGCCGATTTGGGGTATACGGCGATCAAGTGGGACGTAAGTTCCGAGGACTGGCAGGGTCACGACGCGACGAGGATCGCGACCGCGATCGAGTCGAAGATCGCGCCGGGCTCCATCGTGCTCGGCCACGATGGGCTTTACGATCCGGCCCGCCCCGAGTTTGCCGATCGCGGGCCAACCCTCCGAGCGGTCGACCAGATCCTCGAACGGGCCGGCGGGCGGTACCGCTTCGTCACGATCCCGGCGTTGCTCGCGACGGGCCAACCGCGACGCCAAGGAGACGAGTTCCGGGGGGCCTGTTGATCGTCGGCAACGACATCACCGGCACCACGGCCGTATTGCTAATCAACCTCCACTAGGCAACGGGCGTGGCAACGACCGGGCACACGCCTGGCCGAACACCAGGGCATCGCTTTCCGACGCCCCGGCATGCAGGATATGAAAGGCCTCGTGTGCCATGGCCCCGGCCAGCCAATCGACCGGGCGGTCGAAGGCCGGTGCCCAGAATTGCACCGCGAGCGGCGACGTCGAGGCGGTGGCATATGAGGCGCCGAAGTACACCAACCCGGCCGCGGTATCGGCCGGGGTCCAGACGCTGACCGCCCCCACCTGCTCCAGCCAGACCAGCGTGCTCGCCGCGAGCCGACAGGCCGGGTCGGTGCTTTCCCCGAGCGCGGTCAGCGCTCGCCGCCAAGCGATCCGATGGTCGGCGTCCATCGGGGCCGTTGGGACCCAGGTGGCCTCCGCGCCCAGACATTGCGGCCCCCCGGATTTTGCCGCTCCAAGGGGATGCGCCACCCGGAGCCGGATGGTGACTTCCACCAAGTCACAGCGGTTCCGCGAGTCGGCGGCATCGGTGCTGGCCAGGACTTGAGCGCTACTACTCCGGGTAGCCGTCGCCGTCAGTGCCGTCGCAACCACCAATTTCCAATGGATGTTAGCCATTTGGTCCCCCCAAGTTGGAGAAACGCCCTGTCATATTATCGCACGGGAGACCGTCTTGCGTCACACTATTGTTACATTGAGCGTCACGGTCGCGGGGGGCGACCGGTGGGGCGTCATCGGATTGTTACCCCGCCGTTGTTTGCGAGGACCAGCAACGGAATCACATTCCACGCCGACCGAGGAGCAGAATGGAACGGCGCTGGGATTGGGGAATACTCACGCTCGGGATTGGCGCGGCCATCGGGCTGACGACCCCGCTCCTGGCGGCGCAGACGAGCGTTCCCCGCGGCGGTGTCGTGGGGTGGGCCGATTGGCTGCAGGTGATCGTGAACCTGATGAAGGTGATCGAGCTGGCCGCCTTTGTGTTCAGTGCGTACCATTTCTGGGCCGGCCGCCGGGAACGCCGTGCCTCCGACACCGAAACCGCCCGCCAAGCGAAGATCGACGCCAACTACCAGGCTTGGCAGGTCATCAACAGCGCTCAGGGCAAAGGCGGAAGCGGCGGCCGGATCGAGGCCTTGGGCGACTTGCTCAAGAACGGGGAGTCGTTAGCCGGCATCAACTTGGACGACGCCTGGCTGGAGCGGGTCGAACTGCCGGGCGCCACGCTGGTGCGAAGCAGCCTGCAACGAGCCCACTTTTCGAGTGCCAATCTGGCCGGGGCCAATCTCGAGGGCGCCGATCTCCAGGGTGTTGACCTCGTGGGCGCGAATTTGACCGGAGCTTACCTGAAGGGGGCGAACCTGGCCGGGGCGCGGCTCTCCGCCGCGATCCTCGACGGAGCCGATCTGACGGACGTCGTCGGATGGCGGGAGATTCGTTCGATCAGCCACGCGAGCATCGAGGGGGTGCGCCACCCGCCGCCCGGGTTCTTGGGTTTCGCCCGCGGGGAGGGCGCGGTCGACGCCATCACGAAGACGATGATGGACAACGACGACGTGTCGTTCTCGCAAAACTTCCGCACCATCTGAGGGCCAGCACCAGCGAGTTGGCCAACCGAACCGTGAAGCCTACCTTATTGTCATGCAAGTAGTCGCCGAGCTGGGACGGAGTGGCGCCTTTCTTCTCCAGGGCCTGGTGGCCCTCTTGATGGCGCTCAGCGTCTCCGCCGTATGGTATGCTTTTCGGCGGCGCCCGATGGCCCTTTGGGCCTGGACCTGGTGGGTGCTCACGGCGGCCGTTTTGACCAGCGCATTGGCGGCGACCGGGGGCCGCAAGGGCAAGTTGGCGGTGAGCTTGCTCGGTCTTGGCCTATGGTTCGCGGTGGCGCCGATGGCGGAGGCCGCGGCCCAAGCGGTAGTCGGCCGGGTGCTGAGTTGGCCGCGCTTCGTCCAACGGGCCGTCTTGGTTGGAGCGGGTGGGGTGGCGCTGGCGTTCGGGTTGACGTCGGCGATTGGTTTTCTGCTGCCCCTCGACCAGCTGGCGCTGGGATCGGTCGTGGTCACCCACGGACCGGTCATCATCGTCTTGCTGGCCGCCGGAGTTCGGGTCCTTCAAACCTCGCGGGCCAACCCCGCGATTGCGGGGCTCGCGGTCATCGGGATTTCCTTGGTGCTGCTGGCCGGCCGGACGACGCTGTGGGTCATGCCGGGAGCGATCGGCGCCACGCCCGAGTCCCGCGCCGTGCTGTTGGCGGCCGCCTCCACCCTTCAACTCGTGACCATCGTGGTGTTCGGTGTCGGCACGCTGCTGGCCCTTCTCAGCGAAGAGCGGCGGGCCGCGTTGGCACGCGAGCACGAATTGAACCGCGCGGACCGAATGGATTCGTTAGGCCAGATGGCGGGTGGGATCGCGCACGACTTCAACAACGTCCTGACGGCGGTGGTGGCCGGGATTGATCTCGCCCGCCACGACGCGGCCGGCCAACCCCGCCTCGATCAAGATCTAGCCGAGGCCCAGCGTGCCGCCGACCGCGGCCGGGCGCTGGTCAGCCAGCTGCTTCGCTATGCCCGCCGCGAATCGGCCCGGCCAGTCGTGACCGAGCTGGCCGGCCAAGTGGCCGACCTGTGCCGGATGCTCGAGTACCTGCTGGGTTCGCGGTTCGAGCTGATCTACCAGCAACCCGCCGGATCCTTCCGCGCCCGGATCGACGTGCCTCGTTACGAGCAATCCATCATCAATCTGGTCGTGAACGCCCGGGACGCCATGCGAGATGGGGGCCGAATCGTGATCGGCATCGGGGCCCGGGATCTGACGGCGCCGAGCCTGATCGGCGACACTCACCTCCCAGCCGGGTCCTATGTCGTCACGTCGGTCGAGGATACCGGCAGCGGGATCGGGGCGGCGGATTTGTCCCGGATCTTCGCGCCGTTCTACACCGACAAGCCGGAGGGCACCGGACTTGGGTTGGCCAATGTCAGGGCCGCGGCGATCGATGCCGGTGGCGCGGTGACGGTAAGCAGCCAGGTGGGCTGCGGCACCCGTTTCGAGATCTGGCTGCCCGTCGATGGCGTACCCACAACTCCGCGCCCGCCACGCCCCTCGCTCGCCGCAACAAACCAAGGTCCGTAACGGAACCGTAACGGCAACCTGCGGTTGGCTTCATTCTCGCCTGGCACGGCCGATATCCCAACGATCGGCCCCGAACGGCAGGAAACGCCGGGGCGTCTTGAACCAGGAGCCACGGTGCTGCATCCAGCCGAGCCGAAGGCGGCTCTGACCGGACCCGGATCTCGCCCGAGGCATC
>JANMHX010000177.1:0-5072 GCA_031375485.1 Gemmatimonadota bacterium | reverse complement strand
CGGGCGCCGGGGCCCCGGCGCCGAGGCCTTCGAGCGCGCGGATGGCGGGGGCCAGTTCATCGGCGAGGAAGACGGCGTTCCGGCTCTCAGCGGCGTGGCTCAGACGATCGGCTGCTTGGCGAAGCGCGGCGCCGAATGGGGCCGGTTGGCGCGCGGCATGGCCCCCGCCGACCGCGTGACCGATCGCCCGGAGCAACTCGGCCAGTTGGGGGCGATCCCGGTCGGCCTCCCGGGTGAGCGGGCGGAGTTGCACCAAGAGCCCATAGAGGGTCAGGGTTCGGCCGGCGCGCCCCGCGGGGGACACCATTTGGTCGGCGGCCTGCCGGAACCGGTCGGCCAAGCTCACGATTTCGATGATCGCGTCGGTCGCGTCCCGCTCTTGGGGCAGGCCCTTGGTGACGATCGGAGCCGGGTCGCCCGTCACGAACAAGGAGTCGATGCCGACGATGTCGTCATCGCGCCCGAACGCTTCGAGCAGGCTGACGGCCCCGAGAATGATTTCCGGCGTCTCGCCGCTCGCCTGGCCTTCATCCGCAATCTCGCGAACCAGCCGGGACACCGCGGCCGCCGCTCGGCGAATGGCCCGGGGGCCGTCCGGGGGCACCGCGGAGTCGTGCACTGAACGGATGGTCAGCTCGATGGCGTCCAGGAACTCCGGGAGCGGCGAGAGACGGGGCAGGGCCGCCAACCCCCGGAGCGACTGGAGACGGGGGAGGATCGCCTCGGCAGCGGCCCCGGGCTGGCCGAGTTCCAGGGCCTCGGCCGCCTGCTCGAGCGCCCCGGCAATGGCCGCGCCTTCGCGGGTCACGAACGACCGAACACTCGGCTTGAGCTCCTCCTCGGATCCGGTTGGGGCGGCGGGTGGGGCCGGCTCCTCGCCGAGAGAGCCGGCCAAGTCG
This sequence comes from Gemmatimonadota bacterium, assembly GCA_031375485.1. GTDB lineage: Bacteria > Gemmatimonadota > Gemmatimonadetes > Gemmatimonadales > GWC2-71-9 > SHZU01. The sequence goes on along the minus strand of JANMHX010000177.1, from coordinate 4,173 downwards.
CGCCCGAGCCGACTGGCCGCGTCCGACTCGGCATCGCTCCACGCATGGGCTTGGCGGGTGAGTCGCTTGAGTTCCTCGACGGCCCCGGCCACTACCTCGGCGCGGGCTACGGTCCACGTAGCCGGGTTGTCACGCTGGGCTTTCGCGAGCCGTTCGAGCGCGGCGGCCGCATGGGCGAACGCGGCGAGGCCGGCCATCAGGGCGGTGCCGCGGAGGGCCCGAGTCAGGCGGACCAATTCGTCGCCGTCCGGGGCAGTTCGCCGGTCAGCGATACGGGCCAAGCGCTCCAAATAGTCGGAGGCTTCAAGCACGAAGAATTGGAGACGGCCGGACGGCACACTCATGCCTGAAGAGTAGGCCGCCTCTCGGGGTCTGGTCAACGAGGGCGCCGGGCGGTCCTAATGATCCGGCTCATTTCGGAGACGGCACCGTACATGCCGCTCATGACGGCCCGACTGACGACACTGTGACCGATATTCAGTTCCTCGATTTCCGGGATGGCGGCAACCGCGGCGGTGTTCTCGTAGGTCAAGCCGTGGCCGGCGTGGACCGCGAGATCGAGGGCCGCCGCGTGGCTTGCGGCCGTCCGGAGATCGGCAAGGGCCGTGCTGGACGTTGCATAGGTGCGGGCGTAGCGGCCGGTGTGGAGTTCGATGGCCGGGACGCCGAGCGCCTTGGCGTGGTCGATGGTGACTCGATCCGGGTCGATGAAGAGGCTGACGCGGGAGCCCGCCTCGGCCAATTGATCGATGACGTCCCGAAGCCGGCTGGTGTCACCGGAGAGGTCGAGGCCGCCCTCCGTGGTGACCTCCTGCCGGCGCTCCGGTACCAAGGTGGCCTGGAACGGGCGGAGCTTGACCACCAGGGCGACCACATCCGGCGCGAGCGCCAGTTCACAATTGAGGACCGTGGTGACCGCCGCCGCCAACCGGCCGATATCATGGTCATTGATGTGCCGGCGGTCTTCGCGGAGGTGCGCGGTAATGCCATCCGCCCCCGCGGTTTCGGCGATCCGGGCGGCCTCGACGGGATCGGGTTCGGTGGTCTTTCGAGCCTCTCGAATGGTTGCGACGTGGTCGATATTGATATAGAGACGCATTGCTCAGGACCTCCCGGTCGATTTACTTTCGCCCCAATGCAGGCACGGGGGAGACATAGTGCGAAAATGGGTGGTGGTGTTCGGGCTGGTGGCCGGTTGCTCAACCAAGGTTGAGACCCTCGCGGTCGCTCCGGCGACGGCTCCGGCGGCCGTCGCATCGGCGTTCTTACGGGCGGTTGCCGACAGCAACTTTTCGCAAATGGGTGACCTGTGGGGCGGCGCGAAGGGATCCGCGATGGCCACCAATTCGCCTGATAACTGGCTCCAGCGGGTCGCGGTGATGCACGCATACCTGAAGGGCGGCGTCTCGAAGGTCGTGGGCGAGAATCCCGGGTTGGCCAAAGGCGAACGCCGAGTCTTGCTGATCGAGTTAGCCCGCGACGGGTGCGTCAAGACCGTTCCATTCACCATGATCCGGACCAAACAAGGCTCCTGGCTGGTGAACGCGATCGATCTCAACGCGGCCGGCGTGCCGGGCCGGTCGTGCCAAGGGGCCACGGGAACCTGAGCGGGCTCGGCGGACTTATTCCGTAAGTTCAATCAGGATTCCGGTGGTGGCCTTCGGATGGATGAAGGCAATGCGCTTGCCGCCCACGCCGATCCTGGGCTGTTCGTCGATGAGGCGGTAGCCGGCGGCCCGGCATTGGGCCAGGGCACCGTCGAGGTCGGCGACCCGGTAGCAGACGTGGTGGATGCCGGGGCCCCGCTTGGCCAGGAACTTGGCGATCGGCCCATCGGGGCTCGCGGGCTGCAGCAGTTCGACTTCGGAGTCGCCGAAGGACAGGGAGACGATGGTGGCGCCGTCTCGCTCCTCGGGGCCGTGATGGGGCTCGAGGCCGAGGATGTCGCGGTAGAAGGCGAGGCTCTGGTCGAGGTTGTCGACCGCGACGCCGATGTGAGCAATCTGGGATTTCGAAAACACGGTGCCTCCATCGAGGGGCGCCACCACAACGTTCGGTTGGAAATTAACATGGTTCACCAAAGAGGTCGTCGATGAGCGAGATGATTACCCACGTCACCGACGAGACCTTTGCGGCCAGCGTCGAGCAGGCCAAAGGGCTCGTAGTCGTGGATTTTTGGGCGGAATGGTGCGGCCCCTGCCGGGCGATCGCCCCGATTCTGGAGGACTTGGCTAAGGCCAATGCGGGCAAGGTTCAGATTGCCAAGCTGGACGTCGATGCGAACCAGCGGACCGGGATGCGGTTCAACGTTCGGTCGATTCCGACCCTGCTGTTCTTCCTCGACGGGAAGCACGTGGATACCGTAGTCGGGTTGGTGCAGAAGAACGCGCTGCAGGAGCGCATCAACAAGCACGCGGCATAGGGGGCTCGGCGCTCGGCACTCGGCGCTCGGCACTCGGCGGGGGGGGGATGGCTGGAACGCTTTTTGTCCTTGCGACCCCGATCGGGAACCTTGGCGACTTGTCGCCCCGGGGGGCCGAGACCCTGCGCCGGGTGTCGGTCATCGCGGCGGAGGATACCCGGGAAACCCGGAAGCTTCGGGACCACGTCGGTTCCGAGGCCCGGCTCATCAGTTGCCACGCCCATTCTGATCCTCATCGGCTGGAAGAGATCGTCGCGCTCTTGGCGGGCGGGGCGGACGTTGCTTTGGCCACCGACGCCGGCACGCCCGGGGTGAGCGATCCCGGGCCGGGCTTGGTCGAGGCGGTGCTGGCCGCGGGGTTTGCGGTGGTTCCGATACCCGGGCCGTCGGCGGTGGGGACCGCGTTGATGGCCTCGGGGATGCCGGCGGACCGGTATCTTTTCCTTGGCTTCGGGCCCCGGAAGGGCACGGAACGCGAGGCCTGGCTGGCCCGGATCCAAACCGCGGAATTCTCCGTAGTGTGCTTCGAGGCACCGGGGCGGTTGGGCGAACTCCTGACGGATTTGGTGGCGGTGTGCGGGCCGGCGCGGCTGGCCTTCGTCGGCCGGGAAATGACCAAGCGATTCGAGGAGTATCGACGCGGCACGCTGGCGGAGCTTCTGGCTCGGTTCGAAGGGGTCGAGATTCGAGGTGAAGTGACGGTCGTGGTGGAAGGGGTTGCCGCCGTCGAGGCGGCGCCGGACGAGGGCCCGGCCCGGCTGGTTGCCCGCTCGCTGGTGCAGTCCGGGATCGAGCGAAGCCGGGTGGCCAAAGCGGTGGCGGACGCGTTCGGGCTGTCCCGGAACGAGAGCTATCGTTTGGCGATGGAAGACTGAGGGGGCCGATGAAGGTGGGGATGGTGGCAATGGTGATGGCGTCGGTTTTTTCCAGCCGGGCGCCGGCCCAGGAGCCGATGACGATTGGCCGCCTTCACTACGACGGGGGTGGCGACTGGTATGCCAATCCCTCGAGCCTCCCGAACCTCCTCAAAGCCGTTGGCGAACGGACCCCCTTCCGGATGGCGAGTCGTGAAAAGGTCGTCCAAGTGCTCGAGGACGACGTCTGGCAGGTTCCGTATCTCTACATGACCGGACACGGCAACGTCAAATGGAGCGACCGGGAACTTCCCGTCCTCCGTCGGTACCTGGAGCAGGGCGGGTTTCTTCACGTCGACGACAACTACGGGATGGACGAGTCGATTCGGCGCGAGATTGCCCGGTTGTTTCCGGACCGGCCGCTGGTGGAAGTTCCCTGGGACCATCAGGTCTATCGGATCGTGTATGAGTTCCCGAAGGGGCTTCCGAAGATCCACGAACACGACGGGAAGCCCGCCCAAGGTTTCGGGATCTTCATCGACGGCCGCCTGGTCCTCTATTACAGCTATCAGAGCGATTTGGGCGACGGCTGGGAGGATCCTGACGTTCATAAGGATCCCCCCGAAAAGCACGAGGCCGCCCTCCGGATGGGGGTCAACCTCTTCACGTATGCGGTGGGCGGACGGTAGATGGCCCCGCGCCTGACGGAGGCCGCCCTGGCTCGCCTGATCGCTCCGCTTCGGCACGCCGGGGTGCGGCTGGTGGCGGTCAGCGGGCTCGCGCTCGTGCTGACTGTCCTCGGGATTCCGACGTGGCTCGCCCGGCTCGGGATCGTGCGATCGCCGTTGTGGGTGGTGGTGGCGTGGCTGTTGGTCTTGGTGGCGGCCGGCGTGACGG
>JANMHX010000174.1:0-2346 GCA_031375485.1 Gemmatimonadota bacterium | reverse complement strand
CAAGCGGCGGTCGAACGCGACCAAGCGGCGGCCGACCGGACCCTCGCCGAAACCGAACACGGCCAGATCCAGGAACACCTCGTCAGCCGGGCCCAAGTCGAAGAGGAAGTGCGCCACCGGCTGCTCAGTCATCGCGAAGAGGTTCGCCGCCTCGAGGAGGCCGTCCACGCCCAGGCCCAAGCGCTCCGAGCCCTCGAGGGCGAGCGCACGGCGCTCGACCGTGACCTCGCGACCCTCCGCGACAACTTGGCCCAGCAGCAGGCCCACTGCGCCGGTCTGGCCCAGGATTTTGCCGCCGCCGGCACCCGGGCCGCCGCCGCCGAGCAGGACGCCGTCACCCAGGCCCAGGAGACGCTCCAAGCAACCGCCGCGGCCGACCGAGCCCGGCACGCGGTGGCGGAAACCCGGGAGCGGGAAGCCACCGAGCGCGACCAGCGTCGTCAGGCCGAAGAATCGCTGGCCCAGCTCACCGCTCGGCGCCAAGCCCTCGAGGAACTGGAGCGAGACCGCGTCGGCCTCGCCCCTGCCGCTCAGGCCCTGTTGGCCGCCAAGGAACGCTTCGGCGATGGCGTCCTGGGCCCCCTCAGCGACTTCATCAACACCACCCGGGAGGACGCCGAGTTGGCCGAGCGGTTGCTCGGCGAGTGGATGCACGCGGTGTTGGTCCGGGATTGGGCCACCATCAGCGAGATCCACCCCTGGTACGAGGAGACCCAGCCGGGAGCCTTGGTGCTCCTGCCCATCGAGCCCGGCCCCCAGACCGACCAGAGCGGCACCCATCCGCTGACCGACCGCCTCTCGGCCGAGGGCCCGGCCGGCGCGTGGATCAACGCGCTCCTGAAGGGCTCCGAGGTCCTCCATCCGTCCGGCCGGGTCCTCAAACGCGCCTCAGGCGCCGTCCTCCTCACCGGCACCGCCGCTCCGTCCGGCTCGATCCGGCGGCGCGCCGACCTCGTGGCGCTGAGCCAGGATATCGGCGCCCAGGACGCGCACCTGCACGAAGTGGTCAGCCGCCTCACGGCCACCCGCGAGCAACTGGTGGAGCGCGAGCGAATGGCCGCCGAATCGCAGTCCGTCGTCGAACGGGCCCGGGAACGCGAGCGCCATGCCGTCGTCGCCCGCGATGACGCCGCCCGTCTGCTGATGACCCTCGGCCGGGAGCGCCAGGAAGCAGACAACCAACTCGCCCGGATCAACGAGCGGATCGACAGATCGGCCCAGCGCCAGACCGAGGTCGGCTCGGCCCTCCGAGAAGGCGAGATTGCCCGGGCTCATCAGGACGAAGCCCTCGGATCGACTCGGTCCACCCTGGCAACCCTCGAAGCCGAGCAGGAGGCGGCTCGCGAGGGCCGGGTCCATTGGCAGGTCCAAGAAGCCCATGTCGCCGCGCGGCTCCGGGCCACGACCGACCGGCTCGACCGCGCCAACCAGACGATCGCATTGGCCAACCAGGCAGCCGAATCGCTCCGGCACGAGATTGCCCAGCTCGATGAAGAGGCCGGCGCCCTGGCGTCTCAGCATGCCGAGTGGAAGGAGCAGCGCCACGAGCGCCAGATGGCCCTCACGGAACTCGAAGCCGATTCGGCCACCGCCGAAGGGATGCTCGCATCGGCGTCGGCCACCCTGGTGATCGCCCAACAGACCGTGCAGGCCCTCCGAGATGACGTCGATGCCTCGAGCGAAGAGTTCCACCGCCTCGAAATCGAGTTGACCGAAGTGGCCGGGGCCCGGGGCAAGATCGTGGATCGAATCGAAACCGAATGGCGATCCCCGGTCGAGGAGTTGATGGCCCGGGTGCAGCTGCTCGACCTCGACCGCGAATCGCTCGAGCCCGAGCTCTCGCGGATTGTTCAGGGTTTGGAGGCCATCGGGCCGGTCAACCCGTTGGCAGTCGAAGAGCACGCCGAGGAAACCAAGCGGCTCGAGTTCCTCACCGCCCAACGCGACGATCTGGTCGCCGCCCGGCAATCGTTGCTCCAGGCCATTCGTGAAATCGACGGCACGGCCAAGACGTTGTTCCTGGAGACCTTCGTCGCGGTCCAGGCCAACTTCCAGCGGGTGTTCGACACCTTGTTCGGCGGCGGCGAGTGCAGTCTCAAGCTCTCAAACAGCGACGATCCCCTCGAGGCCGAGATCGAGATCCATGCGGCCCCTCGCGGCAAGAAGACGCAGCGGATTCACTTGCTGAGCTCCGGGGAGCGGACCTTGGTGGCGGTGTCCCTGCTGTTCAGTATCTATCTGACCAAGCCGAGCCCGTTCTGTTTGATGGACGAAGTCGATGCGCCGCTCGACGATTCCAACGTCGGCCGGTTCACGAACTTGTTGCACGAGTTCAAAGCCCAAACC
>JANMHX010000145.1:0-14027 GCA_031375485.1 Gemmatimonadota bacterium | reverse complement strand
GCGGATTCGGCTCCGACAATTACCTCACCTGCTCGGACGACCACCTGGCCGACTTCCTGGCGGAGGGACGGGTTGGGGAAGCCGTGAGCCGGTTGGCGGATCTCGCGGTGAGCACCCGGCGGTCGTTCTGGGGATTGGCCGCCCAGCATCTGATAGGGCCGATTGCTCCTGAATGGTTGCGCCGCCGGATCGTCCGTCAGCCGGAGTCGGTGCCGGCGTGGGTGAATCCGTCGCTCGCGACGGAGTTCGGCCTGGCCGGGTGGCTCGAGCGACGGGCCTCGAAGCCCGGCCGGATTGTGGCGGAGCAGACGGCCATCGAGATGGGATCCATCGACGTCGCGCTCGAGCGGGGCGTGTTCGAGCAGGGCCTCGAAATCCGCTATCCCTTCCTCCACCGCCCCTTGGTGGAGTTTGGGATGCGGCTTCCGGTGGATCTCCGCGTGGCCGAAGGGCGACAGAAGTGGATTCTCCGGGAGGCGGTCTGCGATCTCCTCCCGGCCCGGGTCCGGAACCGCGCCGGCAAGGGTGCCATCGACGGCCGGATCGTGTGGTCGCTCAATCACCATGCCAAAGTCCTCGAACGGCTCATTCACGATTCCCACCTCGCTGATCTTGGCTGTGTCTCTCGGGAGGCGCTGTCGAGCGCGTTCCAGGCGGCACGGCGGGGACGAACCGAAGCCGGCGGGTTGTTGTTCTTGGCGTTGTCCCTCGAAACCTGGCTGGCGGTCCGGTCGGGGTGGTGGGCGCGCTACGGAGTGTCCAGGCCAGCGGAGAAGCCGCTGGTGTTCAGCAGCACCTCAACCAAGGAGCACGACCATGCAGAAGCTGTCGTATGCTAAGCCGACCGTGACCAAGATGGGTTCCGTCACCGAGAAGACCGAGGGCGGGTACAACTGGGTGGTGTACGAACTCATGAGCAAGCGCGGCGGCGGCGGCGGGAACTAACCGCTTCGAGTTGAAAGTGGTACGAGGCGCCCGGTCCGTCCTAACGGTCCGGGCGTCTTCCATTTCCAATCCCGTGACTTCTTCATACATTGCAGGGTGTGCGCATCGCTAACACCCCGTCTTCGTTGGCTTCACGGGCCTAGTGCCGACTGAGGCCGTGGTCCGGCGGTGGCTCCGGGGCTGGGTTCAGAACGGGGGCGGGTTTGCGTTAGCCGTCATCGTGAGCGCCGCCGCGATGCAGTTGGTACCCCTCTTCGTTCGCCCTCCCGAGTGGTTTGGATTGCTCACCTACGTCTGGGTCTCGATTGGGCCGGCGGTCTGTTGGGTCCGGGCCCTTCGCGATCCGGGCTTCGATCCGAAGCTTCGCTGGTCGGCCGTCGCGGTGGCCCTGGCCTCTGGGCTCACCGCACTCCGGGCCCTCCTGGGGTTCTGGCCTGACCTGGTCAGCGGTCCGGGCGTGGAGCCAGTGGTCAGGGTCCTTGCGCTGGCCGGGCCGCCGCTCAGCGTCGTGGGTCTCCTGCTTTGGCCGGCCGATCGAGGTCCCCGATACTGGGGGTACTTGTTCGTCGACTTGGCCGTCATCGTTCTCGGGGTCGGCCTGTTCTACTGGTACGTCGGGTTTGGGGGGCCGAATCCGGGGACCGAAGACGGGTTGACCTCGCTGATTTGGGTTGGCATGCTGGCCGCGGTTTCAGTCGCGATCATGCGCGGTGCGGCCCGTGAGTGGGCGGTGCCTTTCATGCTGCTGGTCGGATCGCAGATCATCCAAATCGTTGCGAACTTTGGGCTCATCGTGGCCAATGCGCCCGAGCGGATTTTTTTCGCCCTCGCGCCGCTCCTCGTCACGGCGCTGGTTGGGACCAGTGTTGGGGCCGCTGAAGCGGCCCGGCTCCGATGGAAGTGGCCGTGGAGTGACGCCTCGGTCGAGGGCACGAGCCCGGTGCCGTGGGTGGCGGTGGCCGGTATCGCCCTGATCGTGGCCCGGAAAGGGTTCGACACCGCTGACCCAACCGTCGGTCCCGTGGTCATGGTAAGCATTGCCGCCATGGTGTTGCTGGTGATCCGCCAGATGATCGCGATGCGCCACCACAGCCGGCTGCAGGCAGCCCAGGCCGCTGTCGAAGCGGACACCCGGATCGCCGCCCTGGTCCGGCACACCTCCGATGTCATCCTCATTGCCGACCAGGACTTGACGCTCCGGTACGCGGCGCCCTCGGCCGAATCGCTCTGGTCCCGAACGCCGGCCGTATTGCTCGGCGCCAAGCTCCGAACCTTGGTCGACCAACCCAGTCAGGCCGAGTTCGAGCGGGTCTTGAACGAGCGACTGGCCCAGCCGGGGCAGTCCGATTCGGTCCGGGTCCGGGTCACGACGCCCGAAGGCACCACCCATCGGATCGAGGCCGTCGTCATCAGCCTGCTCCACGAACCCACGGTCAATGGGGTCGTGGTCACCATGCGGGATCAGACCGAGCGGATTCAACTCGAGGAGCAGTTGGGGCAGTCCCAGAAGATGGAGGCCGTCGGGCAACTCGCCGGCGGGGTGGCCCATGACTTCAACAATCTGCTGACCACGATCTTGGGTCACAGTGACATGGCCGCTGACCTGCTGGCGGAGGATCACCCGGTCCGGGAGGATCTCACCCAGATCAAGCGGGCCAGCGAACTGGCCGCCTCCTTGACCAAACAACTCTTGGCGTTCAGCAGGAAACAGGTCATCGAGCCCCGGATCATCGATGTGACCGGGTCGGTCGAGACCGTCGTTAAGATGGCTCGGCGGTTGATCAAGGAAGATGTTGCCATTGCCCTCAACATTGCGTCCGATCTGGGCCCGGTCCGCGTCGACCCCTCGCAGCTCGAACAGGTGGTTCTCAACCTGGCGGTCAACGCCCGCGACGCAATGCCCAAAGGCGGCAAGCTCACGATTCGGGTTCGCCAAGCCAGGGTGCCGGCGCCGATCCCCGGCGCGGTCATTCCGGTTCCTGTCGGCGAATGTACCGTCATCGAAGTGACCGACACCGGTACCGGCATGGATGCGGCAACCCAGGCCCGGATCTTCGAGCCATTTTTCACCACCAAGGCGGCAGGGCGGGGTACCGGACTGGGTCTCGCCACAGTGTATGGCGTGGTGAAGCAGAGCGGCGGGGGAATGGTGCTCACCAGCGCCCTCGGCAAGGGCACTACCTTTGCCGTGTACCTGCCGCGAGCGGAACGGGAACCGATTCAGGCGCCCGACGCCGCCGCCGATCAGGGCGCGCCGGCCCGGTTTGCCGCGACGATTCTGCTGGTCGAAGACGAAACCGGACTCCGGGAAATCGCCCACAAAGTCCTGGCCCGTGAGGGTTTCCGGGTGCTGGTGGCGGCCGACGCCGAGGACGCCCTGACCATCGAAGCCAGCGCCCAGTTCCCGATCGACCTGTTGCTGACCGATGTCGTGATGCCGGGGATGAGCGGACCGAAGCTCGCCGCGGCACTCAAGCCGAAGCGCCCCGACATGCGAGTGTTGCTGATGTCGGGGTATCCCGGCGATGACCTCACCGGTGAGCTCAAGCCCGAGGAGCGGTTCCTTCGCAAACCCTTCACACCCTACATTCTGCTCGAACACATCCGAGCGGTCCTCGATCCCTCGAGCGGCCCGCCGACCCGGCGCCCGGGAACCTGACGCCGGGCTCCCCGGAGGCTCACGGCGTGGCGCGGGTCCGGCCGCCGGCCGGCAAGTGTTCCACCAGATACCGGGTCAACAGCGCATACACATGATGGGTCGTCCCCGGCCCCTCGCAGATGCAATGGCTCCGGTTGGGATACGCCATGAAGTCGAACGGCCGCCCCAACGCCACCAACCGGTTCACCAGCCGCTCGGTGCCCTGATAGTGGACGTTGTCGTCGCCACTGCCGTGGACCACCAGTAGCCGCCCCCGAAGCCCGCCGGCCACGTTGATTGGTGAGGCCTTCTGGTAGGCATCAGGGTTCAGCGCGGGGAGCCCCATGTAGCGCTCCTGATAAATCGTATCGTAGAGCAACTGATCCGGAACCGGGGCGACCGACATCCCGACCTGATAGACGTCCGGATACCGAAACATCGCTTGCAACGTGCTCGACCCGCCGCCGCTCCAGCCCCAGATCGCCACCCGGCTCGGGTCGAGATACGATCGCGTCCGCGTCAGGACCCGCACCGCCTCGGCCTGCTCCTGGCTCGACAAGACCCCGATTTGCTGGTAGACGACTTTCCGCCAGGCCCGGCCCCGGGGCGCCGGGGTGCCGCGGTTGTCGACCGTGGCGATCACGTAGCCCTGATCGGCCATGGCCTGGTACCAGATCCGGGAACCGCCCTGCCACTGGTCGGTGGCGGTTTGCCCGGCGGGCTCGCCATAGACGTACATCAGGAGTGGATACGTCTTCGTCGAATCGAAGTCTTTCGGCTTGATCATCCAGCCGTCGAGCACCACCCCGCCTCCGACGTCCGTTTTGAAGAACTCGACCGGCCGAGCCAACACCGCCGCCACCGCTCGCTGCCGGGCTGTGTCATTCACCATCGACCGGACCACCGTGTGCTTCGGCAGGGACACGAGGTCGATCGTGGGAAGGCGGTTGGCGCTCGAATAGGTATGGAACGCCCATTTGGCGTTTGGCGCGACCGAGTAGCCGTGGGTGCCGGGCAGAGCGGCGGGCGTTATCCGCTCAGCCGTCCCGGCACCGTCGAGGCGGGTCCGATACAAGTACCGCTGCGTGGCATTGTCGGGCGACGCGATGAAGTAGAGCCACCCCTGGGCTTCATCGACCGCCGTCACGCCGACCACATCGTAGTCGCCGCGGGTAATCAGGGTCCGGTTGGTTCCGGTCCGGCCGACCCGGTAGACATGACGCCAGCCGTCGGCCTCGCTCACCCACAGAAATTCCTTGCCTTGGGCGAGCCACGTCAGGTCGTCGACGACATCGACCCAGGCATCATCTCGCTCGGTGAGGACCTCGGTGGTCCGGCCGGTGGCGGCGTTGGCGAGGAGGACCCGGTTGGTGTTCTGAAGCCGGTTCATGCGCTGAATCACCAGGTCGTTCGGCCCGGCCCACTCCATTCGCGGGATGTAGTGCTCCCGCGGATCGTCGGGCACCTCGATCCAGGTCGTCCGCCCGCCCGCGGCCGAGACCACGCCGACGGTGACGGCCGAGTTGGTGGTGCCGACCTTGGGGTACTGCACCGGCGTCACGAACGGATAGAGGGAATCAGTGGCGTTGAAGAGGTTGAAGGTGCCGACCCCGGTCATCTCGAACCGCCAATAGGCGATCTTGGTTCCGTCCGGCGACCACCGGAATCCGTCGCGCAACGAAAACTCCTCTTCGTAGACCCAATCCGTCATCCCGTTGACGTGCAGCGAATCGGCGCCGGACGTCAGCTTGGTCACCTGTCCGTCGGCCAGCCGCTCGACGAAGATGTCGCCTTGGCGGACGTAGGCGGCCCGGTCGCCCGAGGGTGAGAGCTTGGCGTACATCAAACTCGAGGCCGGCGCGTCCGGCCCCCCCAGCTTGGTGAGCGAACCGGCTTGCCGGTCGAGCACCCAGAAGTCGCCCCGGGTGTTCTGGCGCCAGACCCGGGCGCTGTTGGTAAAGATCAGCATCTGCCGGCCATTGGCCGAGACGGTGTACGCCTCGATGTCGAGGGGTTCGGTGCGGCCGCGGGGCACCAACTGGGCCGCCGGGACGAAGATCGTACGTGCGCCGGTCGCGGTTTCATACCGAACGATGTCGCTGGCCCCGGCGGTGGTGGCGGAGGCTTCGACCGCGAGGTACGCGGCCCCCTGCTCGGTCCATTCCACCGGGCCGAACCGTTCGCGGGGTCCGAACTCGTTCGAGGCAAAGACCCGTCGAACCATCTCGGTGAGCGGGGCGGGGACCTGCCCGGCAAGCGGGGCGGCCAGCGCCCCGAGGAATAGCGCGGTCGTGATCGTCGTTTTGGTCATCCTCCAATCTGGCCCCGTTCCGTTTCGACCGCCATATTGGGCCGCATGACTCGTCTTCTTTTCTGGTTCGTACTCGGGCTGGCCGCTTGCCGGACCGCACCGCCCGCCGCCGACCTCGTGCTGGTGAATGGCAAAGTGATCACCGTCGATTCCGCCGATCGGATCGCTCAAGCGGTGGCGGTTCGGGGTGACCGGATCGTGGCGGTGGGCACCACGGCGGAGATCGAGCGGCTCGCGGGGCCGACGACCCGTCGGGTGGACCTGGCCGGCCGCGCCGTGACCCCAGGATTGATCGACGCCCACAATCACTTTGCGTGGGGCAGCACCAATCGCGTCCTGCTGCTCGATCTCGGTTACCCCGAGGTCAAGTCGGTGGCCGACGTCCAAGCCAAGGTCGGGGCCCGGGCTGTTGAGACCGCGCCGGGTGGTTGGATTGAGGGCCGAGGCTGGGACGAGAGCAAACTGGCCGAGCGGCGTCTCCTGACCGCGGCGGACCTGGACCGGGTGGCCCCGAACCATCCGGTGTGGCTGACCCAAACCACCGGGCATTATGGCGTCGCCAACTCGGCCGCCCTGACGCTGGCCGGCGTCACCCGCGACACCAAGGATCCGCCGGCCGGAACGATCGATCGACTCCCCGACGGGCGGCCGACGGGCATTCTCAAAGAATCGGCCCAGGATCTGGTGGCCAAGTTGATTCCCCCGCCGGCCGAGAGTGTCGTCGTCGACGCCATGAAGCAATTGGCTCAGGCCATGAACGCCGAGGGCATGACCGCCATCAAGGACCCCGGGATCGGGAGCGAAACCTGGAACGCCTATCGGAAGGCCTTGGCCGACAGCGGACTGACGGTGCGGGTGTTCGTCCTGTGGTCTGGGGGTCAAAGCATGGCGACGGCCGACCGGCTGATCGCGGAGCGGGCGGCCATGACCCGTCCCTACGAAACGACCGGAGACGATCGGGTCATCGCCGGCGGGGTCAAGCTGTACATCGATGGGAGCGGTGGAGCCCGGACGGCCTGGCTGTACGACGATTGGAACCGGAACCTGACCGAGGTCGATCGGGGCAACACCGGATATCCCGCCGCCAACCCGGATACCATCCGGGCTCTGATCAAGCGGTACCACGATGCCGGGTTCCACGTGAGCGTGCACTCGATCGGGGACCGGGCCATCGACTGGACCATGGATAGCTACGCGGAAGCGTTGGCCGCGAACCCGGTGTCGGGGCGCCGGCATGGGATCATTCACGCCAACATCCCGACGGACCGGGCCATTGCGCTGATGGCCGACCTGCAGCGGAAATTCGATGCCGGGTATCCCGAGCCCTCGCCGGCCTTCACGTGGTGGTTAGGCGACACCTATGCGGGGAATTTCGGCGCGGTGCGGTCCCGCCGGCTCAACCCGTTCAAGACCTTTGCCGCCAAGGGGGTTCGCTGGGCCGGGACCTCCGACTACAACGTGACCCCGTTCCCGGCTCGTTATGGAATCTGGGCGGCGGTAACGCGGGAACCGCTCTTGGGAGTCTACGGCAAGGACCCGTTCGGCACCGACGAGGCGATTGACGTGCGGGGCGCCCTTCGCGCCTTCACGATCGATGCCGCCCATCAGTTGTTCCTCGAGAAGAAGACCGGATCGATCGAGGTCGGGAAGTACGCCGACTTGGCGGTATGGGACCGCGATCCGTACACGGTGCCGTCCGCCGCACTGAAGGAGATGCGCTGCGAGCTGACGGTGTTCAATGGCCGGGTCGTCTTCGAGGCCGCCGCGGGGTTGCCGGCTCTCCCGATGGCGGTCAGCAACAACGCGGTGGCCGCCGGAACCGTGGCCGGGAAGCGGGTGATCTTCTCGGCGCTCGGGATCGATAGTTCGAAGCAGTGGTCCGGCATCACAAGGCGGGCGTTCCAGTTCGCCGCCGGCGAACCCCGATGGCGCGAGTTGCCGCCGGTGCCGGGGCCGGTGGGTCGGCTGGCCGCGACGGCCCAGGTGGTGGGCGGGAAGTTCTACCTGTTCGGCGGGTACACCGTGGCCGCCGACGGAGCCGAAGCCTCGGCCCCGGCGGTCGACATCTTCGATCCCGGCACGGGCCGGTGGAGCGCCGGGGCTCCGATTCCGGTGCCGGTCGACGATGCGGTGAGCGGCGTGTACCGGGATTCGCTGATTTATCTGGTGTCCGGCTGGCACGACACCGATAATGTCGACCTGGTCCAGATCTACGACCCCGCCACCGATCGCTGGGCGGCGGGCACCGAGTTCCCCGGTGCGGCGGTGTTCGGCCATACCGGTGGCCTGCTCGGGCAGTCGATCCTGGTGATCGACGGCGCCAAGAAGATCGCCGGCCCGTCGCGATACGATCTCGCCGCCCAGACCTGGCTCGGCCGGATCGACCCGGCCGACCCGGCCAAGATCGAGTGGCGGAAGCTCCCGGCGCATCCGGGGCCGGCCCTCTATCGAGCCGCCGCTGCCCCCTGTCCAGCGCAAGGCGTCATGCTGGTGGCCGGTGGCACCGCCAATCCGTACAACTACAATGGCGTCGGCTATGACGGCCGCCCGGCCGAGCCCCTGGCGGCGGTGCTCGCGTTCGATCCGGTGTCCGCGGCCTGGAAGACCATGGCGCCGTTAGGCGAACCGACCATGGATCACCGGGGTCTGATCGTGAGCGGGAGCCGGGGGTGGACGGTGGGCGGGATGCGGACCGGCCAGCGGGTGGCGGCCGAGGTGGTCGGGGCGCCGACCGGCGGTTGCTGACCGACGCTTAGGGTCCCCGACCATCGATCGGGCGAACCAGTTCGAGGGTCGGCTGTTTGGCGCTCCGGCCGTCGGCCGATGATCGCCCGCGGACATGGCGCCACATCCACGGGATGAGATGGCGTCGCCCCCACCGCACTTCCGCTGCCGCCCGCGCCAGCCACCTGGGCGGGGCGACGTCCGGCAGCGGGGCGGCCCAGGTCTCGTCCGATCCCGGCAGGCCTAACGCATGGGCCAGCGCCGCCGCGATCCGTGCGTGGCCTTCGGCGTTGGCGTGGAGGCGGTCGTCACTCCAGAGCCTCGGGTCGGACGCCACCGGGTGCGCCGCCACGTCCACCAGAATGGCGCCGCTCCGCGCCGATGCCTGTCTCAAGGCCGCGTTCAACGCCAACAGCCTCGGCACCATTCGCCGGGCCAGCGGCATGACCGGGGTGAGGTCGGGCAGGGTGAAGGTGAGGACCGTAGCGCCCTGCTGGACCAGCGCGGTCTGCATGGTCTCGACGTCGTCGGCCACTTGGTGGGCGTCGAACTCCCGCGCCACGATGTCGTTCGTCCCGGAGAATAGAGTCGCCAGGTCGGGCCGGAGGGCGAGCGCCGCCTCGAGTTGGCCGTCCAGGATTTGCCGGGTCTTGAGGCCCCGCACCCCGAGATTGGCGTAGAGCAGGGAGCCTTGAATGGCCGCGACCCGTTCCGCCAACCGGTTGGCCCACCCGTGGAACCCGCCGCGGCCGTCGGGATCGTCGAGGCCTTCGGTCGAGCTGTCGCCGATGGCGACGTAGCGTTCGTATCGCGGTGTGGGTGTGTCGGTCATGGTGGGAACGACCTTAAGTGGAGCGGACCGGGATCGAACCGGTGACCCCCTGCTTGCAAAGCAGGTGCTCTCCCAACTGAGCTACCGCCCCGTGCGGCCGGAAGCTAACCCGGCCCGCTGAGGCTTTCCAGACGTTGCGGAACCTGGCACCGGGAGCCACCTTCTCAGCTGAGGCCACTTGGCCTCGCCAACCGACCGGGAGACACCATGTATCGACGACTGAGCTTTGGACTTATGGCACTCGCGCTATCGACCACCGGCTGCGCGAAGCGCTCCGCCGAGTCGGCCATCGCCAAGGCTGAGGGGGCCGTGGCCGCGATTCAGGCCGACGCTGAAAAAGTGGCGCCGATGGAACTCAAGGCGTTGACTGACACGCTCGTGGCCATGAAAGCTCGGGTGGCAACCGGCGACTATTCGGGCGCGATGATGGGGGCCCGTCAGGCGGGCACCATGACTCGGGACCTCAAGGCCAACCTCGCCACCCGGCGCGACCAGCTCAACGCGGCGTTTACCTCGATCTCGGCGGAGCTCCCGAAACAACTCGAGACCGTCACCGCGAAAGTGGCCGAGCTCGGCGCCATGAAAAAACTGCCGGCGACGATCGATGCCGCCAAGTTCGCGACGCTCAAGGTTGAGGTCGGGACTTGGGGCACCGCGTGGACCGCAGCCACTGAGTCGTTCAAGGCCGGGAACCTGGCCGAAGCGATGGCGTCGGCTAACCGGATCAAAGCGGGCGTCGCCGACGCGATGAAGACCCTCGGTTTGAGCTGATCCGCCCGGCCGGGGAGTGGGTGGAAATCCTGCACTGTCCGGTGCATCTTGTTGCACCTGACGGGCAGGATCGTGCGTAGCGGAATGCGGCGTTCCGGCCCGGTCGGGTTTTTCTAACCCTTTGCGAAATATGGGCTTTCCGGTTCGGGCTCAGAGATTGCATACCTGGGAAACGCCATGGAACCCCAAGCTGCTCTGCCCCTGACCAAGCGGGGCCGTCGACTGTCGGCTCGTCAAGCCGCTTCCCTCGGCTTTACGCTCATCGAACTGATGACGGTAACCGTGGTAATGGGCACCCTCGCGGGTATGGCGATGGTCCGGACCTCGTACACGGTCGAACAAGCCCGGATCGCCAAAGCCACCGGCGACATTCGGGCTCTGACCCAGGACATCATGGGCTACCAAACGGCCTCAGCCGGGCATGTCTTACCGCCGGGGTTGGCGGACGTCGACCGGGCCGGCCTGCTCGACCCCTGGGGCCGCCCCTATGTGTACGTGACGTTCTCGACCGGCGGGATTCCTCGAACCGATGTCTTCGGTGTCGATCTCAATACCGAATTCGATGTCTATAGCATGGGCCCCGACGGCGCCAGCACGACCTCCATCGTCGCGGGGCCCAGCCAAGACGACGTGTTGCTGGGGAACGACGGCGGCTTCATTGGCCGCGCCACCAGGTTCTAACCGATGACTTCCGTCGAGCCGAACAAGCCGGACCAAGACTCGGGGCCCGGGTACGTCACCGGCATTGCCGATGGCAACCTCGCCACGCCGGTCAAGCTTCGGGACTACTTGGTTGGGGTCGGCACCGTCTTTCGGCTCCCCAAGCGGGACCGAAAGAAAGAGGCCGCCGAGGCTCGGGCTGAAGATGCCAAGAAGGTCCGATTCCGCATTCCGGTTCGGCAGATCATGATGGCCTTGGCGCCGGTGGCGGTTGCGGCGCTCGGCTACTTGGTCTGGGATAGCTGGCTCTCGAGCGTGCCGATTCCGTCAAGCGTAGTCGGGACCTGGACCACCAACGACGGCAAGTATGCCGGCCGGAATTTCTGGCTCAACCAGAAAGCCGTGGCCTTCCAGAACGGGACCAAGACCGATCAGTTCTCGGTCCACGACGTCAAGCGGGTCAAAGCCCGGCAGGTGGCCGACACGCTCTTCCTGAGCGTCGACTATGTCCAGGACGGCAATCCGATTACCCTCGCCATCGCCTACCGCGACCTGCCGCGGCCGGAAATCCACTTCGTCAACCAGCCTAAGGTCCGCTGGTGGCGGACGGGGAATGCGCCGGTCATCGCCAAGTAGTTCGTCTCCCCTTGACTGTGACGGGGACTTGATCGACTGTTGTTCGCTATGCCCGTACGAATCATCTCCCAAGCAGAAGTCACGCAGTTACTGGCCATGCCGGCGTGTGTCGACCTCATGGACCAGACCCTTCGGACCCTGACCCGGGGCGGCGCCGTGCTTCCGCTTCGGACCATGCTCCGGCTCCCTGATGGCCGGGGCGTCTTCGGCTCGATGCCGGCCTATCTCAACCCGCCGGACGCCATTGGTCTCAAGGCGCTGACCGTGATCCCGGGTAACGAGGGCACCAAATACGATTCCCACCAAGGCGTGGTGCTCCTCTTCGAGGCGACCCATGGGGCGTTGACTGCCATCCTCGACGCCAGTTCGATCACGGCCATTCGGACCGCCGCGGTTTCGGGTGTCGCCACCCGGGCCTTGGCCAATCCCGACGCCGGTGATCTCGCGATTCTCGGCAGCGGCGTCCAGGCGGTCACCCATCTCGATGCGATGGCCGCGGTGCGGCCGCTCCGCCGGGTGCGAGTCTACAGCCGAAGCGCGGCCAACGTCGCCCGGTTCATCAAGGACACCGCGGGCCGCCACGGCGTCACCGCGGAAGCCGTGGACTCCGTGGAGGCGGCGCTGCACGGGGCCGACCTCATTTGCACCGTCACCTCGGCCCGGCAACCGATCGTCGAGCGCCGATGGGTCGCGGATGGCGCCCACCTCAATGTGGTCGGCGCCTCGCTGCCGGGCGCCCGGGAAATCGACAGTGATACCGTGGCGGTGGCCCGGCTCTACGCCGACCGTCGCGAGTCGCTGCTCAACGAGAGTGGCGATTTCCTGACGCCGAAGTCGGAGGGCCGGTTCGGCGACGAACACCTCCTCGGCGAAGTCGGCGAGGTGCTCGAGGGGAAGGCGCCGGGCCGGCTTCGTCGGTCCGACATTACCATGTTCAAATCGCTGGGCTTGGCCATCGAAGATCTAGCATCGGCGCACTATGTCGCCGGTCGGGCGGCCGAGCTCGGGATCGGTACCGTCATCGAAATCGGCGGGCTCCGCCACGAGGACTGAGCGGGTGACCACGCGGTTCGCCCTCAATCGCTATCGTGAGCCGGGGCCGCTCCAGGCACCGGTGCCGGACGGCGTCCGGGCGTTTCATCGGAGCCTGGCCGGTTACGCGCCAACGCCGCTGATTCGGCGGACCGGCCTGGCCCGCCGACTCGGCATTGGCGACCTCTACGTCAAGTACGAGGGGACTCGCTTCGGCCTCAAAGCCTTCAAGGGACTGGGCGGCTCGTGGGCGCTCCACCGCCTGCTCGAGCAACGCCCGGGGTCGTTCGATACGGTTTCCACCGCGAGCGAGGGGAACCACGGCCGGGCGGTCGCCTGGGCGGCCCGCCTGATGAAGGTGCCGTGCGTGATCTTCCTGCCGGCCCACGCCGCGCCGGCCCGGATCGAAAACATCCGAGGGGAGGGGGCCACGGTCGTGCTGGTCGAGGGGACCTACGAGGACGCGGTCCGGGAGTGCGACCGGGTCAGCCGGGAGCGGGGTTGGCAGATCATCTCCGATGTCGGGTACGAGGGGTATCTCGAAATTCCGCCCCTGGTGGTCGAGGGCTACCGGACCCTTTATCAAGAGATCGACGAGCAACTGGCCGAGCACCGCTGGCCGGCGCCGGACACGGTGCTGATCCCGGGCGGGGTCGGGGGTCTCCTCCATGCCGGAGTCGATCACTTCCGGGCCCGGGCCGACGGCCCGAAGGTGGTCGGGGTCGAACCGGCTGAGGGGGCGTGTCTCATTGAATCGCTGCTGGCCCCCGGTGGCCGGCCGATCGAGGCGATCGGGAATCGTCAGACCACGATGGCGTGCCTCAATTGCGGCGAGGTGTCGCTCCCGTCCTGGCCCAATATCCGGCGCGGCGTGGACGCGATCCTGGCCATCGACGACCGCTACGCCGAAGAGGCCGTCCGGCTCCTGTATCGGGCTGCCGCCGGTGATCAGCCGATCGAAGCCGGGAATTCCGGAGCCGCCACCACCGGCGGGTTGCTGGCCATCATGGAAGATCCCGCCTGCCGCGGGTTGAAAGACCACCTTGGCTTGGGTCCCGCCAGCAACGTGCTGGTTGTTTGTACCGAGGCCGCCATTGACCAACTGGAGTTCCAACGATGTCTCGCATCCTGATCCAGGTCGCTGCGGTGGCGGGCCTGGCGCTGCCTGTGGCCGCGCAGCGGGTGCCCGCGATGACCGACTCGCTCGACGTCGTCATTGCCGGCGCCCGAATCGTCGATGGGTCCGGCAAGCCGGCCTATCTCGGGGATGTCGGCGTCCAGAACGGCTGGATCACGGTCGTCGCCAAACCCGGCGGGTTGGCCACTCGTCCGACGAGGCTCCGGGTTAGGGCCGCGGGGCTCGTCGTCGCGCCCGGGTTCATTGACGTTCACTCGCACACGGTCGATGCAATCATCGGGGCGGAGCGGCGTTGGAACGAGGGGGTCGTGCGCCAGGGCGTCACCACCGTGTTAGGCGG
>JANMHX010000142.1:0-16254 GCA_031375485.1 Gemmatimonadota bacterium | reverse complement strand
CGAGCGAATAGATGTCGGTGTAGAGGCCGATGCCGGAGCCGCGGAACTGCTCCGGCGCCGCGTAGGCCGGGGTCATCATGCGAAGCCCGGTCCGGGTCACCGCCGCGGCATCCTCGAACGTCTCGAGCTGCTTGGCGATCCCGAAGTCGAGCAGCTTGACCCGGCGGTCGTTCGTCACCAGCACGTTGGACGGCTTGAGATCGCGGTGAACGATCGCGTGCCGGTGGGCGTGGGCCACGGCGTCACAGACCGAGCGGAACAGCCGGAGCCGGTCGCCTAACGGCGACTGGTGGCTCCGGCAATAGTCGGTCACCGGAACGCCCTCGACATACTCCATCACGAACCACGGCGTGCCGTCCGCCAGAGTCCCGGCATCGTGGAGCGCGGCGATGGCCGGATGGCTCAATTGGGCCAACAGCCGCTGTTCGCCCGCGAACCGCTCCCGCCGGGCCGGTGACAGCCAGGCATCGCGGAGAATCTTGATGGCCACTTTGGTGTCGAGGTCGTCGCGGACGCCCAGATAGACGACCCCCATCCCGCCTTCGCCGAGGATGCCGGCAATCCGATAGGGCCCAAACCGGTGAGCCGTGACGTCGGTCGAGGGCGGGCCCAAGAGTTCCTGCGCCACGGCGGCCACCGGCCGGTCCACCGGGGTGCTGTCCCGAGCATCGGCCGCCAACAAGGCGACGATGTCCGGCACCAGGCTCGGATCGTCGGCGCAGGCCGACCGGAGAAAAGCCTCTCGGTCGCCTTCCGGGCGTTCAGCGGCCTGATGGAAGAGATCTTGGATCCGGTCCCACCGCTCCGGGGTCACGAGGCGTTCCGGCTCCGTTCGAGTTCGACCGCCAGCCAGGCCCGGGCGGAACGCCAGTCACGGGTGAGGGTGGCCTCCGACACCTCGAGCATCGCGGCGCATTCCGGAATATCGAACCCGCCAAAGAACCGGTATTCGACCAGCGCCGCTTGTCGGGGGCTCAGCCGGGCCAGGGCCTCGAGCGCCGAATCGAGTTCGAGCAGATCGCCGCCGGAGGCCGGGGCGAGGTCCAGGGCATCGTCGAACGTCACCAGCGCGGCGGCGGGCCCGCCCCGTTTCTCAGCGGTCCGGCGGCGGGCGGCCTCGACCAACACCTGCCGCATGGCCCGGGCGGCCACCCGCTTGAAGTGGAGGGGCGAGTGGAACTCAGCCGGTGGCGAGGCCGCCAGCTTGAGCCAGGCCTCGTTGACCAAGGCGGTCGGGCTCAGGGTCACGCCCGGCTCGCCCCGGCGGACGGCCCCTGCCAGCCGGCGGAGTTCCTCGTAGGCCAGGCTGAACATCCGATCGACCGCTTCGCGATCGGGATCCGGGTGGGTCATGACGGTTTTGGTGGTCCAGTCGCGCAATGGGTGGTTGAAGGGCCGGATCCCGGCCCGGATGAACAACGGTAGCGTGGTAACGGGGCCCCGTCGAGAGGGGCCGACAAGCTCAATCGGGAGGGGACATGGGTACCAGTATTAAGGGGTGGGCCAGGTGGGTCGGTCCGGCGGCTTTGGCCTTGGCGCTTCACGGGTGCGGGTCCGACCCCACCGCGCCCCAGCTGACGAACGGCTCGATCACGGCCCAGATCGACGGCGGGAGTTTCAGCGCGACCACCATTGTGGCCGCTTACACCAGTGGCATCATGAGCATCGCCGGTACCGACGGCCAGGGACGCACGATCGGAATCGCGGGCCAAATCCCCGGCCCGGGCACCTACACCGTCGGCGTCACCAGTCCGGCGAACTTCAGCGTCAACATCGCGAGTGCCGCGTGGCAGGCCGCCATCACGCTCGGCAGCGGCAGCGTGACGGTGTCATCGATCTCGGCGGCCGGGGCCAAGGGCACCTTTCAATTCACGGCGGCCCCGCTTTCGGGCACCACCGCCACCGGCACCAAGGTCGTCACCGCGGGTGCTTTCGACGTGAAGTTCTGATGTTCAACCAATCGACCAACTTCGAGGAGACAGGGATGAGACAGCGAATCCGGGCGGTAGCGGTGGCAGCGGTATTGGTCGCGGCAGGTTCGAGCGCCGCGATGGCCCAAAAGACCTCCGGTGGTGGCTTCCGGGAAGGCTCGACCGACATCGGGCCGGTGATCGGTCTGGGGGGCATCGGCGGAACCTTGTCGTTCGGCGGCCGGTTCGAACGGGCCATCAAGCGGCTGCCGGACTTGGGCGACGGCGTCTTGGCCCTTCAGCTGAGCGCCGACTACTACAGCTTTTCGCAACGTTTCACGGGGGTGACCGACTTCAACTTTCGGTACATCCCGATCGGGGCCACGGCCAACTATCACATCAAGGTGAACGACAGCAAGTTCGACCCGTTCGTCGGGGCCGGGCTCGGGTACTCGATCGTCAGTACCTCGTATAGCGGGCCCGGCGGCTCGGCGAGTGCGCTCTATTTCATTGGCCGGGCCGGCCTTCGTTACTACATGGCCAACGGCGTAGCCCTCTACGGCGACGTCGGCGCGGGAGCGGCCACGCTCAACGCCGGCGTGATGTTCCGGATGTCCGGCAACAAATAAGGAGCCCGCGAATGCCGACCGCCGGATTCTTCACCCCAGTCGACAAGCAGTGGGTGATCGGGACGCTCAAGGCCGTGGGGTCAACCGATCCCGACGTGCTCTACGCGGCCCGCGCCAAGCTGCTGTCCGCGGTCGGTTTCACCAGGATTGCCGGGGCCGGCTTAGCCGGTCTCGGCGTCCTGTTGTTGGTGTTTGCCGGCACCCGCCTGATGGCGGGGCCAGTGGTGGTGGTGGGGTGGTGGCTCTGGCGGCGCGGGGCCCGAAACGTCGCGGCGGTCGAGGCGGGGTATGAGGAGTTTCGGCACTCGGCGCTCGGGGCTCGGCACTCGGCGGTTTGATTTCGGAATTCGGTTTACTTTGGGGGCGCTTCACCATGAATGATCTGGGCCGCCTTGGGGCACTGTTGGTCGTCCTTGCCTCCGCCGGTGGGTGCGGCGGGGCCACGACGCCGAATCCACCGCCACCCCCCCCGCCGCCACCGCCGGCCGGGGTCATTTCGATCGTGCCGAGTACCGGGAACGCCTCGATCCAACAGGCGGGCAGCGCAGCCTTCACGGTACTGGTTACCCGAGCCGGTGGCTTTACCGGGCCGGTCACCGTATCGGTCGAGGGGTTGCCTACCGGGGTCACGGCGCCGCAGTCCAACGAGACCACGGCAGGGTCCGGCACGACGATTACCATCACCCTCACCGCGGCCACGTCGGCCGTGCCGGGGCGGACCACCCTCACCCTTCGAGCCAAAGGGACCGGGGTGACCGACGCGACGACCGTATTCGACCTGACCATTACCGCGGCGCCGGTCCCGAGCTATGACTTGACCGTCACCGGCTCGCCGGTATCGGTGCCGCAGGGCGGCAACGCCCAGGCGACGCTGACGATTGCCCGGAGCGGCGGTTTTGCGGGGAGTGTGACCCTGACGGTGGAGGGCGCGCCGGCGGGTCTCAACGCGACGGTCAACCCCGTCGCCGCTACGGGCACCACCGCGACGATCACGGTCATCGCCTCGGCCGGGCTCGCTTCGGGGACCTACACCCTGACGATTCGGGGCACCGCCGCAGGATTACCCGACAAAACGACCACCGTTCAAGTCTCGGTTACGGCCGTGACCGCCTCGGGCAACGCCGTGTTCGACTTCAGCCAATGCCCGAGCCCGTATGTGGTCTGGGCCGCGTATCGCGACGGCAATGGACCCTGGACCCGGGTTACCCCGACCGCCAAGGTGTTCCGCTTCACGATCAATTCTCCGCTGGCGGCGTTTGCCTATGTGGTGCAGCAGAACTCGCCCTCGACCACCTACGTCGAGTACCTGACCCGGGCCGAAATCAGCGCGGCGCCGTTCGTTTTCTGTCCGGGGCTTCCGATCAACTCGAAGGTGGTGAGCGGGGTCGTGAATGGGCTCGCTCCGCAGCAGAACGTGTTCATCACCCTCGGCGGGTCCTTCGTCCAGGCGGGCGCCTTGTTTCCGACCTTCAATTTGGTCGGCGTGCCGAGCGGCGACCGGGACCTGCTCGCCTACCGGTTCGTCGGCGGCCCCGCGGCAACCGATCGGATTATCGTCCGCCGGGATCTCAACCTGCCGACCGGGGGCACTGTCGCCTCGCTCGATTTCGCGGCTGCCGAATCGGTAGCCCCGACGACTGCCACCCTGAGCATCGGCGGGCTCGCCGGCGAAGGCTTGCTCGAAACCTTGACCTACCTCACCCGGTCGAGCTGCGATGCGGCGATGATCTATCAGACCGGCGCCACCGGCTCATCACACCTGATGCTCGGGGTCCCGGTGGCCCAGCAACGGCCCGACGACTACCACATGCTCAAGATCGCTGCGTCCACGGCCACCACGAGCCGCACGGTCCAGGAGTCGTTCCGAGTCATGGCCAACCGAACCGTGACGTTAGGCGGGGTCCTGGGCAATCCCACGGTAGCCATCCTGGGCGGCAACTACAAGCGACTGCAGGCCACCTTCGGATTTCCGCTCGAGTACACGAAATCGGTCACCTTCCGCTACATCCAGACGTCCGGCACCCCGAGCGGCGCCCCCCGGACGGTCTTGTTGACCGCCACGCCCGGGTCCATCGCGTCGACCACGGCCATCGTCGCGATGCCGGACTTCGCCGGGGTCACTGGCTGGACCGACGCCTGGGCGCCAATGCCCGCGGCCGCCACGCCCTGGTCGATTACCGGGCTCGGCGGCAACGTCGGCGCCTCGAGCTGCGGAGAAGGCGTCCGCGTCCTCCAGGTCTCAGCCTCCGGGACCAATTGACCCCGCCGAGCGCCGAGCCCCTAGTCCCGAGCCGTCAAGTACGATTCGACTTGGGACCAGACTGGGCGGACGGTGTCATTGGGTTCGTTCGTCATCATGACGCCGACGCGGTTCCGGGCGGGGTCGAAGAACCAGAAGGTGGCGATGCCGGGGAAGCCGCCGGTGTGGCCGACGATCGTCCGGTTGTTCCGTTGCTGCACGATGAAGCCGTAGCCGTAGCCGCCGGGGCCCGGACGTTCCGTGTCGGTTTGCTTGGCCGTCATCAGGGCCACGGTGGCCGGCTTCAGTACTTTGCCTTCCATCAGTGCTTGGGCCCATTTGAGGAGATCCTCCGCGGTGGACCAACCGCCACCGGCCCCGCCGCCGCGGACGGTATGCGTAAACAGGTTGTTCTTGAGGACGCCCTTGTCGTCGCGGTAGTAACCCACCGCCAGGTTCGGGACGTCCACGTCGAGCGGGAAGAACCCAGTGTTGGTCATGCCGGCGGGGGTCAGCACGTTGCGCTGGATGTAGTCGAAGTAGTCGAGACCCGACACCTTCTCGATGACCAACGCCAGCACCGCGAAGCCGGTATTGCTATAGAACCACTGAGTGCCCGGGGCAAACTCGAGCGTATCCTTCGCGAAGAACGGCGTCAAATCGGCGGTGGTCCGCACCGCGGTCCAGTTCCCCTCGAACAGTTTGTCCCAATAGAGACCCAAGCCGGACCGGTGGCTCAGCAGTTGGGCGATCGTGATCCGCCGGGCAACGGCTTGATTGGGATAGTCGGGCAGGACCCGAGACAAGGTATCGGTCAGCCGGAGTTTGCCCTGTTCGATCAGTTGACCGATGGCCACCGCTGTGAAGGTCTTCCCCACCGAGGCCAGGTTGAACTTGGTATCGGGCCGGTTGGCCACCCCGTACCCTTTGTGAGCCAGGCCGTGCGCCGAGTGGTGGACGATCCGGCCCTGGTCGGCTACGAGGACGACGCCGTGGAAGGTCCCGGCCCGGTCGAGGTCGGCGAGGATCGCAGTCAGGGAGTCGAGCCGCTGGGTTTTGGTCTGGCCAATAGCAGGTTGGGCCAACCCGACGAACAGAATTAGCCCCGGCAATGCGAGTCGTTTGAGTATCATGACCCGCCATACGCCGCCCAACGGACCCGGGTTTCGGCGGGTGCCCCGGGGGGGCTACGGTGCCCCCGTCCCGGCGCTACCTTCACTCGCCCAAAACAAGACCCCAAGCAACGGAGGATCCGTGACCCCACTCACCGAGCTGTGGCTCCCGATCGTACTATCCGCCGTGGTGGTGTTCGTGGCCAGTTCAGTCATCCATATGATGCTGCCCTGGCACCGGGACGATTATCCCCGGTTGCCCAGCGAGGACCAGGTCCTCGATGCCCTGCGGCCGTTCGCTATCCCCCCCGGTGACTATATGATGCCGCGAGCCGGCAGTCCGGAGGTCATGCGCTCGCCCGAATTCGTGAAGAAGATGGAGCAAGGCCCGGTCATGATGATGACCGTCCGGCCGAACGGGCCCTGGGGCATGGGAAAGAACCTCGCGATGTGGTTCGTCTATTCGCTGGTCGTGAGCGGATTCGCCGCCTACGTGACCGGTCGGGCCGTCATTCCCGGCGCCGAGTACCTGACCGTGTTCCGGTTTGCGGGCACCGTGGCGTTCATCGGGTACAGCATGGCGATCTGGCAGATGTCGATCTGGTACTCGCGCGCCTGGTCGCTGTCGCTCAAGGCGACGATGGACGGACTGATCTACGCCTTGCTGACCGCCGGCGTGTTCGGATGGCTCTGGCCGAGATAACGGCCGGCCGCATTACACCGGCGTCGGAACCCGGCCCGGCTCAACCGGAATCCGGCGCGGCTCGAGCGCCTGCTGGGACAGGAGCCGCTCCGCGAAGTCGAGCCGTTCTTCGAGGTGGTTCACCCGGTCGCGCGCCTCCGCGGCGATCGCGTCCACATCCGCCTGGAGCGCCTGCACCTCGGCCTCCAACCGCTCGACTTCGGCGCCCCGGCCGAGCATCCGGTCGCGCCGCCGGTAGTGCAGGTGAAGCCAGAAACCCGCCAAGCCTGCCAAGGAGACGGACAACCATGAGTACGCAATGTACATGTCTTGCATTGACGCCCTTCTCCGGATTCGCGAGTCAGACCGCCGAGGTGGTGGTCGACCTACGCCGCGGCGGGCGGCGAAGTTTCGCACCGCTGCGGCGACCGGCCGGTTCGGTTAAGCTCCCGGCATGACCACGCTTCGATTCCTCTTCGCCATCGCCGCCCAGACCGGGAGCCCCTATCCGGGGCTTTCCGAGCCCCGGTACCAAGTGACCACCGACTACGAGGTGAAAGTCCCGATGCAAGACGGCATCCGGCTCGCCGCCAACGTCGTGCGGCCCATCGGCGCGGGCAAGTTCCCGGTGGTGATCTCGTATTACCCGTACGGGAAGGACCCCAGTCCGTACTTCGCCGAGCGGGGCTACGTCACCGTCTTTGCCGAGGGGCGCGGCACCGGCACCTCCGAGGGCGTGATGCGGGATTACTTCGACGCCCAGTCGTACCGCGACGGCTACGACCTCGTCGAGTGGGCTGCCCGACAGCCGTGGTCCACCGGCCAAGTCGGCATGTGGGGCATATCGTACGGTGCCATCAACGCCACCCGGGTGGCCGCGTTGAAGCCGCCCCACCTCAAAGCGATTTCGGTCAACAGCTCCTACGCCAATTTCTTCGGCGATCACTGGTATCCGGGCGGCGTCCGGAGCAATCATCCCTACGTGTGGCACGGCGCGAGCAACGTGCTGGCGACGATGCTGCGCGGGCCGGTCTACGACGACGGCAAGGGCGGCAAGTACGTCGACCTCGAGATCTGGAAACGCCACCAGGCCGAGAACGGTTGGCAGGGGTTCTTCCAGCCCCAATGGGACCACCCGAGCTACGACGCCTATTGGCAGGAGAAAGATCTCCGGAGCAAATACGCCGACTTCGCCGTTCCCACGCTCCAGTTCGGTAACTACTTCGATCATGCCCGGAACCATGACGAGGCCTATCAGAATTTCCAGATCCTCAAAGCCAAGCAAGTGCCGCAGAAACTGGTGGTCGGGCCGTGGACCCATGGCGGCTTCGGACCGAGCCACGTGGTCGACTTCCAGCTGACGACACTGGCCTGGTTCGATCACTTCCTGAAAGGTGTGGACAACGGGATCGACCGCGAGCCCCCGGTGACGGTGTTCGTGATGCGGGAGAATCGGTGGCGCGCCGAGGAGGATTGGCCGATCGCCCGGACCGTTCCCACCCGGTTCTACTTGAGTTCGGCGGGGAACCTGACACCGACGGCTCCCGCCAGCGAGCCGGAGCTCACGCCCCGCCGCTTCATCTATCACCCCTGGGTCGGCAGCGCGGCCGGACCCTACGGCACTTGGTTCGACGCCGACTACACCGACTTCCTGGTCCAGCCCGATCAGCGAGTCGACGAGGCCGAGTCGCTGACGTTCACGACCGAGGCGCTGACCGAGGACACCGAGGTCACCGGGATGGCCGAGATCACCTTCTTCGCCACCTCGAGCGCGGCCAACACCGATTTCACGATCAAGCTTTCCGATGTGTTGCTGGACGGCAAATCGGAACTCGTCACCCGAGGCTGGATCAACTCGTCCTATCGGGAGTCGAATGTGAATCCGCGGCGCCCCGCGGAGTGGCGGTTCGTCGCCCCGACGCCGATCATGGCGGGCAAGGTGTATCGCTATCAGGTCACGCTGCAGAACATCTCGTACCAGTTCAAACGGGGGCATCGGATCCGGGTCACCATCGCCTCGAGCGACTGGCCCTCGAATTGGCCCAACCCGAATCCGGCCCGGAACGACATCCGGTTCGAGAGCCCGGACGGCAACGAGGCCTCGCATGTGATGCTGCCGGTCGTGCCCGCCCGAGCCACTCCGCTGCCCGAACCGCGATTGGCGCTGGTGCCGCCTCGGCCAAAAAGCCCAGCGGCCGACGACGGCCGGGAACGGATCTGGATCGAGAACGATCTCACTGGAGAAGCCGTGGTGTACCGATCCGAAAGCCGGTCCGAGCGCCCGGTTCCCGGCGGAACGCTCCGGGACGTGCGTGAGTGGCGGATTGATCTCACCAAGCAACCACCCTACCGACAGGTGATCGACTTGGTGACGACGTGGACCCTGCTTCGGGCCGGTCAGCCTGAGGTGCGGTTCGTCTATCGGGTCAAAACCGACAATACCGGGCCCCGGGCCACCGTTGACTTCAACGAGGGCAAGATCCCGTAGCCAGAGACCCGCGCCACCCGGTGGCGATCAGCCGGCCCGGGGCCGGCGCGCTTGCCACCAATGGTCCGCGCTCAGCGTGTCCTCCTCAGCCGGCATCACCATCACGAACAACAACAGCAGCGTCCGGGGGATCACATGAGTGTGAAACTCATAGAGCGGTTTGTCGACCAAGTGCCCGAAGGTGACCATGACCAGCACCGCACCGAGCGCCAAATAGGCGGGCCGCCGGAACAAACCAAGGATCACCAGCCCCCCGGCCACCAACTCGACGAACGGGACCACGGTGCCGGTGGCCCAGAGCGACCACACCGGCAGAAACGAATCCCGGAATGGTTCGACGAACAGCTGGCGGGCGTGTTCGACCGGCCCCAGCTGGAAGACCTTCCACCATCCGGCCATGAAGAAGATCAGCCCAACGATCATCCGGGCGATCAGAATCGCCAGGCCCCGATTGGTCGTTCGCACCGTCATCGCCTCCGAGAAATCCAATGGCTTCGGCAACCTAGGTAGTGATCCGAATCGAACAGATCCCCGACGGGAGCCCGGTGAACCTATCAAACGGGTCGTCCGGCTTAACCGGTTTGTCCGCCACCACACTTGCACTGACCCAGGCAGTCTTGCCAGGCAGCAAGATGTCGTATTCGTGTTTCTTCCGGTCGCTGAACGCAACCTCGATCCAGTCCCAAGGTCGGAGTCTCAGGGTAACCTCAGCGGTCTTCTTGGCTTCGACGGTGGCCTTTCCAGCCGTCGGTACTTGATAGGTCCGTTTGACGCCGACCGCCGGAACCTCCGCCGGACGCGGAATGGTAGCCGTCCCGTCCGATGGTTGGACCGACACCTCATACTCTCCGGGAGGTAGGTCGGTGAAGACGGTGGTGGTCCCCTGATCCAGTTGAATGGTGCCTCCGGTTCCCGACTTCTTGCTCATGACGACGACGGTCACGATATCGCCCCTGGCGGCAGGCCCGCGCAACTCGAGAGTGATCTTGAGGGCTCCCATCTGACAGGGCAGGGCGGTCTGGGCCGGGCTCGCCTCGTTTTTCTTCACGCCGGTGCTGTCGGTGCTCGGAGGCAAGGCGATCGTTCGATTGATCCGTTTGTACTCGTTCTCGTGAACGGTGACCGCGTCGAGAATCAGGTTCGCGAGCCGATAGTCGGCTTTTCCCTCCTGCGGACCATCGCGACCAACCGTGTCAATGAAGGCCAGAAGCGGCTCCAGGCTTTTGTTGGTGGCCACAATCCTGTCCTTCAGGGCCTTGGCACCGATCGCCACAATGCCCGCGCAATAGGCGGCCCACTCGTCGTTGCATCGTTGTCGCGCGGTGTTCAGGCGAGAGGTGGCGCCGGTCGGGTGGAGAATGCACCACGACTCGCCCCGGCCCAGGTGAACGGCCGACGCCGGGTTTCCGGTGGCCTCCATGAACAGCGTGCACGGGATGCACGACGCCAACTTGGTCGTCTCCTTGCCGACGGCGATCTCATACGGCGTTCCTCCTTTGCCTTTGTCGTGCCCCGCCACATCGTAGATCGCTTGGATCATGCCGTGGACGTAGCCGACGATATGGCCGGTGTTCAGGCCGGTCCAACCTCTCTCGCCGTCCGAATCCTGGAAATACATGCCCTCGGCGGCGGTCTTCTCTTGGTCCCAGTTCGTGGCGATCATGCCCCAGATCCGTTCGCTCCGCCCGAGACCGATCGGCGGCGTCTGGGCATCGGAGGGCATCCAGCGGCTGCCCCACCGTGGATCCGCGGACACCTCGTCCTCGGCGGCCCGAAACCGGAACGTGGACATCAACGCGGTTTGGCCGTCCGGCCGGCCGTCGATGAAACCGGTGTAGGCTCCCCGGCCTTGGTACCCAAGCCGGTCACGGATCGTCTTGTCCTTCGTCGCGAATCCGAAGAGCTCCTCCGCGGGGCCGGAGGGTGTCGGAGCCTTCACCCTCGTAGGATCGTCGAGGGGCTGGTCGCCGGTGCCGCCGATAATGCGGTTCGTCCCGCTCGACAACCATGAAAGGGCCCGGCTGAAAACCGGCGTCTCTCCCAATACGGCCTTGGCTTCGTACCCCGCCCCGACCAAAACGCTGTTGATCTTGGTGATCGCCTCCCAGTGGGCTTTCCGGTCCGCTTCCGCCTTCTCCTGGTTCGGGTCGGGCTCGTAAGTAAACTGGCAATTCAGCCCCTTCTTCACCCGCTCAATCGCGTATCCGACGATCGCCGCCGTCATGATCACGTCGGCGTCATCCTTCGGCTTTGAACCCTCGGTAAGAATCCCTTTTTGTCGTCGAACCCCAACCGGCGATCGCTCGCGTCGGATCAGCTCGTCGCCCTTCAGATCGATGAAGTGCCGCTTCCCCGTCATGGCAAAGATCTCGGTGGTCATGTGGAATCACGCCCCAGGTGATGGTCGGATCGTCGGCTTCTCCAAGTATCGGGCCCCGCCGATCATAGGGCAACGGCTGGACCGGTTCCGCCGCGGGTGGTACCTTGGGGCGGAACCTCACCTCGGGCACGACGGCCAATGTGCTGATTGTTCGACCCCAACAAATGTCGGCCCTCGTCGACGCCCGGCTCTCGGCCTTCAAGTCGCGGCTGGCGGTGCACGTAACGGAGGTCCTACCCGAGCAAGCGGCGGCACTCGGACCCGCTGGACTCGAGGCCGCCATCGACCGGCACGTCCCCGAGGCCATGGCCCTGGGCCTCGAGTCGGAGCATGACCTGGCCCGCTACGTCGACCTGGCGGTGACCCTGGGCCCGGCCTGGCGCGGAGACTGGACGGCCCCGATCCTGGCCGACTCGAACCTGACCCCGAGCGACCGGATCACCGAGATCTTCATCCAGCTCCCGATCCACGTCAAAGGCTCTCAGGCGTTATCCGAGTGGTGGGCCGCGTAGCTGACGGTTTTCGGCTGCGGACGACGCAATAGGTGGTGACCAGCTTCAACTCGAAACCCGGGAACCTCATGCCGATGATCGGAACCGCCCAGAGCCTGTTCCTGGCCATCGCTTCGGCGACCGCCGCCGTCCGCACCGCGGACTCCACCCTCATCTGCTTCGCCCCCGTCACCGCCCAGATGGCCGGCGGCCAGAACGCCGAGACGGTCACCGCGGTCCGCGACGCCATGGGATCGTACCTCACCGGGCCGACGCTCGGCGTCGTCACCCTGGCGGCCAAACTCCCGTCGCAGGCCCGCGAGGAAGCCAAACGGGCCGGCTGCCGGGCCGTCTTGTTCGTGTCGGTCAAGCATGAGCGGAGCAACCCGAGCAGCCTGCTGGGCAAAGTCGCCGGCCGGGTCGAGACCCAGGCTTGGCAGGCGGCGGCCCGGGCCCGGACGGCGGCCGCCAAGGAGCTGGCCCAAACGGCCGCCAAGACCGCGCGGGATGTGGCGGGGTCGATCAAGAGCAAGGACGAGCTTTCGTTAGGCTACCGGCTCGAATCGCCCGAGGGCGCCGTGCTCGCCTCCGGCAACGACAAACGAAAAGCGGGGGCCGACGGGGAGGACCTGATGACGCCGCTGATCGAACACGCCGCCGAAGCGATCGCCGCAGCGGTGGCCAAGCCCTAGCGCTGGCCTTTCCAGCCGATCTTGATCACCGGTTTCTTCTGGGCCTCGACCGCCAGGTCGAGGACCTCGGTCTTGAGCGCCCCATCCTCCATCGTGAACCGGAGGGCCTTGGCCGGATCCTGGTCTTCGGCGTAAAAGGCCTCGATCGGGCCGAAGAACTCGGTCAGTTGCTCCGGTGCGCAGGTAGGAAGAAAGAGCCGGAGCACCCGGGGGTCGTAGAATCGGAAGTACAGGTTCTTGCCTTCCTCCGTCACCACCATCAGGAAATGCCGGAGATGCGTCCGGAGCTCAGCGAGCGAGGCCGCGGTGACCACGTGGACCGCGGCGCTCTGTCCCCACAACTCACCAAAGACCAGCTGGCTCGCCGCCGAGTCCTCGGGAACCCCAAGCAGATAGGGGGCGACATCGGCCAACTCTTGCTCGGACTTGCCCTGATACAGACACTTGGCGCCGGCGGCGTTCAACCGATCGGACAGTCCGGCAACCCGGGCCGTGTCGATGATCGAAGCGGTGGCGGCGGCGGCAATGGCGTTCAAACCGGGTAACATGGCGCTCGGCATCCCTCGTTCGGAGTCAATAGAACGGCGCCCCCTGCGATGCGGCATGGGTGAGATCCTTCCGCCGCTCGGCGGCCGGATCGCCCGCCGCGGCGGCCAGATCAGCGGCCTCCAGCGCAGCCTTGGCGCATTCCTCACAAAACGGCGCCGCCGTCACGGCCGCCGCCAGCAGACTATCGCGAAGCGGTGACCCCGACGGCACTTCGGCAAGCCGGCGGGCCCGTTCACAGAGTTCGCAGAAGGCGGTCCCGTTCGACGCCGCGTTCTTCAACACGAGCCGTTGGGACGCCCCCTGCTGGGCCAGACCTCCCAACGGCGCGCCACCCCCCGCACCCGAGCCCTGGTCGCCGATCATCACCTTGGGGAACCCGCCGACGACCAGCCCGCCATGCGCGGTCGAGTCGCCCATCCGGGCCGCCGGCTTGCCGCCGACCATCACGGTCATCGAGCCCTTCACGATGGCATCCGGTGGCCCGACGCAGGTGCACATGTCTCCAACCCGAGCGGCCGGGAGCCCGCCGATCATCACCGTCATCTCGCCGGGCGGGAGAATCGGCCCGCCCACGTGCGGAACCGGCGGCGTGCCCGGTGTCTGCATCGGGCAGGTGTGCATGTCGGAGACTCGCGCGGCCGGTTGCGACATGGTTCAGCCGGCGGAAACGAGGCAGAGGCAAGATTTTGTCACGGAGCTCAAATCTACACCTTCCGAGCCGGGCAGCCACCGGGCGCTCGGGCATGGCCCTGGAGTTGCCTGAGGGACCTCGCCGCCTTGCGGACCGGCCGTCCGGACCGGAGATTCCCGGTTCACCCCAATCGAGCCCCGTGACCAACCCCGAGCCGGCACCCGAGGCACTCGAACAGAACCTCGCGGAGCGGTTCTGGGAGCGGCTTCGGGTCTTCGGCACTCGGCGGCTCGGCGACTCGGCGCTCGGCGAAGACCTGGCTCAGGAGGTCCTTCGCCGGGTGACCGAGGCGTTGCGGAGCGGACGGGTTCTGAACCCGGACGCGCTCGCCGGATTCGTGTTCCAGACCGCGACCCATGTCTGCCTCCATCACTACCGGTCCCGGGGGCGGGAGGAGCGGGCGCTCACGCGGATGACGGGAATGGACCCCGGCAACCCGGGACCTGGTCCACTCGACGCCTTGGTCAGCGAGGAGGCTCGCACGGTGGTCCATCGGGCCCTCGGCGAACTCAACCCCGGCGATCGGGAGTTGCTCCGCCGGATCTACTTCGATGAAGAACCCAGCAGCGAGACGGCCAACCGTCTCAAACTCACCGCCGGAGCCCTCCGGGTGCGAAAGCACCGGGCCCTCGAACGCCTGGCGGGACTGCTCGGGGAGTGGCGGCTATGAAACGCGGCGACCCCTTCGGGAACCCTGATATGATGTCCGAGCCACCGATCACCTGTGAGTTCGTGGACCAGCACGAGCTGGACCGCCGCTATGTGGCGGGCCGACTGTCCGACGCCGAGGCGGCCGGCTTCGAAGCCCACTTCTTCGAGTGCGACCGATGCTTTGGGCTCGTGAAGGGCGGGGCCGGGATCCGTTCGGCACTGACCCACCGGGGCCCCCTGCCGGCCGCACGCCCCCGGGCCCGGTGGATCCCCCTGGCCATCGCGGCGGGCCTCGGCCTGGTGGCGCTGGGGACCTGGCGAACGACCGGACCGCCGAAACTCGGGGACGACGCGATCCGAGGAGCCGACGATAGTCTCGCCGTTCGGAGCGAACTCTCGAGCGGAGTGTGGCGGGTCGGGTGGCCGGCCGTCGTCGAAGCGACGTCGTATCGAGTGCGGGTCTTTGCTGAGGGCGGTCGGTTGCTGGTGACCCGGGAGGTGACCGACACCAGCCTCGCTCTTTCGGCTGACTCGCTGACCGCTGCCGGCGGTGCGGCAACCCTCTACCTCGACGTCGAGGGTTTCGACCTGCTCCGCCGGCCGGTGGCGCGCTCACCGCTGATCGCCCTCCGCACCCGTGCCGATCCCCCCTGATCGGATGCGCCCCGCCCTGGTCACCCTGCTCCGCGCCGGTGCCGCCGTCCTTTTGTTAGGCGCCGGCTGCAAAGCTGGTCCCGGGCCCACTGTATCGCGGTCCCCGTTCTTCGCCGCCGACAGCCTCCGGGACGAGCGGCGATTCTCGAAGGCCCATCCGGAATACCGGCGGCTCCGCGATTCCTTCGCGCTGGCACGGGATACCTCCGGCTGGTGGCGAGCCCAGATCTGGTGGGCTCAGACCCTCATGCGCTTGGCCCGGACCGACAGCAGCGAAGCCGCGATCCGCGACGCCTTCCTCCTCGCCGGGTCGGACTCCTCCCGTCAAGCCTGGACCTACCTGATGCGCTGCGGGCTCTCGTCGAGACTCGGACGGTCGGAACCGGCCATCGCCGACTGCGAGCGGGCCCAAGGATTGGCGGAACGGCTCGGTGCCGGCGACCTCCAAGCCCGAGTCCACTTCCAACTCGGCACCATCTACTCCCGGCGCGGACTGTTCCGGCGCTCGGTCCAGGAATCGGAGCGCGCCTTGGAACTGGAGCGGCGCTACGGCCGCTCACCCCACGCCCTGGCCGGAGCGCTCAACAGCATGGGGGTCGAATACGCGGCCGTCGGGCGCCTTACCGAGGCCGCGGAGTTATATGAGGAGGGCCTGGCCATCACCCGCCGGGTATCCGACACCTCGACCGGCGGCTACCTGATCAGCAACCTGGCGGCGCTCCGCTCCTACACCGGCCGGATCGACCAAGCCGTCGAGTTGATGACCCAGTCGCTGGCGGCGGCCCGGGCGTTAGGCGATACCGGGTCGATGGTGTACGCCCACAATTCGCTCGCCGAATATCTCCTCAAGGCCAACAACGTCCCGGCGGCGCGGGACCAGGTGGAGCGGTCGCTCGCGCTCAGCGCCGGCACGCCCGCGATCTACCGGGTCATCGCGCTGATCAATCTCGGACTGATCGCCATGGCCGAAGGCGCTCCCGATTCCGCGGCCGCAAGCTTCGAGCGGGCGCTCGAACCAGCCGTGCGCGGCGGTTTCGCGTTCGAGCGATTCCGGATCCTCGCCGCCCAGGTTCGGCTCGCGATCGG
>JANMHX010000121.1:0-93798 GCA_031375485.1 Gemmatimonadota bacterium | reverse complement strand
CCGAGCGCCGAGCGCCGAGTCCCCAAAAACAAACAACCCCGCCGTCGCGGGGTTGTCTGAACCCTCGGCTGGGAGCCTCGGGTCTACTGAGTCAGCCGGTATTTTGAGCAAGGGGGCTCAAAGAGGGAGGGTTGGCTGACCCTAACTACCAGATGCCTACCTAGTGCTGGTGGTCGCGTTCCCACCGGTCTTCGTCCCGGTTCCCATTACGCTCGTAATACCAGTCTCGGTTCTTTTCGTTTCGGCGGTACCGGTCCCGATCGTCCCGATCGTCCCGGTCGCGGTCGCGCCCCCGGTCGTTCCAGTCGCGATCACCCCGACCCCCATCGTTACCCCATCGCCGATCCCGGTCATAGCGATCGAAGTCATCGTAACGGTAGAACCGCTGGTCATCCTGACACACCCGAACCTCCTCAAGACCCCGACTATACCGGTCGAAGTAGAGGTCGCTGTCGCGGTCGTAGAACACCACGACGATTCGGCCATTGCGATGCCGGTTGGGATTCCACCCATGTCGCCGCTCAACCACCAGTCGGACCGGACGAACCACCTCGGCATAGGCCCGCCGGGGACGTCCATAGATTCGGTAGTCCGGACGATCGCCAATCCGGATCACCCCATCGATGGGACCGGAACCGATATGAATGTCAGCTGAAACCCGCTGGGCGGAACCGGACTGAGCGGCGCCGAGGCCGGCCAATCCAACGAACAGAGCGATACGGCGAGCGAACATGGTGTCCTCCGGTTGAAGCGTCTCTGGCTCAGTTGAATGCGAGGCTTGTGCCATCGAGGTAAGTCGATGATTTACAGTTAGTTAAACTGACAGGCCCGAGGGCGAGTGTCCCCGGTTTTGGACGGATCGCATCCCCTGGATGGGACAGTCGCGGTATTCGGAAGGCCATTGGCTGCGACTCACCGAAGTCGGTAGCTTACCACGTCCTCGATTTGCTCCCATCCACCAGAGGGATCCGTGCCGCGCCGCTTATTTGAATCGGAGCATGAGTCGTTTCGCGACAGTTTCCGGGCGTTCCTGGCGAGGGAGGTCGTGCCGCATCACTCCGATTGGGAAAAGGCCCGGATGGTCTCGCGGCAAGCTTGGACCGCGGCCGGAAGCCAGGGATTCCTTTGCCTGGACGTTCCGGAAGAGTTCGGAGGCAGCGGCGTTACGGACTTTCGGTACAACCTGATCATCACCGAGGAACTGGCGCGGGCCGGAGTGGCCGGGGTTGGCTACCCGCTTCATACCGACATCGTGGTGCCGTATCTCACGAAACTCGGCTCACCGGAGCAGAAGCGCCGCTGGCTACCCGGGGCGGTTTCCGGGGAGATCATCACCGCCATCGCCATGTCGGAGCCGGCGGCGGGAAGCGATCTGCAAGGCATTCAGACCACGGCGATTCGCCAGGGTGACCACTACGTCGTAAACGGGCAGAAGACCTTCATCAGCAACGGGATTCTGAGCGACTTGGTCATCGTCGTGGCGCGAACGAATCCGGCCGCGGGCCACAAAGGGATCAGCTTGTTGGTGGTGGAACGTGGTATGGCGGGCTTCGAACGGGGTCGCAACCTTGAGAAAATCGGCCAGCACGCCCAGGACACAGCCGAGCTGTTCTTTCGAGACGTCCGGGTCCCGGTCGCCAACCTCCTGGGTGAGGAAGGCAAGGGCTTCGGATACTTGATGCACAATCTTCCGGTTGAGCGTCTGACGATCGCCGCCGGAT
Organism: Gemmatimonadota bacterium; assembly: GCA_031375485.1. Lineage (GTDB taxonomy): Bacteria > Gemmatimonadota > Gemmatimonadetes > Gemmatimonadales > GWC2-71-9 > SHZU01. Next base: position 92,077 of record JANMHX010000121.1, on the reverse strand, counting down.
CGGTGGCGAGCGCGGAGGCGGCCGTTCAGCTGACCCGGGACTATTGTTGCGAGCGCGAGGCCTTCGGCGGCAAGCTGGCGGCCCTGCAACATGTCCGGTTCGAGTTGGCCGAGATGCAAACCGAGACCCAAGTCGGACGGAGCTTCGTCGATGATTGCGTCGTCGATCTCAATCAGGGCGTCTTGACCACCGAGAAAGCCTCCATGGCCAAATGGTGGTGCACCGAAATGGCCCAACGAGTGGCGGACAAGGGGCTCCAGTTGTTCGGCGGCTATGGCTACATGCAGGAGTACCCGATCTCCCGGATCTACACCGACAATCGGGTGGCGATGATTTACGGGGGCTCTAACGAGATCATGAAAGAAATCATCGGCCGAAAACTCGTGGCTGGAGGCTGATCCGGTGGCCTCCGAAACCCCGTACCGGCCCCTCTACGCCTGGTACGTCGTGGCCGTGCTGATGGTCGCGTACGTGTGCTCCTTCGTCGACCGGCAGATCTTGGCTCTGATGGTGCCGGCCATCCGGCGCGATCTCGGCATCAGCGACACCCAGATGAGCCTGTTGATGGGTCTGTCGTTCGCGTTGTTCTACAGCATCCTGGGGCTTCCGATCGGCCGGCTGGCCGACCGGACGAGCCGGCGCCGGATCATCGCGTGGGGCATCGCGGTGTGGAGCGTGATGACCGCGCTCTGCGGCATGGCGCGAAACTACTGGCAACTGTTCCTGGCCCGGATGGGCGTTGGGGTCGGCGAGGCCGCGCTTTCGCCACCGGCCTACTCCATGATTGCCGACTACTTCCCGAAAGACCGTCTGGGCACGGCAATCGGCGTCTATTCCCTCGGGATCTACCTCGGGAGTGGCTTGGCGATGATGCTCGGTGGCTGGGTCACCGGCCGGGTGGCCACAGCCACGATGTGGACGGTGCCGCTCGTCGGGGAGGTCAGGCCCTGGCAGGCGGTGTTCTTCATGGTCGGGTTGCCCGGACTCCTGCTTGCGCTGTGGGTCGGAACCCTCCGTGAGCCAACCAGGGGGGCCATGAGTGGCGGCAGTTCCGCCAAGGCCTTGCCGTTGGACGAAGTGGTCCGGTACATCAAGCTTCACCGCCGCGCGTTCCTGGGCCACAACCTCGGCTTCGCCTTCATCGCGATGGTCAACTACGGTTGGGCCTATTGGGTGCCGACTTGGCTCCAGCGGGTCCATGGCTGGACCCCTCAGCATGTCGGCCTCTACTATGGGCTCTGGACCGCCACCTTCGGAGTCGCCGGTGTCGTGGCGGGCGGTTGGCTTGGCGACTACATCGCCCGCAGGGGATACGCAGACGCCAAGATCCGAATCGGCTTGATCGGGCTGACCGGAGAGCTGCTGGCCGGTTTCCTGTTCCTGCTCGCCCCGACCGGGGTCATGGAGTGGGCGTTGATTCCGTCGACCTTCTTCGCGTCGTTCGGATTCGGCGCGGCGGCGGCCGGCATTCAGGAAATTTCCCCGGTGCCGATGCGGGCGCAGACCTCGGCACTCTATCTGTTCGTGATCAACCTGGTCGGGCAGACATTGGGTCCGTTCTTCGTCGCGTGGCTCACCGACTACGGATTCAAGGACGAGATGCGGATCGGGAGTTCACTCCTCACCGTCACCGTCGTCGGGCTGCTCGCCGCGGCGATCACCTTCCTCGTCACGCTGAAGCCGTTCCGGCTCGCCGCCGAGGCCCGCAAGACTTGGCAACCTGAGACCTTAGGAGACGCATAGTGGAGTCGTTCGACCAGTTGCCGGTGGCCTCCCTGTCCGACATTCTCCGGAGCAACGCGACGTTCTACCCGGATCGGGAGGCGGTGGTCTGCGGGGAAACCCGCCTGACCTGGGAGAGGCTCGATCGCCGCGTCAGCCAGGTGGCCAACGGGTTGCTCCTCGCCGGGCTCGCCAAGGGTGACAAGGTCGCGATCCTGACCAGCAACAGCCCGGACATGGTGGAGATCATCTTGGCAATCGGCCGGGCCGGCGGGGTCGTGGTGCCGCTCTCGCTCCTCGCCCCGGCCTCGGCGCTTGGCCGGATGGTCGCGGACAGTGGCGCCCGGGCGATCTTCGTCAGTGCGAGCTTCGACGGCGTCATCGAGCCCGAACTCGTGGCCCTGCCGGAGCTGGCGACCCGGCGGTACTCCGTCGGCTTCGAGGCGCCGGGTTGGACCGCCTATGGCCCGTGGCGTGATGGCCAATCGACTGAACCCCCGTCCGTCAGGATCGGTGTTGCCGACGAATGCGTGATCATCTACAGCTCGGGGACCACCGGTACGCCGAAGGGCATCGTTCACACCCATTACAACCGGGCCAATTTCGCCCTCGGCCTGAGCGTCGAGTTCCGGTTTACGACCGAGTCGGTCACCTTGGTGACCACGCCGCTCTACAGCAACGGCACCTGGATCATGTTCCTCCCGACCTTGCTGGTGCACGGCCGGCTGGTCATCATGCCGAAGTTCGACCCGGGCGAGTTCCTCCGGTTGATCGCGAAGGAGCGGATCACCCATACGCTGATGGTCCCGCCTCAGTATCAAGCCGTGTTGGCGCACCCCGACGTGCCAACGGCCGACTTGAGTTCGTTGCGGTTGCTCTCGTCGGTCGGCTCCACCCTTCGGACCGATTTGAAGCGCCGGGTCATGGCCGAGATGGCGCCGGTTCTCCTGGAGCTCTACGGGCTCACGGAAGGCATCAACACGATCCTCCGCCCCGAGGATGTCCTCCGCAAGGCCGATTCGGTCGGCACCCCAGGCCTGGGTAGCGACATTCGGATCATCGACGACGCCGGGAACGAGTTACCCCGGGGCCAGATCGGCGAAATCATCGGTTGGGGTGCCGGGCTGATGAAAGGCTATCACAATCGCCCGGATGCCACGGCTGAGGCGATCTGGACGGCAAGTGACGGGCGGACCTATCTCAAGTCCGGCGACATCGGCAAATTGGACGACGACGGATTCCTCTACATCCTCGACCGCAAGAAGGACATGATTTTGTCGGGCGCGTTCAACGTGTATCCGAGAGACATTGAAGAAGTCGCCGCGCAGCATCCCGACGTGGCGGACGTCACGGTCATCGGGATTCCCGACCCGCGATGGGACGAAGTACCACTGGCCCTGATCATCCCGCGGCCTGGTGCCACTCCCGATCTCGAGGCGATCAAACAGTGGATCAACGGGCGGGTCGGGAAACACCAACGGGTAGCCGGGGTCCGGCTCCGAGAGAGTTTCCCTCGGAATGCATTGGGTAAAGTCCTCAAGAAGGAGCTCCGGGCCGAATATGGCAGCTGATCCGGCGAAGGGACACTTCTCGGTCTCGGTGTCGAAGGACTATCTGACCTTCTCCGCCGCACACTTCTTGACGATCCCTGATCACAAGTGCGAATCCCTTCACGGGCACAACTACGTCGTCACCGTGCTGGTCGAGGGCCCGGTCGACCGGACCACCGGTTTCGTGGTCGACTTCGCCGTGGTCAAGAAGGTCTTGCGACCGGTGATCGACCGGATCGACCACAAGGTCCTCGTGCCCGCGGCCAACCCGGCCGTCGTGATCGGCACGGAGGGCGATGCCACCGTGGTCCAATACCGGGGGGTTCGCCGGTTCCAGTTTCCGAGCGCTCACGTGGCGATCGTACCGGTTTCCGACACGACCGCCGAGTTACTGGCCGAATATCTGGCGCTCGCGGTCCGAGATGGGTTGGCCCTCGAAGGGGTGGCCGGTCTCGCGTCGGTGTTGGTCGATGTCGAGGAAAGTCCCGGTCAGAGCGGCCGGTACCGGCTGAACCTTTCCTGAGCGAGGATCACCATGGCGCTACCCGCCCTTACGCCCTCAGACGTTGCCGCCGGCTTGGCCGCCCTCCCCGGATGGCGGCACAACGGCGGAGTCATTCAGCGAATCTTTCCGACGGACGGGTGGCGCGGGTCGATGTTAGTGGCGAACGCGATCGGGTTCATTTGCGAAGCCGCCGACCATCACGCCGACGTCTTGATCACTTGGCCTCGGGTCACCGTATCGTTGTCGACCCACAGTGCCGGGGGGATTACCGCTCTGGACCTTGAAGTCGCCATGTTGATCGAGCGGCACATCGGGTGGAAGCCGGGTCCCGAGTCCGCGCTGGCCGGTCCGGCCGTTCCGATCGTCAAACCGGACTAGTCTCCGAAGGAAACGCCGAGGCTCCGGGCGGTCAGGATGACGCCGCTGTCGACGGGTACCAGCTTTTGTTTTCCCATGATCTCACTGATCCGGCGCCGGCTGATGGTCGGCGGGGTGTAGACCACCACCGAGCCAAAGTCGCCGTCAGCAATGGCCCGCACGGCCGCCGAGCCGAACCGGAGCGCCAGCAAACGATCGAAGGTCGTGGGTGAACCCCCGCGCTGGAGATGCCCGAGCACCAGACTCCTGGTTTCCTTGCCGGTCCGCTCGGCAATGGTGGCGGCCAGCTGCGCCGCAATCCCGCCCAGCCGTTCCACTGAGCCGGTTTTGGCCGTTTCGAGCAGGGCCACGCTGCCATTCTTCGGCCGGGCCCCCTCGGCCACGACGATCATCGAGAAGTGGCGACCAGTGGCTTCGCGGTCTCGGATCTTCTGGCAGACCTTCTCGATGTCGAACGGGATCTCCGGAATCAGAATGACGTCCGCGCTGCCGGACACCCCGCTGTGCAGCGAAATCCAGCCCGCGTTCCGTCCCATCAACTCAACGACGAAGACCCGATCGTGGCTTTCCGCCGTGGTGTGGAGTTTGTCGAGCGCGTCGGTGGCCGTCGCGACGGCCGTGTCGAACCCGAATGTCGTCTCGGTCCCCGCGACGTCATTGTCGATCGTCTTCGGCACTCCGACGACCGGAATGCCCTTCTTGCACAGGTCGTGGGCGATCGTCAGGCTCCCATCGCCGCCGATCGCCACCAACGCATCGAGCTGAAAGGTGCGGAACGACTGGAGCAACTCGGTGGACCGATCGATCACCTGGATCGATCCGTCCGCCACCCGGGTAGGCCAATGAAACGGATTCCCCCGATTCGTGGTCCCGAGGATGGTCCCCCCCAGGTGAGTGATGCCCCGAACCTGATCGGGACCGAGCGGAATCAGGCCGCCCTTCGGGTCGCCCCGACGGCGATCGAGCCCCTCATAGGGAAGCCCGTAGGCAAACGAGTGGCCGGCTCCCCGGACAAAGAGTCCTTCGTACCCGCGCCGGATCCCGAAACACTCCCACCCTCGTTGATGGGCGGAGAGCACCACGGCCCGAATCACGGCATTCAGTCCGGGGGCGTCGCCACCTCCGGTCGAGATCGCAATCCGCATCGTTGGGCCTTCCTAAACCGCGGGTTTCTTGCTCCGGATCAGCCCGACGACCTCACCCGGCTCGGCATGCCGTCGGAGGGCCTTCTTCGAAAACACCATGACCTGATCCACGGTCACTTCGAAGACGCCGCCGGAGGAGGGCAGCATCTTGATCTCGACTGTGGGGAACGCGTCCTTGAGCTCAGCCGCCAGCCTGGCGGCTCGGGGTTCGTAATTTCACTGAACACAGTACTGGATCGAAACGTGCATCGAAATTTCTCCGAGGAGTGGGGTACCGCCGCTCTTGACTATCCTAGCCGCTTGTCAAACCCTAAGTAAGTGGCCTATTTATAACGATATGCGTGCTCGGTCCAAGCTCCTTGCGGCAGGTCTCCTGGCGGTGGCGACTGGAAACGCGTCGGCCCAAACGGCCGGTACGGTCGAGGTATCCGCCCTCGGTGTCTGGCACAATAAGACGACGACGCTCGATGGACTGAGTGGCGTTGGTGCCGGCGCCCGGTTCGGGATCTGGTTGCCGATGCACTTTGAGCTCGAGGGCCAGATGGATGTCACGAGCCTCCGCCAGTCGATTTCCGGAACGAGCCTGCAACTGGTCCACGCCGCAGGAAGCCTGGTTTACAACATCCCGGTTGGAACCGGAAGTACCTACCTCCGCGGCGGGTACGGTAAGCTCCGGCCGAACTGTGCCATCGGGGTGGCGCCCTACTGCTATTCCCACGGCGCCGTCATCGTCGCGGCCGGCTTCCGGGCTCCCCTCACGGCGACGGTGCAACTGCGGGCCGAGGGGATGATCCGGAACCGATCGGCATACCAGTACACCTCGTTCGGGGCGAGCGCCGGGCTCACGTTTCTGACATCGAGCGGTGGCCGAAGCAGCGCCGGGTCCGGTCCGGACGCCGACGGCGACGGCATCAGCAATCGTCGCGATCGGTGCCCCGATACACCGCGGGGGGCCCTGACTGATGGACGCGGTTGCCCATCCGACTTCGATGGCGACGGGGTCTTCGACGGCATCGACCGGTGCCCCACCACTCCAAAAGGCACGTCGGTCGACCCGGTCGGATGCCCCGCCAAAAAGCCAGACTGATCGTCGGCACCTTGCTGGCCGGAGCCTGGACACCGGCGGTCGGCCAGCGCCCATCGGCTCCCGACGGTTGGCCTGCTACGGTGCCCGCCGGCGAATGGCAGCTGCCGGGCCACGATTACGCCTCGACCCGTCACAGTTCGCTGGTTCAGCTCACACCCCAAAACGTGGCCGGTCTCAAAGCGGCTTGGTCATTCAGCACCGGCCTCCTCGGCGCCCACGAGGGCAGCCCGCTGGTGGTCGGCTCGATCATGTATCTCCATTCCCCATTTCCGAACGCGGTGTTCGCGCTCGATCTCGGCAAACCGGGAGCTCCGGTGCTGTGGACCTACACGGTGTCCGCGGCCGTGGCCCGAGCCGTTCCTCCCACCGGATGCTGTGACGCCGGAAGCCGAGGCCTGGCCTACCACCCGAGCGGCACGCTCTTCGTGCCGTTGCTCCACGGCGAATTGGCGGCCCTCGATGCCAAGACCGGCAAGGAGCTTTGGCGGATCAAGAACGCGGACGGGCGGTCGGGAGCCACGATGTCAGCGGCGCCACTCGTCGTCAAAGACCTGGTGATCGTCGGAACCGGCGGGGCGGAATTCGGGATTCGCGGCACCCTGACGGCCTATGCGGCGGCGACCGGCAAGCTGGTCTGGCGCGCCTACCACACCGGACCGGATGCCGACGTCCTGATCGACGGCGAGCCTAACGTGCAGTATCCCTCGCACCGCGGCCGCGACCTCGGCATGTCCAGTTGGCCCGGCACCGAATGGACCCGGGGTGGCGCCACGGCCTCCGGATGGATCTCATACGATCCCGACCTCGACCTGATCTACTACGGCACCGACCAGCCGGGGACCTCCAACGCCTCGATCCGGCCCGGCGACAACAAGTGGAGTGCCACGATCTTTGCCCGCGAAGCCGCCACCGGCAAGGTCCGATGGGCCTATCAGGTCACCCCGCACGACCAATGGGGGTACGCCGCCTCGAACGAAAACATTCTCGCCGATCTCACCCTGGCGGGGAACCCGGTCAAGGCATTGGTGCACTTCGACCGAAACGGGTTTGCCTATACCATCGACCGGGCCAGCGGCCGAGTCCTCCTGGCGGAACGGTTCGGCCCGGCCAACTGGACTTCCCGGATCGACCTCGGCACCGGGCAGCCGGTGGTCGACCCGCGGTACGCCCAGAAGGCCGGGGTCACGGCTGGAATCTGTCCCGCCGCGGTTGGGACCAAGGGTCAAAACCCCGCGAGTTATGCTCCGGGCGCCGGGTTGTTCTTCGTGCCGGTCGGCAATCTCTGCATGGACCTCACCCCAGTTCCCCCCGCGACGTTCACGCCCGGAAAACCCTACGGGGGTGCGATCATCAAGATGGCCTCCGCCCCGGGGCCGAATCGAGGCCGGGTGATTGCCTGGGACGCCGCCACGGGGTCGGTGGCATGGCAGGCCCAGGAGACGTACCCCATCACGGGGGGCATGCTCAGCACCGCCGGCGGCCTGGTGTTCTACGGAACCATGGACGGGTGGTTCAAGGCAGTCGACGCGAAGACCGGGGTCGAACTCTGGCGGTTCAAGACCCCCTCGGGCATCGTCGGCAGCCCGATCAGCTACGTCGGTCCGGATGGCAAACAGTATGTCGCGATCCTGGCCGGTCTGGGCGGCTGGATCGGGCTGGGCGCCAACGGAGCGTTTCCGAAGGTGACGGAGATCAGTAACCGCGGCGGGACCCTGATCGTGTTCGGTCTGTGACGAGGTGCGGGCGAGCCGGGCTGCTGGCCTTATTGGCCGGCTGCGGCGGCCAATTGCCGGTGAGCCAGGAGCGACAGCCAAAGCAGGTCCGCCAACCCGGTGCGTTTGGGGATTGGCCGGTCGGTGAAAGCTCCGGGGTCATCGCCAGCCGGACCATGCCGGGCCGGTTCTGGACCCTGAACGATTCGGGAAACGCACCCAGTTTGTTCTCGTTCGATTCGACCGGCGACCGGATCGGATTCGTTGATCTCCGCGGCAGCACCAACGTCGATTGGGAGGCAATCTCGGCCGGTCCCTGCGGGCCGTCCTGGTGCCTGTATGTCGCGGACATCGGGGACAACAGCACCAGCAGGCCTTCGGTAACGATCTATCGAACCGTCGAGCCCGACCGGCAGGATCTCGCGGCCCACCGGGCCACCGTGCTCGACTCGCTCGTGGTTCGGTACCCGGATGGGCCCCGCGACGCCGAGGCCCTGGTGGTCACGGATAGCGGTGACGTCGCCATCCTCACGAAAGGGCGGGAGTCGGTCGTGACCGCCTTCTGGATTCCGGCATCGGCATGGGCCGACGGCCGGACGGTGGCCCGACCGGTCTGGACCGTGCCGATCACCCCGAGCATCATCCACACCCGATTGGTGACCGACGCCGCCTTGTCCGCCGACGGCGCCACATTGGCGGTGCGGACCTACCGCGAGATCTACCTGTTCACCCGGACCTCGGAGTCGCGGTGGCTGCCTGACCGGCCGGCCGGGGTGTGCGAGATCGGCGGCTTGGAGCCCCAAGGCGAAGGAATCGCCTGGGCGTCCCCAACCACATTCATTCTGACCAGCGAGATCTTGGTTCGATCACCGGCGCCAATCACCTTCCTCGAATGTCCACCGCAGTGAAACGCTCGCTCTGGTGGGTCCTGGTGCCGGCACTGCTCGGGCTGGCCGTGATGCTCGATCGACCGCGGACGAGCCGGCCGGTCCACCAGGCCGAGTGGCTCGACGCCGCCGGCGTCCCCCTCCGCACGCTTCGGGCGGGCCGGGGCGATACGACCCTGTTCTTGATTCACGGGTTCGGGGAGTCGCTGTTCACCTGGAGGGCCTTGGTGGACCCGCTCGCCGCCCGCTATCGAGTCGTGGCCGTCGATCTCCCCGGCTTCGGCGGCAGCGGCAAACCGGATGCACCCTATCTGGTGGACTCGATGACCGCGCGGCTGAGCGGATTTCTCGACCGCTGGACCCACGGTCCGGTGATCGTGGTGGGGCACTCGATGGGGGGACAGCTGGCCGCCTCCCTGGCGTTGAGCCGCCCGGACCGAATCGCCGCGGCCGTGCTGATCGCACCGGCCGGCTATGGGCTTGGGCTAGCCGGTATCGCGGATACCATCAGCCCCGAGAAGGCCACCGCCATCGGCTGGTACCTTGCCAGTCGGGCCATGCTGCTGCCGGAGCACGACGATGAATGGCTCGGGGAACCCGATTCCGCCGCCGCCTACTCCCTGATGACCGATCCCAGGTACCGGCGCGCCGCCGCTCGAATATTGGACGACTTCGACTTCCGGTCGCTCCGGACCAGGTTCGCCGAGATTCGGCAGCCGGTCTTGCTGATCTGGGGTACCCTCGATCCCGTGATCCCCTACCCATTGGCCGATAGCGTCCTCGCCCTGCTCCCCTGCGGCCGGATGGCGGCCCTTTCCGGGGCCCTTCATCGCCCACAAGTTGAGACGCCTGATACGGTTACGTCGTTGATCCTCAACTTCTCCGGTCACCCCAGTTGCGCCTGAGCCGCACCCCACTAGTATTTCCTGGTCGCAACTACTAATTTCGCGCCGTTTTCGCTCCACCTAGACCCATTCCGCGCGGGAGCGTCTTCTGGAACTTCCTACCCATCATCGAGTCCCTCTCGGCTGGCTGCTGCAGCACGGGAATGAGACGGTCAAACTCCGCTCCTACCAAGAGTTTGCCCCTCCGGCATCGGTTACCGCCGAGGCCTTGGAGGGATTGGCATTGTCGGTCCAGAACACCAAGACCGTCCAGGCCTTGGTCAAGAAACAGAAGGATTCCGGCCTCTGGGGCGGCAACCTCTTGGCTCTGGCCCCATCGGCCAAGGACGGCATCAAGGACATCGGGACCGTGGCGCAGCATCGCCGGCTGATGCAGCTCGGCTACCCCCGAACCGGCCGGCCATTCAAGCTGTCGGAACGGATCTTCTTCCGACTCTTGTCGCGAGATGAAGATCCGGCCCTGCTGTTCGAGAACGCCAAGTTCTTGAAAGAGGGACCGGCGGCCATTGAATCGATCCGGGAGCAATACCGGGAAGCGGCAACTGCTGCGTTGGCCGAGGTGGGTTATCAGGAAGATCCCCGGATCCGGGGTGCGGCCCACAAAGTAGCTTCGAACGTTTCGCAGTTCCTGCGGAGCCCGTTGGCCGACAAGCCGTTCGTCAAATCCGCCGGCAAAGTGATTCTCTCGCCGGAGGCGCATCCCCCGACCTGGTACTCCGTCGCGATGATTGCCGCCCTGCCCAATCTCCAACGGGAACGGGCCGGCTTCACGGAGCGGCTGGGGCAGTATTTGGCGGAGTCCGCCCCGAAGAAGGCGTTTGCCCTGATGGTCGGCAAGAAGACGGTCAAGTCGGATCACCTCCTACTCGGCGACCCGATCGAGGCCGACAGCAAGGGCAACGCCAAGGACATTCCGCTCGCGCTCTATACGATCGAGTTGCTGGCCCGGCTCGGTGCGCTCCATACGGCTCCGGTCGCGACCAAGGTTCTGACCCGGCTGTTGTCCGAGTGCGATCAGCACGGGGTGTGGCAGCCGAAGGGGCTCAAAGCCCAACCGAAACCCACCCATAAGATCACCTATCACTGGTACCCGCTGCACCCAGAGGCCAAAGAGCCCGAATCCCGGTCGGTCGACGTCACGTTCCGGCTCGCCTTGATCGCCAAGCTGCTCGGTTGGCAGCTCGATCTCGTCTGACGAACCGATGGCGTCGCTCGACCTCACCGGATTTGGATTCACGCCGACCGAGAGCCTGATCTACGAGACGTTGATCCGCGGAGGGCCGGGGACGGGCTACGCGATTGCCCGATCGGCCGGTTTGGCACGGGCCAATGCCTACAGCGCGTTAGAGGGTTTGGTTCAGAAGGGCGCGGCCCGAGTCGAGGAAGGGCGGCCGAAGCGGTATCGTCCCGAACCGCCGGCCACGCTGGTGGCGCGGATCATCGACTCCCAAGGGCAATCTCTGGAGACACTGTCCTTGGTGCTCGCGGAGATTTCGGTTCCGCCCAGTCCGACCCTGGTGGAACTCACCTCGGCCCGGGGCGCGCTCCAACTGCTCTCCCACGAAATTGCCCGGGCCCAGCAAAGCGTCGCGCTGGTGATTCCGGCCGACGGCTACCCCGCCCTCATCCCAGCTCTTCGGAAGGCCAGCGCGACGGGCGTCGGGATCGTGTTGTTGGCGCCGGCCCCGGTCGAACTTCCGTTTGCCACCGTCGAGCTGATCCGGGAAGGAACGGCTTGGCCGGGCGAGCCGATCCTGTTCGTCGTCGACGACCGGGGAGCAATCCTCGCGGGCCGGACCGGCGATCAGGTCGGGGGGCACTGGGGCACCGACCCGGTGTTCATCGCCGCCACTCGAACCATCATCCAGTCGTTTCGATCCCCGCGGTGAGCGGGGCGGCTGAGTTCTTCGAGGAACTCCGGCGCGAGTATCTCGCCGAGGCGCCGGCCCGGCTCAGCGAACTCCGGAAAGACCTCGCCGCGTTCGGGGCCGGCGAGGGAGGTGCCGCCAACTCGCTCAAGGTCCGGTTTCATCGCTTGGCCGGGTCCGGGGGGAGCTACGGCTTTCCCGACATCAGCGGCCTGGCCCGGACCGCCGAGCGATGGATCGTCGCGAACCCCGAGCCGGATGCCGCTGGTGTCGCCCATCTCGAGGCGGCCATCTCGGAATTGGCGGCCATTTTCGATCAGGGCGCCGCGGCGCTCGGGCTTCCCCAAATGGGGCAACCCAAGCCCCGGGCCTTCGGATGGCAAGCCCTGCTGCTCGGTGCCTCAGGCGACCTCGCCGACCACGTCGAGGCGACCCTGTCCGATGCCCAGTATGCCGTGCAGCGAAAGCCGCTCGACCTCGCCCCGAAGGACATTCCGGTCTCCGCCCGGCCCGACGTGGCCGTGATCCTCGGTGGCAGCGAAGTCGATCTCGCCGCGGTCATCGGGGCCTGGGCCTCCCCCGGACCGGCGCGCCCACCTTCGGTCGTGTTGGTTGCCCCGTCCTCGCGGGTCGATCCGCTGGCCAAGCCGTATGCGAACTTGGACGCGATCATCGCCTTGGCCAACGTCGAATCCGAGCTCCTGAGCTTCGTTCGGACCCTGGGTCGGGCCGCGACGGCACCCCGGTCGATCCTCCTGGTCGACGGCGACGACGCCGGCGCTACCCGGACTGTGATCAACGCGCTCGATGGCGCGGCGGTCCGGGCCACGCTGGTGGCCGGGGGCAACGCCGCCCGCGCCGCGCTCGAGCACGAGGCATGGGACCTGATCGTCACGGAATGGCGCTTGGCCGACACGACGGCGCCGGCTCTGATCCGCTGGGTGCGGAGCCAGTCAAATTTCCGACTCACCCCGGTGGTGGTCTACGCGGCCCAAATGTCGGACGACGACCGGCTCGCCGCGATCCGGGCCGGCGCCGACGACGTCTTGCTGAAAACGGCGGCTCCGGCCTTCGTGGCCCAGGCGTTGTTGGCGCGGGTCGAGCGGAACCGGGCCATCCGGGCCATGGCGCATCGCGATGACCTGACCGGCCTGCTCAACCACGAAGCGATCCACGAGGAATTGCAGCGGGCCGTGAGCGCCGCTCGACGAGTCCATGAGTCGGTCGGTTTTCTGATGTTCGATCTCGACCATTTTCGCCGGGTCAACGAGCAATACGGTTCGGGAGCCGGGGACACCGTGCTGACCCAGGTGGCGAGGGCATTGACGGGCGCGGTGCGGTCGAGCGATCCGGTCGCGCGGATGGGGGGCGAGGAGTTCGGCATCCTGGTGCGCCGGTGCCTCGTGGACGACGCCGCTCGGGTTGCCGAGAAGGCCCGCGCGGCGGTCAGCGGCACGCCGTGCCCGCTTGGGGCCTCGTCGGTCACGGTTCGGTTAAGTGCCGGAGTGGCCTGCTACCCGGACCATGGCACCACCGCGGAAGAACTCTTCCGGGCCGCCGATCGCGCCCTGAACACCGCCAAGCGTTCCGGACGCGATCAGGTCGTGGTGGCCGGTTAGTGCGGGTAGCTCACCGATAACGGCGTCACGTCGCGCGGGTTATCATCTCCAAAGAGGAGCCGTCCCTCCTTGAACGACGCGCCCCGGAGCGTCAGCGCCAGTACTTCGCCGAGTTCGGTGACCGGATGGATGGTCACTTTCTTCCGAATTTCCTCGGGCAAATCCACCAAGTCGGCCTCGTTGTCCTTCGGGATGATGACCGTGAAGATGCCGGCGCGGGTGGCGCCGAGAATCTTCTCCTTGAGCCCGCCGATCGGCAGCACCCGGCCTCTCAAGGTAATCTCGCCGGTCATCGCGATGTCGTGTCGGGCCGGCCGCCCCGAGAGCGCCGACACCAAAGCCGTGGCCATCGTGATCCCGGCGGACGGCCCGTCCTTGGGAATCGCGCCCGCGGGGACGTGGATGTGGAGATCGCGATCGAACATCTCATCCGGGATCCGGAGCCCCGCCGCATGGGACCGCGAATAGGTCCACGCCGCTCGCGCCGATTCCTTCATGATGTCGCCGAGCTGTCCGGTCAATACGAGTTCACCCTTGCCGCGCATCGTGGAGGCTTCCACGAACATGATGTCCCCCCCGACCGGCGTGTAATACATCCCGGTGGCGACACCGACCTGATCTTCTCCCGCCATCTTCTCGGGGTGAACCCGGGGGCGGCCGAGGAAGTCATCGACCATCTCCTTAGTCACGATCACGGGGCCGGCAATGTCGCCCGCGGCGATTTTCCGGGCCACCTTCCGGGACAGCTTGCCGATCTCCCGTTCGAGCTGCCGGACGCCGGATTCCCGGGTGTACTCGCTGATGACGTCCTTCAGGGCCTCGTCGGCCAAGGTCACGCTCTTGCCGGCCAGGCCGTTCTCCTCGAGCTGGCGGGGAATCAGGTACTTCTGCGCGATGATCCGCTTCTCGCCCTCGGTGTACCCGGAGAACTCCACGCTTTCCATGCGGTCGAGCAACGGACCCGGGATGTTCTGGACGAAGTTCGCCGTGCAGATGAACAGGACTTCGGACAAGTCGAACGGGACGCCGAGATAGTGATCGACGAAGCTGTCGTTCTGCGCCGGATCGAGGACCTCGAGCAGGGCCGAGGCTGGGTCGCCCTGGAAGGAGACGCCGAGCTTATCGACTTCGTCGAGCAGGAAGACCGGGTTCTTGGTGCCGGCCTGCTTGAGGCCTTGGATGATCCGGCCGGGCATCGCACCGATGTAGGTTCGGCGGTGACCCCGAATGTCGGCCTCGTCCCGGGCGCCGCCCAGCGAAATTCTGACGTATTTTCGGCCCATCGAGCGGGCGATCGACTTCGCCACGGACGTCTTGCCGACGCCGGGGGGGCCGATGAACAGCAGAATCGGTCCCCGGGCCTTCTCGTCGGTGTTCCCTGGCACTGCGGCTTTCGGGGCCAGCTTGGCCGGCTCGAACTCGCCGGTCATGGTGACGCCGGTTGACTCGGCCTCATCGAGTTTCACTTCGCGCGCTGCCGTCTCGGCCGACGACGCTGTCTCTTCGGCCTGTTTGAGCTGCCGGACCGCGAGAAACTCGAGGACCCGGTCTTTCACGTCGCCGAGGGCGTAGTGATCGGCCTCGAGAATGTCGGCCGCGGCCTTGAGGTCGAGGTGTTCGTCGGTCCGGTTGCTCCAGGGCAATTCCGCCACGGTCTCCAGGTAGTTCCGGATGACCTGGGTCTCCATCGACTCGCGGCCGATCCGTTGCAACCGGGCGAGCTCGCGGTCAACCTCTTTGCGGGCCTCCGGCGGCAGCTCGAGGGATTGCAACTTGGTGCGAAGCTCTTCGAGCTCATCGGCCTCGTCCTCTTCGCCAAGCTCCTTGCGGATCTGTTTCAGCTGCTCGCGGAGGACCATTTCGCGTTGCCGCTCGCCGAGTTCTTCTTGCACCTGCGATTTGATCTCTTCTTGGGCATCGAGCACGGTGATCTGGCGTTGCACCTGCACCAGGACCCGGCGAAGTCGCTCTTCGACGGACAGGGTCTCGAGCAGGGCTTGGCGCTGGGTGGCCGGGACGTCGATGTAGCCGGCCACCAGGTCCGCAAAACGGCCCGGTTCGTTGGTGCTCGACAGCACCTGCTGCACGACTTCCTCGGGAAGCCCGGACTTGTGACCCAACTCGGCGGCCCGTTGGCGGACTTCCCGGTAGAGCCCGACGAAGGCGGCGTCTTCGGCATTGAGGGGCGCCAACTCCTCGGCGTCGACGGCAATGGCCTCGAGGGCGCCATCGCGTTCGGTCAAGTGGAGGGCAATGGCCCGGCGTTCCCCCTGCAGGAGTACCTGCATCCCTGAGAGCCCGCGCTGCACCTGGATGATCCGGGCGATCGTTCCGATGGTGTACAGGCCTTCGGTGTTCACCTGCTCGGTGTTTTCGCGCTGGCACAGGGTCAGAATCAATTTGTCGGGCGTCGCCATCGCGGCTTCAATGGCCCGGACGGTCCCGGGCCGGCCGGCGCCGATCGGGGTGGTGACGCCGGGAAATAGCACCAGTTCGCGCAGGGGGAGAACTGGAAGGGTGATTCGGTCGGTCATTGATCCCTCGGGGCTCGGCACTCGGCGCTCGGCACTCGGCGCTCGAGCGGAGTAGAAGCGAGCGCTGTGCCATGGCGGTTGCGGAGGGCGGTATCGTGTTGGGGGGGATTGATTTAGCCCGCGAAAAATGGAGCCGACGGCTCGGATTGGGGTGGTATGAACCCTGCCTATCCGGGGCGGGCTGACTCCGGAATGTGCCAGTTTGGCGGGCCTCCCTTAAGGGCGAACAGGTTGTGCTCTGGCGCTCCTGTAGCGAAATTGGTAAGCTGTTGCGGCAACAACGTTTCGACGACGGGAACGCGCTCGCTGGAATGACTGAACCAAACGATCCCCACGACCGCCCTCTTGCCCAAAGGCTGAAAGAAGCCTTAGGCGAAGCCTATACGATTGAAGGAGAAATCGGCCGAGGCGGAATGGGTGTGGTGTACCGAGCCCGCGACGAACGGCTTCAGCGACGGGTCGCGATCAAAGTATTGCCGCCCGAACTCGCGTATCAGAAAGACATTCGCGAACGGTTTACCCGCGAGGCTCAGACCGCGGCCCGACTCTCCCATCCCAACATCGTGCCGATTCACGACGTCGGTAACGGCGCGGGCTTGGTGTATTTCGTCATGGGCTACGTCGAGGGAGAATCGCTGGGCGGACGGATCAAACGGCGCGGCAAACTTCCGCCGGACGAGGCGCGCCGAATCATGAAGGAAACGGCCGACGCCTTATCGGCCGCCCACAGCCTGTCGATCATTCATCGCGACATCAAACCGGACAACATCCTCCTCGAAGGTACCCGAGGCCGGGTGATGGTGACGGATTTCGGAATCGCGAAGGCCCTGTCCGGCACGTCGGGCGCCACGCTGACCGGCGTGGGTGTCGCGATCGGCACGCCGCAGTTCATGAGCCCCGAACAGGCGGCGGGCGAGCGGGAGATTGACGGACGGTCCGACCTCTACAGCCTGGGCGTGGTCACGTACCAGATGTTGACGGGCGAATTGCCCTTCAATGCGCCGACCGTGGCCGGCATTCTCATGAAGCAGATTACCGAGCCGGCCCCGGTGCTGCACTTGACCCGCCCCGATATTCCCGAGGATTTGTCATTGGCCGTGGCCCGGTGTCTCGAGAAAGACCCGGAGAACCGGTGGCCCACGGCCGATGGCCTGCGGCGGGGACTGGAGAGCCGAACGGTGGGCTCCTATCGTCCCACGTCGACTGGTGTTCGGGCAGCGGTGGCGCCCCGAAACCCGGCGTCCACCGGCACCCGCCCGCGAACCTCGGCAACCGACCGGGCCAGATCCCGGGGGCTTGCGGCGCCGCCGGCGCCCCGGGCTCCGCGAGCGCCGATGGCGCCCCGTCCTGGGGCCCCAGGGCGGTCGGCCTCCTTGGCCGGCGGGCAATGGATCCGAAACGACCGGGGTGAGTGGGTCCGGCGAACCTCCGAGGATGAGGCACCGCCGATGCACGACACCGGCGAGCCCAGAATCGTCCAGAAAGTCCGCGATCAGTTTGCGCGGTGGGCCGCGGTGAGCGGCGGTTGCTTGCTGCTCAACATCGCCACCGGCCTCGATGGGCCGTGGTTCTTGTTCGTCGCCGGGGGGATGGGGATCCCGCTCCTCAAGAGCTACGCCCAACTCTGGCAGGCCGGCTACAGCTGGCGGGATGTATTGAACCGGCCGCCGGCGCATGACGCGATCGAGGCCGGCACCTCCAAGGGCAAGGCCCGCCGGGCCCTGACGCCGCCGCGAGAAGCCGAATACGGGGCCTATTTCGAACGGATCAAACAGGTCCACGGCGATCGGGGCGCGATTCTCTCGATGATGCAGCGACTCTCGCCCACCGACCGCGAGCTGTTGCCGGACATCGTCCAAACGACCGAAGATCTGTATACCCGATCCCTCGACCTGGCCAAGACCCTGAACGACTTCGAACAGGGGATGGGATTCGAAGAGCCGGACAAGATCAAGGCGAGGATGGCGGAGTTGTCGGATCAGCCCCAGTCCGAGGAACGGGATCGGAAGTTCCGCCTCATGGAGCAGCAGTTCCGGTCGGCATTCGAACTCTCGAGCCGCCGAAAGGCGATCGCGGAGCGGTTCGAATCCACCGTCTTGGCCATTCAGAACGTCCGATACGACCTGATGCGGGTCCGAACCTCCGGCGTTGGCGGGGTGGTCGGCAATCTAACCCAGGCCACCCAGGCCGCCCGGGCGCTTTCTCGCGACGTCGACCACCTGATCGCGGCGGCGAGCGAGATCAAAGAGGCGACGAGTTGAGCGACGGCTTTACCGCCAAGGATTACTGGGAACGACGCCTTCGAGGTCACTTCAGCCTCGAGGGCGTTGGTTATTTACGGCTGGGGCAGCGGTTCAATGAGTGGATGTACCGGGTCCGCGGCGAGGTGTTCGACCGGGTCGTGGCCGATCTCGGCCTCGGCACCACCGGCCAACAGGTCTTGGAGGTCGGGCCGGGAACCGGGTTCTATGTCGATCGGTGGCTCCGCCGGGGCGCGGCCGTCACCGGAGTCGATTTGGCTCCGGTCGTGGCCAGCACCCTGGCCACCCGGTTTCCATCGGCCCGGTTTCTCCAGGCCGATATCGGATTGCCGCTGGCCCCGCCCCTCTCGGACGAGACCGGACGGTTCGACGTCGTCAGTGCATTCGACGTGCTGTTCCATATCGTCGACGACGAATCGTACGCTCGAGCCCTCGCCAATATCGCGAGCCTGTTGAAACCGGGCGGAGTTTTCATCTGGTCGGACAATTTCATCCATCGACCGACCACCCGGGTTACCCACCAGGTCAGTCGCTCGCTGCCCGACATCACCTCAGCTTTGGACCGGGCCGGATTCACAATCGAGGCCCGGGTGCCGATGTTCATGGTGATGAACTATCCCGCTGACGCCTCGAGGTTGGCCGGTCTGGCCTGGACGGTCATGATGAGTCCCGCCATGGTCAGCAACGCGTTGGGCGGACTCATGGGCCGGCTGCTCTATCCGATTGAGCGACGGCTGGTCCGCTCGGCCAAAGAAAGCCCCAGCACGGAGCTCATGATCTGCCGGCGCCGGTAGCGTCGGCCGCTGCGGCTCGGTCGCCCGGCTTCCACCACATGGCAAACCCTGACACGGCCTGCGCCAAGAACGAGGTCGAGGCGGCGGCCCACAGGATCTGAACCGGAAGCGGGTAGGTTCGGGCCGTGTGGAGCCGGTGCATGAAGGAGTTTTCGTCGACCGGGCCGCCTTCCTCCTCACCGACCATGATGCCGAGCCCCGACAACGCGACGACCAGCATCAACACGGCGCCGATCGCCCCCAGCGTGTGATGGAGATCAAACAGGAACCGCCGCCACCCTTTGTCAGTGCGAACGGCCAGGGCTTTCCGTCGCCACCACAAGACCACCCCGCCGATCGCCAAGAGCACAAACGCGAAGGCACTGGAGTTCACCAGCCATTCGCCCGGCTCACCGATCCAGAGGTGGGTGTGAAAGTCGGCCAGGGACTCGGAGTGGCTCCAGACCAGGGCCGCTCCGGAAACCCCGGCCAAGGCCAGGACGATCGCGACCGCGAGACCGATCCACCGGTGGGTGACGAGGAAGAACGATCTCATCGCTTTCGGGGTGAGGATTTCGAGAGAAACGGCGCCAGGTTGGACGGTTCCTTGGCCAAGGCTTCGATTTCGGCGATCTCGATCGGGATCGAGCGCGACACCCATTCATGGCCGGTCGGCGTCACGATGATGTCGTCCTCGAAGGCGGCATGGGGCCCGTTCGGCGGAAAGACGCCCTGCTCGATCGTGAGCGCCATGCCGGCCTGGAGCGGCTGGGTGTAGTCGCCCTCATCGTGGACCTCCATCCCGATGAAGTGCCCGATCCCGTACCGGTAGTACCGATCGTAGCCCCCAGCTTCCTTGAGCATTCGCTCCGCCAGGCGGTGGAGCTCCCACCACGTGATACCGGGCCGGATCGAGTCGATAACCGTCTTCTGGACCTTGAGCGCGATTTCGTAGATCTCGCGTTGTTTGGGGCTCAGGGTTCCGTCGACCGCCACATTCCGCTGAATGTCGGCCGAGAAGAAGTTGAACTCGGCCCCGGTGTCGGTGTGCACCATGTCGCCCGAGCGGAGGGTATCGCCGGAGGACCGGGTCTGGTACATGATGAATCCCTCGGGGACTTCGGCCCGGGGTTTCGGGCCACCGGGCGGATAGCGGATCACCTCGGTGGGAAACCCGAGATCGGCGCCATGGAACCGGTAGACGAAATCAATGATCTCCATGATTTCGCTTTCCGTCCGGCCGGCCTTGGCGGCCCGAAAGCCTTCCTTGATGCCTTCGCCGGTGATCCAGACCGCCTGCCGGATACTGGCGAGCGCCAGGGCGTCGTGATACATCCGGATCGGATCGAGCAGGTCCGCCGCGTCCCGCAGGTCCATCTCAGGGGAGAACCGCCGGAAACGATCGAAGGTGCTGAGGCGTTCCGGTTCCGGCATGCCCAGGCGGAAGAACCGGGGGTAATTGAGATACAGAGCCTTCCGGCTGTTGCCCCACCGCTTGGCGAGGGCCGCCGGCAGGGGCCAGCGGCGGATCTGGGTGATGCGCCAGTCACGGTAGTCCGTCATCGCGACCGACAACTCTTGCTCCAACTTGGCGAAGGGCCGGACATCGGCGATCCCGGTCGAGCGCCGGACCCCGTCGAGATCCCCGGCCGAGGTGTAGAGCACCGCCCAGTCCTCCGCGGGCGTGGGGCCCGGAACCAGCAGCAGGGCCGATTCGACACTGGCGAGTCCGGACAGGCCGGTCAGGTAGGTGAAGTCGTGGTTGTCGCTCGCGGCCACCTGGAATTCCAGTCGCCGAGGCTGGGTCCACTCGACCGAGTAGACCAGCATGGCCCCGTCGGGAATGGCCCGGAGCACCCGGGCCCGGCGTTTGGCGAAGATCCCGTTCTGCACCGCAGGATCGGGCCGGCCGAAATCGATCCGGCGGGCAAGGGCATCTTCGGTGGCGAAGTCGTAGTCGGCGGGTGGGGCCGATCCGGGTTCGGCCCAACGATGGGCGGGCAGCAAGACTGCCAGCGCCGTCGCCAGGCCGATGAAACGAAATCGGGTGGTCATGGCCAGGGGGCCTCGTTGAATTAGAACTGAAGCAACGCTTCCATTTCGCGTTTGATGCGGTCGGCCTGCGGGAGGATCACGTCTTCGAGTTCCGGGGCATAGGCCACGAACGTATCGGTGGAGGCCACCCGGCGAACCGGCGCATCGAGATAGACGAACGTCTCATCGGCGATTCGGGCCGCGATTTCAGCCCCGTACCCCCAGGAGAGGGCGTCCTCGTACACCACCATGACGCGGCTCGTCTTCTTGACGGAGGCATAGATCGTGTCCCAGTCGACCGGCGAGAGGCTTCGAAGATCGATGACCTCGACGCTGGTTCCATGTTCTTCCTCCATGGCCTTGGCGGCCACCAACGACCGCTGCACGGTGGCGCCGTAGGTGACGATGGTGAGGTCGGTTCCTTCCCGGACCACCTTCGCCTTGCCGAAGGGGATCATGAAATTGGGACCCGGGTTCGGGGCCTTGTTGTAGGTCTGGCGATACAAATGCTTGTGCTCGAGAAAGATGACGGGGTCCTCGCACCGGATGGCGGTGCGGAGGAGGCCGTTGGCATCGAGCGCGGTGGCCGGGCAGATGACCCGGAGGCCCGGAACGGACGTAAAGACCGAGGCCCCGGTCTGCGAGTGGTACGGTGCCCCGCCCTTCAGGTAGCCGCCATAGGTGACGCGGACAACCAGCGGCGCCGGCCAGTCGTTGTTGGACCGCCAGCGGAGAATGGCGAGTTCGTCGCGCAGCTGCATGTAGGCGGGCCAGATGTAGTCGAAGAACTGGATCTCGACCACCGGCTTCAGGCCCCGCGTGGCGAGTCCAATCGCCCGACCGACGATGTTCGCTTCGGCCAAAGGCGAGTTGTAAACCCGGTTGCTGCCAAAGGCCTTTTGGAGCCCAAAGGTGACCTTGAAGACCCCGCCTTTGCCCTTGACCTGGCCGAGATATTGGTCGCGGCTCACGTCGGCCACGTCTTCACCGAACACCACGATCCGGGGATCGCGGGTCATTTCGTCCTTCATGCAGCCATTGAGGAGGTCGACCATGGTGGTCGGCTCGCCTTGGAACTGGGGATCGTCCTCGGTGTCGAACTGCTCGGACGTAGGGTCGACATCCGGGGAGTAGACGTAGCGATAAATCGTATCGGTAGCCGGCTGGGGCGAGGCGAGGGCGGTTTGGGTCGCCACGTCCACTTCTTCTTCGACCGCTTGCTTGATTTGCTCGATTTCCTGCTCGGTGGCAATGCCTTGGGCGATCAAATACTTCGGAAAGGCAAACACGGGATCGCGGTGGGCGTCGTCATCCCGCTCGGAGGTCGGGCGGTAGAACACTTCGTCGTCCGACAGGGAATGGCTGTAGGGCCGAATCACATGAGCATGGACCAAGGCCGGACCTTTGCGCTGGCGCGCATATTCGACGGCCTTCTGGAGGACATCATAGGACGCGAGCGGGTCGCAGCCATCGACCTCCTGAATGAACAGACCGGGAAATCCGGTCAGGAGCTTCGACACCGAGCCCCCGGCCGTATTGACTTCGACCGGCACCGAGATGGCGTACTTGTTGTCCTCGACGAGGTAGACGACCGGAAGTTTGAGATTGCAGGCCGTGTTGAGGGATTCCCAAAACTCACCCTGGCTCGTGGTTCCGTCGCCGGTGGTGACCAAGACCACCTCGTCGGACTTCATGTGCTGGTCGCGGTCGGCGATCGCCTCATTTTGGCTGTAGCGGAGCCAGGCCTCGGCGGCCCCGACCGCTTGGAGGAACTGGGTGCCGGTCGGGCTCGAGGCACTCACGATGTTCAAGTCTTTGTGGCCCCAGTGCGACGGCATCTGGCGGCCGCCCGAGTTCGGATCGTCCGCGGCGCCCACCGCGGAGAGCAGCATCTCGGTCGCGGTCATCCCGAGACCCAGACAGAGGGCCCGGTCGCGATAGTAGAGGTAGAACCAGTCGTATGAGGGCCG
Organism: Gemmatimonadota bacterium; assembly: GCA_031375485.1. Classification (GTDB taxonomy): domain Bacteria; phylum Gemmatimonadota; class Gemmatimonadetes; order Gemmatimonadales; family GWC2-71-9; genus SHZU01. Next base: position 69,127 of record JANMHX010000121.1, on the reverse strand, counting down.
AAACACCTTCGCGGCCGCCACCAGCACCGCCTCGTGGCCGGCGCCGGAGATCTGAAAGAAAATCTTGTTCTGGCGCTTGAGCTGGATTTCTTTGTCATCGACGCGCCGGGACAGGAGCATCGTCTGGTACATCTCGAGAAGGTCCGCTTTTTCGAGCTTGGCGGAGGTGCGGGCGCGGTTCGAAGTGCGAGTCGCCATGTCGTTCCGGATTAGGGGCATCTGGGCCAGACTACGGGAGCCCAGGCCGCTTCACCGGCCTGGGATTGGCACCCAATTTAGCGCCCGAAGGGTGCGGAGGCGAGCGTCCCGGTGCAGATCCGTGCACCCTTTCAGTAGGCCAGGGCGGCGCTGTTGCTCCGATTGTGGGAGGCGGCCCGGAGTTGACCGGTTCGGGGATCGCGACTGATCCCGACCCACACTCCTTCGCCACCGAACCGGGAACGGTCCGGATCGTACTCAACATATCCAGCCCCGGTTTGATCGAGCACCGTTTTCGGAAACCGGCCCTTCGGAACCGCCACCCGATAGCCGCCGTCCTTCGGCGACAGGGTCGGAATGAAGAAGTCCGGCGCGTCGATCGCCTGGTCCACGGTCATCCCGAACACCGCCACGTTGAGCAGCGCCTGGAAGGTCCGCTGATGGAGGCCCGACCCCATCGAGGCGAAGGCCAGGACCGGTTTGCCCCCCTTTACCAGCAGGCCGGTTTCGGTCGGATCGGGCAGTGGCTTGCCGGGTCCAACCCGCGCGATCGCGGCCTGTTGGTAAGAACCGGGATCTCCGATCGAGATCCCGTCGACGTTGATGGCGGTCTTCCCCCAGATCACACAGTTGATGCTATGGGTGATTGCCGCCATGTTGCCGTCGCGGTCGATGACGACCACATCGTCCGAGTGACTGCCGTTCTTGGCCCATTGGAGCGGGTTGACGCCGTCGGCGATCTTGGGCCAGAGCCGCCGAGCATGCTCGGGCGTGAGGCGGGAGGCTTCGGAAAAATCGACCCCGGGGTACAACTGGGCCCGGATCGCCTCTGGGAACAGCGACAGCATCCAGGCGTTGGTGATGTTCGATGCCTTACGGAGCGATGCCCCGGAGGCCGACCAATGGGGCCCGGCCGCCAGGCCCGCGGCGGCGGCCAGGTGCTGCGCTTCGATGAGATTGACGCCGCCCTGGTTCGGGGCCCCAACGGTGTAGATCTGATAGTCGCCGACCGTCCCGACGCGGGGCGGGCTCCAGGTGACTTGATAGCCGGTGAGGTCAGCCATCGTCATCTTGCCGCCGTCGGCCTGAACCGCCGCGACCAGTTTCTCCCCCCAGGGACCCCGATACATATAGTCGGCGCCCCGCGCGGCGACCATCCGGAGGGTCCGGGCCAACGCCGGTTGGCGAAAAGTGTCGCCTTCGAGATACCGGGTGCCATCCGGTTTCATGAACACGGCGCGGGTTTCCGCGAGGCGTTTCAGGTCCGTCTCACGGGAGGTGAACTCGCTCGCCAGTTCTTTGGTGACGGGCATCCCCGCCTCGACGACATGAATCGCCGGATCGAACAGCGAGGCAAACGGGAGCTTGCCGAATTTTCGATGGGCGGCTTCCACGCCTTTCATGAAGCCCCCAACGAGGGCCGTCCGGCCGCTTGGCACGGTCCCCCAGAGCTTGTCTGCCGAGAGGGCGAGTTCGCCCGGGATCGTGAGCGGGGCGGTCTCGCCCAGAACGGTGTTCCACCCCGCGCTCATGGTACTCGTCTCGCCGGTTTTGGCGTCGTAGTAGACGAACGACATGATGCCGAAGTAACTGATTGGGGCCCCGGCGGTGATCGCGATCTGGGTCAGCGCCGTCGTCAGCGCCGCATCGGCCGCATTGCCGCCGCGTTTCAAGGTCTCCAGTCCGGCACGGGCGGCAAATCCGCCGTAGGCAACGGTGACCGCTCCCTGGGTTCCGGTAGCGACATCGGCCGTGGTCCGCACGGCATTCTGGATCGGACCGATGAACCGGTCATATTCCGGTTTCGGCCACGTTGCCGGCGACATCGAGACGGGTTTTCCGCAGGCCGCACCCGCGAGCAGGACGAGCAGGACCGCTCGAATCATCAGGCCTCCGAAGGTTACCTCACGCGGCCGATCCGTCGCCAACCGAACCCGGCGATCGTCGCCGCCACCAAAGCCCACAGCACCACGGGATTCAAGAACGGGAGACTGCCCAGGGCCCTGACCCCGATGAGGGCGGGTCCGACCAGCGCCGAGGAGCCGGCGCCGGCCGCCGCGCTCCAGGCGATCACCGACAGGGTGCCGCGGGCCGCCTGCCGCCCGGCCACCCCGGCCCCCAAAGCCGCTACGGAGGGGCAAAGCCCGGCCAGCATCAGGAATTCCGCCGTAAACGGGAGGGCGGAGAGTGACACCAACCCAGTGGCCCCGGCCTGGTGGAACCGGATCGTGGCCGCGACCAGCGCCGCCGCCGCCGCTCCGATCAGGGCCATCGCCGCCCCGAGGCCCCACGGCCCCCCCGGGGCTTGGCCGGCCAGGTAGAGGCCGGCCGCTCCGAGGGCGGCCGACAGCGGCATCGTCCCAATGGCATACGCGATGACCACGCCGGCCCGATCACTGGCGCCAAGCAGGAATACCGAACCGGCGGCGAAGGCGACGCCGAGGAGCGGCAACGCCACCGCTCCGACCGTCAACTGGTTCCAAGACGCCCGGGTCATGGGGCCCGGTACACGATCGCGCCACCGACCACGGTGACGCGAATCTTGGCTGCGTCGATGCCGGCCGCGGGTATCGTCAGGAGATCACGGTCCACGACCACCAGATCAGCCTTGAATCCCGGCTTCAGTTGGCCGATCCGGTCTTCCCAGTACATGGCGAAGGCGTTGTCGGCCGTATAGGCCCGGAGCGCTTCGGTCATGGAGATCCGCTCTTCGGGTACGAAAACCTTCTTCCCGTCGATGGTTTCCCGGGTCACGGCCGCTTTGAGACCGAGGATCGGATTGAGCGGCGCCACGGTCCAGTCGGACCCGAAGACCAGGCGCGCCTTGGCGTCGAGCAAGGACCGGAAGGCATAGGTGGTCTTGATCCGGACCGGTCCGATCCGCTTCTCGGCCCAACGACCGTCGTCGGCTGCGTGGTAGGGTTGCATCGACGGGATGACGCCCAAGGCGGCAAACCGGGGTAGGTCTCGCGGCCTCAGATGCTGGGCGTGTTCGATCCGAAACCGGCGGTCGCGGGGCCCGTTCCGGGCGGCGGCGGCCTGAAAGGCGTCGAGGAGTTCACCATTGGCGCGGTCGCCGATGGCGTGGACGACCACCTGCAGGCCGGCTGAATCCGCCCCGGTGACCCACTCGTTGAGCGAGGCGATCGGGGTCGTGAGCATGCCACTCGTGCCGGGCTGGTCGGCGAACGGCGCATCGAAGTACGCGGTGGTCGACCCGAGCGACCCATCGAGTAGCCCTTTGACACCGGCCACCCGGATCCAGCCATCGCCCGGCCCGTTGACCCGGAGCGAATCCGCCACCGACCGCCAATCGGCGAGGTTGAGATAGTTCGACACCCGGAACGTGAGGGTTCCGGCCTGATGAGCCCGTTTGATCGCCGCGACTTCCGGCCAGGTGGTCGAGACGCTCGACAGGGCTGTGACCCCCAATGACGCGGCGTGGCGCCCGGCGCGGGCAAGGGCTGAATCGAGTTGCGACGGACTCGGCGCCGGGATCGCGGCATACACCGGATTGACCGCGTTGTCCTTGAGAACCCCGGTCAGTTCGCCGGTGGGCCGCCGGACGATTTCGCCGCCCTCGATCGCCTTGATGGACCGGTCCACCTTCGCCGCGGTGAGCGCCGCCGTGTTGGCGAGCGACATATGGCCGTCGAGCCGGGTGACGAACACCGGATTGTTGGGGGTGACCGAGTCGATCCAGGCTCGGTCGGGAAGCGGGGTCCCGGGCCAGAGTTCGTGGTCCCAATCGCCGCCGGTGATCCATTCACCGGGCTTCAGGGTAGCCGCGAAGGTCTTAATGCGCCGGGTGAACTCCTCCGGCGTCGCCGCGTCACGGAGATCGACGCTGGCCAATTGGAACCCACCGGCAAACAGATGGACGTGATCGTCGATGAAGCCCGGCATGACGAGGCCGGTCCCCGCGTCGATCCGTTCGGTGTTCGGACCCGCCAGTTTGAGCACCGTGGCGCTGTCGCCGACGGCCACGATCGAATCGCCGGCCACCGCGATCGCCTGGGCCTCGGGATGAGCCGAATCGGCGGTCCACACCTTTCCGACGATGATCCGATCGACACCGGGCCGGGTGGCGCAACCGGCGAGGACGAGACCGAGTCCGACGAATGACCGCCTCATGGCCGGAGCTTCGTCAGGCGGCGGAGGGCTTCGAGCTTTTCGAGCGCGCTTCCGCCGGTCCGGTTCGCGGCGGGGGCGACCGAGAAGAGGTCCCGGATGTCGAGGAGAATTTCCAGGGTCAGCTGGTCGCGGACGTAGGCACAGTCGAGATCGGCCATCCGATCGCTGTTGTCGGCCGTCTTGGCCCGATCGAAGGACTCGCGATAGATCGATTCGAGATTGCCGAGGATGTGGTCTCGAGGGCGCATGGGCTCGGGGATTGGGGGGGATTAGGATTAGAGGGGGAAGATAAGCTTGGGCTCGGCGCTCGGCACTCGGCACTCGGCACTCGGCACTTGGGGGGGAGATGAAGTCGATTTTGTTCTTGGCGGCGAATTGGTATGAGGACCTCGAGCTTTGGTATCCGAAGATTCGGCTCGAGGAGGAGGGGATGGCGACGGTGGTGGCGGGGTTGGGGGAGAAGACGTACCAGGGGAAACGGGGGTATCCGATTACCGTGGATGCCTCGGTGGATGAGGTGCTGGCCCGGGATTTTGATGGGCTCGTCATTCCTGGGGGGTATGCGCCCGATATCCTGCGGCGGTCGGCCAAGGTCCTGGCTTTGACCCGGGAGATTTTTGAGGCGGGCAAGCCGGTCGCGTTCATCTGCCACGCGGGGTGGGTCCCGATTTCGGCCGGGATCGTGCGCGGCAAACGAGGGACCAGTGTCGGGGCGATCAAGGACGATTTGGTCAACGCCGGCATGCTGTGGGAGGATAGTCCGGTGGTGGTTGACGGCAATCTGATCTCGTCGCGGACGCCGGCCGACCTTCCGGTGTTCTGTAAAGCGCTCATCAAGGCGCTCATTCCCGCCTCCCCGACGACCGGGTGATGGCGGCGATGAAGAAGTACGGTCGGATCAAATAGGGAGACGGAATGTCACTACGTGAATGCCAGCAGCGGGTCGACGGGTGGATCTCCCGGTTCGAAGAGGGCTATTTCGATCCGCTGACCAACATGGCCCGGCTGTCCGAAGAGGTTGGAGAACTGGCCCGCGAGGTCAATCACCGATTCGGGCAAAAGACCAAGAAAAAGGACGAGGCCGAGGGGGATCTTGCCATGGAGATGGCCGATATCGTGTTCGTGCTGATCTGCATGGCCAACCGAGAGAAGATCGACCTGCAAGACGCGTTTGACCGGATGATGGACAAGGTGGACAAGCGGGACACGACGCGGTGGACCCTTAAGGGCTCGGCACTCGGCACTGGGGACTCGGCGCTCGGCTAGTCGGATCACTCCCAGTGACGAGGCGCCTCCGTCAGCTCGTCGAGCAGGCCGGCATAGCTCTCGTACCGGGTCGGGTCCACGCTGCCGGCGGCCACGGCCGCGCGAATGGCGCAGCCCGGCTCGATCAGGTGCCGGCAGTCCGGAAACCGGCAAAGATCAATCAGATTCCGAAACTCGGGGAAACACCGCGCCAGCTCCCTCGGCTCGACGCCGGCCAGGCCCACATCGCTGAAACCCGGGGTGTCGACCAGGAATCCGCCCGCATCGAGGGGCACCATGATCGCGCTCACGGTCGTGTTCTTCCCTCGCTCGATCTTGGCGGAGATTTCCTGGGTCGGGAGCGTGAGGCCGGGTTGAATTCGGTTGAGAAGGCTGGATTTTCCAACGCCCGAGGGACCGGTCAGCAACGTGACCCGGCCGCGCAGTTCCTCGGCGAGGGCCTCGATGCCCTCCCCGGTCCGAATGCTGACCGCCCACACCTGGTAGCCGGCCTGGCGAAACCGACGACTGAGATCCGCGTGACCGGCGAGGTCGATCTTGGTGATGACGAGACCGGTCGGAATCTCATTGGATTCGGCAATGGCGAGGAGCCGGTCGATCAGACTCACGATCGGTTTGGGCTGGGTGGCGGCGGTCAGGACGAGCACCCGGTCGAGGTTCGCCGCCACCGTGCGAGAGGACCGGCCGTTGACGCTCCGGCGTTCAAGGACATTGCGTCGTGGCTCGGTTCCGGTAATCCCGCCGGCTTCGAGCAAGACCTGGTCGCCGACCACCACCCGGCGCTTGTCCTCGTGCTTCAGCTTGCCCCGAAGGGCCGCGACGATCTCTCCGGCCTCGGTGGCGACCCGGTAGGTCGACCCGGATCGCTGCAACACCAAGCCTTTGTCCCGGGTTACCACCCCTCCGGCCGATCCAGAATGGCTTGATCGAGCGCGGCCTTGACGTCGAACAGGGAGAGGGCCCCCAGACGCCGTTCGGCATCGGCGGGATCGTGCCCCCAGGCCAGGTGCTCGGATTCGACATGTCCGACCGGATTGTGGCCGGTCGGATCCCACCGGATAAACAGCAACGCGGCGCCGAACAGGCCTCGGCCGTCGGGTTCGTCGTCGATATAGGGAGCACACGAATAGGCGTGGCCGTCGCGGCCTTCGAAGGCCGCGGCCCGCTCGTGCTTGGCCATGTAGCCGCCTAACGTAAACTCCGCTGGAAACACCGGGACTCCCTCTCGGACCGAAGACAAGGTACTCCGGCCGGCCGCGTTAGGCTAGACGCCCGCGGCCAGGCGCTTGGGAATCGTCAGCAACGCCTCACAGCCCTTGCGGTCGGGCCGATTCCGGAGCACCAAATGGCCCCCATGCGCCTCGGCCACCTGACGGCAGAACACCAGCCCGATGCCCGATCCGCTCGGCTTCGTCGTGTAGAACGGGACGAACAGGTTGGTCGTGGAGGCGAGGCCGGGTCCCTCGTCCCGGACCACGAGCTCAATCGCGTGCCCCAGATCGGACCACCCCACTTCGACCCCGCCCCCAGTCTCGAGGGCGGCCTCGACCCCGTTCTTGAGAAGGTTGATCAACACTTGATCGAGCTGGTCGCCGTCGGCCTGGATGACGAGTTCGGGGCCCGCCACCACCCGAATGGCGAGCCGCTGCTCGAGGTGCACGCCCCGGGCGACCCAGGCCGCGAGATTGACCGGGCCGGCGGTCGGCGGCGGCAACTTTGCCAACCGGGCGTACGAGGCCATGAACCGGTTGAGCGAATCGGCGCGGGCGGCCACGACGTCGAGCCCGCTCTTGAGGTCCTGCTCGTAGTCGGCCGGCCGAGTGGCGCGGCCCAGCAGCTCCAACAGCGTACCCGCGACGGATTTGATCGGCGCTAGAGAATTGTTGATCTCATGACTCAACACCCGGACCAGGCGCTGCCAGGTCTGGCGCTCCTCGGACCGGAGCACCCGGCTGATATCAGCCAGCACGACGAGTTGGAGGGGCAAACCACCCTGGCGGAACTGGCGGCGACGCATTTCCCAGCGGGCGCTGCCGGTGCCCGGCAGAGTCAGCTCCATGATCCGGGGCGTGTCCCCGAGGAGGCAATTCTCGAGATTGAGGTACGCCGCGGTCCGGCCAAGGAGTCGTTCGATCGGCTGGCCGAGGAGCCGTTCGCCGGCCTTGTTGGCCACCCGGAGGACGCCGTCAGGGTCGAACGCGAACACGGCCACGTCGATCTCCTCCATGAGACGTTTGAGGAGGGCGTCGGCTTCCAGCGCCCCAAGCCGTTGTTCCTTGAGGGACAGACTGAGCGCGTTGAGTTCCCGGCGGACCGAGCCGAGGACATCGGCGCCTTCCTCCTCGCGGGCGCGGATCGTGAAGTGCCCCTCGCGGAGCCCGGCCAGGATGTTGGCGATGACTTGAAGCGGTCGCATGACCCGGACTTGCGCGACGCGGGCGGCAATCAGCCAGACCAGCAGCACCGCCCCGAAAATGGTGCCTTTGAGTAGTGACGAGGCGGAGACATTCCAGAGCAAGACCGCGGACGTGACTACGGCGGGCAAGCCCGCGAGCAGGGCCAGGGCCAAGATCCGCTGATCGTGAGCGAGGCGGCGCACGTCAGGACGCCGAAATGCCGTAGCGCTGTAGCCGCCGATAGAGGGCGGACCGGCTGACACCTAACGATTTGGCCGCCAGACTGACGCTGCCGTCGAACCGGGCCAGCGCTTCCCGAATGGCGTCGCGCTCCACGTCGTCGAGACTCCGGGGACCGGCGACCACCGGATCGCCCGGTTGCCCGGGGCGTTGCAGGGCGAGGTCAAAGGACTCGAGTTGCTCCCCCTGCGAGAGCAGGACCGCGCGTTCAATCGCATGGTCGAGCTCGCGGACGTTCCCGGGCCATTCGTACGACCGGAGCGCTTGGACGGCCGCTTCCGAAAAGCCGGACCGGGGCCGCTGGTACCGTTCGGCGTAGCGGGCCAGGAAGTACCGGGCGAGCGGCAGAATGTCATCCCGCCGTTCGCGAAGCCTGGGCAGGTGGATCTCGATGGTGTTGAGCCGGAACAGGAGGTCTTCCCGGAACCGGCCGGCGGCCACTTCCGTCTTGAGATTCGAGTTCGTGGCAGCGATGACCCGGACGTTGACCTTCCGGGTTTGCGAGCTCCCGACCCGTTCCAGCTCGCCGGTTTGAAGCACCCGGAGCAACCGGGCCTGCTGGCTCATTCCGATATTCGCGATTTCGTCGAGGAACAGGGTCCCCGCGTTGGCCATCTCGAACCGGCCGATCCGGTCGGCCTTCGCGTCGGTGAACGCGCCTTTCACATGGCCGAATAGCTCGCTCTCGAAGACGCCCTCGGGCAGGCCGCCCGCATTGACGATGACCAGCGGCTTGTCTTTACGGTTCGAGGCCGCATGAATCCACCGGGCTACCACTTCCTTGCCGGTCCCATGCTCGCCGGTGACCAGCACGTTGGCGTCACTCGGGGCGATCCGTTCCATGACCTGGAGGATCGGCCGCATGACCGGCGACTCGGCGATCAACTCGGGCATCCCGTCGCGGCGGAGGAGGCGGTTTTCTTGTTCGAGGCGATTGGCCGCCCGGAGCGCGCGGGCCAGTTCGATCTGGGTTTTGAGGGTGGTCAGCAGTCGGGCGTTGTCCCAGGGCTTCTCGATGAAGTCGCGGGCCCCGATCCGCATGGCTTCGACCGCTTTGTCGACGCTGCCCCAGGCGGTCATCACGATGACCGGCAGGGTGTGGTCGTGGGCCCGGATTCGAGACAGGAGATCGAGCCCCTCACGGCCGGAGGTGGTGTCGCGGGTGTAGTTCAGGTCGACGAGGGCGGCGTCGACTTCGTGGCGTTCGAGCTGGGCCATCACGCCCTCGGGCACGTGGGCCGTCAGCGTTCTGAAGCCCTCGGCCTTGAGGAGGAGGCGGAGCGCCTCAACCACATCCGGCTGGTCATCGGCAATCAGGACAACGGGGGCGTCGGTCACCGCACCTGCTCTTCGCCAACCACCCAACCGTCCTTGAGCTGAATGATCCGGTTGCCGTAGAGCGCGTTCTCCCGGGAATGGGTGACCTGGATGACCGTCGTTCCCTCTTGATTGAGCCGGGTAAACAACTCCATGATTTCGCGGGCTTGGTCGGAATGGAGGTTGCCGGTCGGCTCATCGGCCAGAATCAACCGGGGCTTGGCGACGACGGCCCGGGCCACCCCGACGAGTTGTTGCTGGCCACCCGACAGCTGGCTCGGGAACAGATCTTTCTTGCCGACGATCTGGAACCGATCGAGGATGTCGGCCACCATCGACTGGCGGTCACCGCGGCTATAGTCGCGATAGGTGAGCGGGGTTTCGATGTTCTCGTAGACCGTCAGGCTATCGATGAGGTGGTACTGCTGAAACACGAAGCCGATGTATTGCTTGTTGATCTCCGCCCGATGTTTTGGCTTCAGGGCATGGACCGGCTCGTCGAGGAACCAGAACTCCCCGCCCCAGGTGGCGTCGAGCATGCCCAGGATCCCCAGCAGCGTCGACTTGCCAGCCCCGGAAGGGCCCATGATCGTGACGAACTCGCCTTGGCGAATCTCGAGATTCACCTGGCGGAGTACGTAGGTCTTGGTGGGCCCCGTCTGGAACGTCTTCTCTACGTTGGCAAGCCGAATCATGAGCGCTTTCGAGGTCGAGGAAACACCGCTGAAAAGTACTACCTACTCGGCCTTCAAGGTGACCACCGGGTCGACCCGGGCCGCCCGGCGAGCCGGCACCACCGCAGCCGCAACGGCCACCAGAGCCAGGACCCCGGCCACCGCAACGAAGGTGACCGGATCGGCCGGCTCAACCCCGAAGAGCTGGGAACGGAGGGCCACTCCGACCGCGAGGCCGAGTCCGCCTCCGAGGACGAGCCCGATCCCCAGCAGTCTCGAGGCGTGGAGGGCCACCATCCGGACCACGGAGGCGGTCCCGGCGCCCAGGGCCATCCGAACCCCGATCTCCCGGGTCCGCTGGCTCACGGCAAAACTGAGCACGCCGTAGAGCCCAATCGCGGCCAACGCCAGGGCAATCATCCCGAGAAAGGCCAAGATACTGGCCCCCATCGATTGGATGAACAGGCCACCGGCCATGCTCGCCTCCATGGTCCGGGGATCGAGCAGCGGAAGGTTGGGGTCGATCGATTGGAGCACCGACCGAACCGGTTCGATGATCGATCGCGGTTCCATCTCGGTTCGGACGATGAAGAAAATGCTGGCGGCAAAGCTCTGGGTGGCGGCGAGGTACATGAAGGGTGTCGGGGTCTCACCGGGTCGTTCCTTGACCACGTTCGGCACCACCCCGACGACCGTCCAATCCCGTCCTTGGGCCACGACTTTGGCACCGAGCGGATCTCGATTCGCGAGATAGCGCTTGGCAAAGGCCTCATTGATCACCATCGAGGGCGGCGTATCGGTCCGATCGGCCGCGGTGATGCCCCGCCCGGCCTTGATCGGGACCCCCATGGCCGCGAAGAAGTCCTGACCGACTCTGGCATAGTCGATCGACTGGTTCTCGTCGGGCCCGAACTGGTATCCCTCGGGCTCGGCACTCGTCGAGCTGTTGTTGCCGATCATCATCGGCAAGTCGTCGGTCGTCGAGGCGGCCCGGACGCCGGGAAGGGCCCGGATCCGCTCGAGTGCCCGGTCGAGCAACGGCCGGGCGGCGGCGCTTTGGTAGCCGGCCAGGCGGAAATCCGTCCCGGCCACCAAGACGTGCCCGGGATCGCGAAATCCGGGGTCCGCCGCCCGGGCGGCCCTGAGGCTCCGAAAGAACAGTCCCGCCGACACCAACGCGATCAGCGACAGCGCGACCTGCGCCACGACCAGCCCGTTTCGGAGCAGGGACCGTGTCGAGCCCGCCCGCTGCCCGTTCTTCAGCGAGTCGACCAGCGAAGGGCGGGACGCCCGAATCGCCGGCAGCAGGCCGACGAGCAGCGCCGTGCCGAGCGTGACGATGCTTGCCATGCCCACGACGCGGAGATTGATCTCGCTCGCCAGGTTGATCGGGAACGCGAGATCAGGTACGACGGCGGCGAGGAGGCCACGGCCCCAAAAGGACAACACCACGCCCAGGGTTCCGCCCAGGGCGGCCAGGACCAGGCTTTCGGTCATCAGGTGCCGGACGACCTGTCCCCGGCTCGCGCCTAACGCCACCCGGACGCCGAGTTCGCGGTTCTGCTGAATGGCTCGGACGAGCAGGAGGTTCGCGATATTCGCGCACGCGATCAGCAGGATGATGCCGGCCAGACCAAACAGGGTGAGAAACAGCGGCTTGATGAACTGGCCCGCCCCGGTGTCCGACAGGCTCCGAACCCCGGCCAGGGTGGGCGTCTGCTCCCCGGCCGCCTGCGCCACCTGCCGGCTGGCGAGGTCCAGCGCACTCCTGGCTTGGGCCAGGGTCGATCCGGGAGAAATCCGGGCCACGGACTCGAGCCACTGCCAGTTGTCGCTCGTGAGGCGTTCGTTCCCCGGGTCGAGCACGCTCATCGTGGTGACGGGAACCCAGAGATCGAGGGCCAGCCCGGTCATCGCCCCCGCGAACTTCGGCGGGGCGATCCCGACGATGGTGAACCCTTGGCCGTTAATGGCGACCGGTTTCCCGACCGTGCCGGGGTCCCGCCGAAAGACCCGGTCCCAGAGCCGGTCGGAGATCACCGCGACCTGCGCCGCGGTCCGTTCGTCATCCTCGGTGAGGGTCCGTCCGTGCGCGGCCCGGACCTCAAGCACGTCGAAGAAATTGCCCGACACGACATTGCTCCACACCCGCTCGGGTCCGAACTGGTCGAAGCGGAGCGACAACTGTTCTCCCGAAAAGACCGCCAAGCTCGGCACCGCCCCGCTCACCGCGTCGCGCCACCGTTTGAACCGGGGATAGGCGACGCTCCACTCGGCGCCGCCCGGTCCCTTGGTGTAGACCGACACCAATTCGTTCGACGCCGGGACCGCCGGGAGGGGGTTGAGGAGAAAGGAGTCGATCCAACTGAACGCCGTCGTGGTGGCCCCGACGCCCAGACCCAGGGAGGCGACGACGACGAAGGTAAAGCCAGGCGCCTTGGCCAGGCTTCGGAGGGTGTGGCGCAAAGCACTCATGACGACCGCAAATGTTGAGGGTTAGTCGGCCCGGAGGGCGGTGACCGGATCGACCCGCGTGGCCCGTCGGGCCGGAATCAGACAGGCGGCCGCCGCCACGGCGAGCAACACGAGGGGTCCAGCCAGGAAGGCCACGGGATCGTACGGGCTTACGCCGTAGAGCCAGGTGGAGAGAACCCGGCTGGCCAGGGCCGCGACGGCGAGACCCACACCCAGTCCGATGACCGCCAGCCGGAGGCCCTCACGCAGTACCATCCCGCGGACCGCGGTGGGCTCGGCGCCAAGGGCAATCCGGATCCCGAGTTCTCGGGTCCGTGCCACGACGCCCTGCGCGATGATCCCGTACAAGCCGACCGCGGCGATGGCCAACCCGGCCAGGCCCAGCACGGTCAGCAACATGGCCGCGAGCCGGACCGGGAACAGGGCCGTCCCGACTTGGTCGGCCAGGGCCCCGGTCGACATGACCGGCATCGCGGCGTCGAGTTCCTTGAGGGTGTTCCGCATCGTCACGGCCAAGGTGGCCGGATTCCCGGTGCCCCGGGCGATGACCACAGTGGGCGAGTCGAAGCTCTGATAGAGCGGGAAGAAAACCTGGGGGGTCGGCTCCTCGCCGACGGTCACGACCTTGATGTTCTTCACCACGCCGACCACCTCGCGCCAGGTGCTTGAGCCGCGGGTCGACAGCCGCCGGCCCAGCACTTCCTTACCCGGCCAGAGGAGCAGAGCCGCCGCCTCGTTCACGACCACGACGTTCGGCTGACCCTGGCGGTCCTGGTCGCTGAAATCCCGGCCGACGGCGAGGGTGGCGCCGAGGGTCTTGAAGTAGTCACTGCCGACGTTGGCCCGCTGCAGTTCCGGGTAGCGACCATTGGGCGGTTCGGCGCCTTCCGCCACGATCTCGTTGGTGTTGACATTGAGATTGAGCGGCGGGCGGGTGGTCGCCGAGACGGCCGACACCCCGGGCATGCCTCGAAGCCGCTCGATGAATCGCTCGATGAACACCTGGGATCGGTCGCGGTCGAACCCTTGCTGCTGGGGGTCGAACATCAACATCGCGGCCCCCGCGGGCTCGAAGCCGAGGTCCATCGCCGCGGCGCCTCGAAGCCCCCGGAGCATCAGGGCGGACCCGACCAAGAGCACCGCCGACACCGCCAACTGCACGGCCACCAAGCCGGACCGAAGCCGGGACCGGGCGGCGCTGCCGCGGCTCCCCTCCCGAAGATCGACCTGGAGATCGGGACGCGAGGCTCGGAGCGCCGGGGCCAACCCGAACACGACCCCGGTCCCGATCGCGATCACGCCGGTGAACAAGAGGACTCGCCAGTCGATCACCACGTCGAGGCTCAAGGGAACGCCGACGGGAGGTTGGAACCGAATCAGGACGCTCGCGAGCCAGGCGCACACCAAGAGGCCCACCAGGCCGCCGGCCACCGACAGCACCAGGCTTTCGGCCAGCAGCTGCCGAATCATCTGGCCTCGACTCGCGCCTAACGCCATTCGGACGGCAATCTCGCGGCGGCGGCCGGCCGCCCGGGTCAGAAACAAGGTCGCCAAGTTGGCGCAGGCAATCATCAGGACCAGCCCCGGCACCGCGAGCAGGCCGAGCGACACGCCGGCCACCGCGCCGTCGATGGCGGGATTGAGGGTCACCTTCGAGGTCGGTACGACCAGAAACGTCCGGCCGCCGTTGGTTTCGGGATAGGTGGTGCCGAGCCGGTCGGCCAGCCCGGTCAAGTTCGAGGCGGCCTGTTCCGCCGTCACCCCAGGCTTGAGGCGAGCCCGCATGAAACTGTTGTGGTTGCCGCGAGAGGCAAGGAAGGTCGAGCCCGGGAACACATAGGGCGTGGCCGCGGCGGGGATGAATACTTCGGCAATCAGGCCCCGCACCATCCCGCGAAACTCCGGCGGGGCGATGCCCAGGATCTGAAACGGGGTGCCATTGAGACGTACGGTCGTGCCGACCGCTCGGGGGTCGGCGCCGAACTCTCGGGTCCAGAACCCGTGACTCAACACCACCACCGCCGGCGCCCCGGTCACATCATGCTCCCCCGGGTCGAAGCCCCGGCCGATCGCGATCGGGACTTGAAGGACTTCGAAGTAGTTCCCGCTCACGACTTCGGTCCAGACCGACTTGGTCTGATCGCCGCGTGAAAAACCGAGCGTTTGGAGTTGAAAGAGGGCGACGCCGGAGAACACGGAGTTCTGGTCTCGGACGTCCTGGTAGTTCGGGTACGACGTGGTCGAGTACCGGAAACCCGGGCTGGTCTCGTACACGTCGACCAGCGTCGCCGGATCGGCATAGCCCGGCGGCCGAAACAGGATCGAGTTGACGATACTGAAGAGCGCGCCGTTGACCCCGATCCCGAGGGCCAGGGTCAGCAGCGCCACCAAACTGAAGACCGGCGACGCGAGCAACTGCCGAACGGCATAACGAATTTCGTTCATTCCGACCTCCGCGCCGTCCGGGTCTGCTACGCCTTCAGCATCGACTCTTCTTCAACCACCTTGCCGTCGAAGAGCCGGACTTCCCGATCGGCCCACTTGGCGTACCGCGGATCGTGCGTCACCATGATGATGGTGGCCCCGCCCTGGTGCAGTTCCCGAAGCAGTTCCATGACCGCTTCACCGTTCGACGAATCGAGGTTCCCGGTCGGTTCGTCGGCCAGGAGAATGGCCGGATCGCCGGCCACCGCGCGCGCCACGGCCACCCGCTGTTGCTGACCGCCCGACAGCTGCGACGGATAATGTTTGATCCGGTGCGCCATGCCGACCCGCTCGAGGGCCTGGGTCACCCGGGTATTCCGTTCAGCCGAGGGCATCCCCCGGTAGGTGAGCGGCAGTTCGACATTTTCGTAGACCGTCAGGTCGCCGATCAGGTTGAACGCCTGGAAGATGAAGCCGATTTGGCGGTTCCGGACCCGGGCCCGCTCGGACGGCGTCAGCGACTCCACCGAATGACCGGCCAGGGTGTACTTCCCGCTGCTCGGCGTGTCCAGCAATCCGAGAATCGACAGCAACGTCGTCTTGCCACAACCCGAAGGGCCCGAGATCGAGACGAATTCACCCTTGGCGACATTGAGATGAATGTCGGCGAGCGCGTGGGTCTCGAGCTCGTCGGTCATGAACACCTTCTTGATGCTTTCCAGACTGATCAGCGTTTCGCCAGGCGCGGTCATATGGACTCCAAGGGGTTATTTGATACGAACACGGTCAACGTTGTCCCACTGCGACATATCCGACATGATGATGATATCGCCCGGATTCAAGCCTTCGACGATCTCGACCCGGCTCACCGACGTCCGGCCGAACTTCACTTGGACCCGCTCGGCATGGCTCCCGCCTTCAACCAACTTGAACACGGTGCCGGGGCTGTTCTGCTGGGCAATGGTCGGCCGGCCGACGTGGAGCACGTTCTGGAGCCGTTCGAGCTCGATCACGCCATCGACACTCAAGTCGGGCCGCGAACCGTTCGGGGGGGCGCCATCGAGGATGACGTCCACCGTGACCGTGCCATTGATCGAGGCCGGATCAATCCGAATGATACGCCCCGGGGCCAAACCGTTGCGGGTGTCGATCGTCGCCTTCTGGCCGATGGCCAGGTCCTTGGCCTGGGTCTCCGGAATTCGGAGCACCGCCTTGAGGCGGATCGGCAGCGGCACCACCTTGGCCAAGGTCGCCCCCGGAAGTGCGTACTGGCCGGCCTGGAACGGGACTTCTTGAAGAATGCCACGGGTCCCGGCCCGGACCACCATCGACTCCGCGAGCCCATGTTGGAAATCCGCGATCGAGCTGAGCCGTTCGATCTGCTGCTCCTGCACCTTGATCTGGTCGGCGATAGTGTTCGAGAGCACCTCGAGCCGCCGCTCTTCGAGCTTCAGCCGCTCCGCCAGCGACACGGCCCGTTCCTCGGCCTGCTGCTGGTCGAGGGGCACGATGAGGTTCTTCCGGAGCAGCTCGGCCCCCGCCTCGGCCCGCCGTTTGGCATCGGCCGCCTCTTGGCGCAGTTGGGTTACCAGCGACGCCTGATTGAGCCGGTTGCTCTCCAAACTCGTCTTGAGTTGAACCAACGCCGCCTTGGCGTCGGTCAGTTGCCGGTCGGCGTTCAACGTTTGGATCTGGACGTCGGGGTTGGTGAGTTCCATCAAGATGGTGCCGGGTTCGACCGTGACCCCCGCCAGGTGGTGAATCTTCTCGATCCGGCCCGGGGTGACCGCCGTGATCCACCGGATGTCCTCCGGAACCAGGGTCCCCGGACCGCGAACTTCCCGGAGCATCTCGCCCCGCACCACCGAATCAAAGTAGATGGTGCCCCGCTCCACGGTCGGCGACGCCGGCTTGAGCCGAGCGAGGGCAACCGAAACGGTCACCAGGACGGCAACTCCCGCCACCCCGAGGATGATTTTCTTCTTGCTCCGTGGCTGATCGCGAACGATGTCCAATGCGGTCTCCAGAATTTCAGCGGTGCGTCGTGCCGACCCCTCATAGGGAACATTCGTGCCGCAATGGCAACCCAGTAAAGACTGGCGTGGCAACGTTTTACAACATCGAAGCCCGACTAGGTGTTCCGGAAGTGGGACGGAGAAATCCCGAGCCTGGGAAGGACGGAGACCCCCCGGCAGCCGGGGTGGCTCGGACTGTTTGGCCCTAAAGTCACCGGCCGGTGGGGTCGATGCTAGCGGGGACCACCCCCCGACGAGCGAGGTCCTCGATTGTTCGCCCCTTTTGACTATCTGGCCTATGCGATTGCCGCCATCGTCGGCGCCATGGTTTCCTGGCATTCCTTGGGCCGGATCCAGACCCGCTTGCTCACCAGGATGGTTCCGGTTGCGCTGCTCTCGGCGGCGGTGGTCGCCGGGTGGGTCCTGACCGAGCGGGCCGATCGAAACGCCCGGAATGGACTGAGGGAACGGCAGTCGGCCTTGGCGCCGACTTATGCCCGCGAACTGGAAGTGCTCGGTCATGCGAGCCTGCCGGGCTTGAATCCACTCGACAGCGCAACGGAATCGCGTTCGCGCGCCATCGGCGCGGCGATCGCCCGGTGGCTCGGCGCCAATCCCGGGGTTCGGCGCCTTCACACGGTTCGGCGGGCTGGGAAGGACGAGGTCGTCATCATTATCGATTCTGAAGCGGGTCCTGGGGCGGCGTCCAACCGGCTGGGGCCTTTGGTGCCGGCCGTCGCCAGGGCGTTTCAGGGCTTCGCCACCTTTGCCGAGGCCCCGACCAAAGACCATCACGGCACTTGGATCAGTGCGTTCCACCCGATTCGGAGCGGCACGGGATCCATCGAGGCCGTGCTCGGGGTCGACTATGCCGCCGACGATTGGTTCTCGAGCATTGAACAGGCGCGAATCGCGGTACTGGGCTACCTCAGTCTGGTGTTGGCCTTGGTGTTGGGCGGAGTCGGCATGGCGGTCGTCCAGCACCGGCATCACGATCAAGTCCGGCGGGCGGAGGCCCGAGTGGCGGCGATCTCCGACAGCAGTCCGGTCGGGCTCTTCACCGAGGATTTATCCGGGGCAGTGACGTACGCCAACGAGGCCTCGAGTGCCATGCTGGGCTTGGCCGCCGGCGACATCATTGGCCGCGGGTACGCCGAGGCGATCATTCCCTCGGAGCGGGAGGCGGTCTTGGCCTCGAACCAGGACGCCAGGGCGGCCCGAGCAACGGTTGACCGGATCGTGCCGGTCGGGGACGGCGAGCAGCCCGTTGCCTGGGTCCATGTCCGGTCGAAACCGATGTGGTTCGATGACCGAGTGATCGGCTATGTCGGGAGCCTCGAGGACGTGACCGAGGAGCGCCGCTCCCAGGAGGCGCTCTCGGCGGCCGCGCGCCGCCTCCAGGCCATCTTCGACGCGACGGCGGAAGGGATCATCGTCGCTGACGCGGCCGGTGCGATCGAGTCGATGAACCCCGCCGCCCTTCGGATCTTCGGCTACGAGGCCGACGAACTGTTCGGGCGCCCGATCACCACGATTCTGCCGGAGATCGGCGCCGACGGTCTCTTCGAGCACTTGGCCCGGCTGACGACGGCGTCGCGGGCCTCGGAGTCCTCCGGCCGACGTCGGGACCGCACCACGGTCCCGATCGAGCTGGCGGTGTCATCGATGGAACTCGGCGGGGTCCCGACCTTCATCGCCACGGTGGGCGATATTTCACTCCGCCAAGAGGCGGAGGCCGAACGATCCGGCTACCTCGCGGAGCTCGAATCGGCCAAAGCGGCGATCGAGCGATCGGCGGCCGAACTCGCCCGGTCGATGGAGGAAATCGCCGAGTCGCGCGAGAAGGCCGAGGGCGCCACGCGGGCCAAGAGCGACTTTTTGGCCACGATGAGCCACGAGATCAGGACCCCGATGAACGGAGTCATCGGGATGATCGGCCTGTTGCTCGAAACGCCGCTCAACGCCGAGCAACGGGAGTACGCCACGACCGTCAAATCCTCGGCCGAGTCGTTGTTGACGATCATCAACGACATCCTCGACTTCTCGAAGATCGAAGCCGGGCGACTCAGCTTCGAGCCGCTGCCGTTCGATTTGCGAACCGCGGTCGAGGAGACGGTCGATCTGATGGCCGCTCGGGCCGCGGAGAAAGGCCTTCGCCTGGCGGCCCGGTTTGCGCCGGGCACGCCCCGTCACTTGATCGGCGACGTCGGCCGGGTTCGGCAGATCCTGCTCAACTACACCGGGAACTCGATCAAGTTTACCGGCGAGGGCCACGTGTTGATCGAGGTGTCGTGCGACCAATTGACGCCAACCCACGCCCACCTTCGGCTGGCGATTACCGATACCGGCATCGGGATTCCGCCGGAGCAACAAGACCGGCTGTTCCGAAAGTTCTCCCAGGCCGATGCGTCCACGACCCGAAAGTACGGTGGGACCGGACTCGGACTCGCGATCTGCAAGCAGCTCGCGGAATTGATGGGCGGCGAGGTCGGATTGAGCAGCACCATCGGCCAAGGGTCGACGTTCTGGGCCACCATTCGGCTCGAACTCGATCCCGCCGCCTCCGACCAGCCGTCGCACCCGGGGCTCTCGGGCGTCAAGACGCTCCTGCTCGACAGCAATCCGATGCAGCGGCTGATCCTCGCCGAGCAGTGCAGCGAGTGGGGCATGCGGATCGACACGGCCGACTCGGCGGCGCGGGCCCTCGAGGTCGTCGTTCGGGCCACCGGCCTCGGCGATCCCTATCAACTCATCATCATCGATCAGGGCGCGACGACCACGGGAGCCGCGGATTTCGCCCAGAGCGTGACAGCGCTGGGATCCGCCGGCACCGGGCCGGTCATGCTGTTGATGTCCGACGGCGGCACCCGCGGCAAGGCCGAGCAGTACGCCTCGGCCGGTTTTGCCGGCTACCTGGCGCGCCCGATTCGCTCCGGCACCTTGGCGGACACGTTGGAGACGCTGGTGGCACCCCGGTGCGACATTCGCCCGGCCACGATTCAGCCGGCGCCGGCTGCGAACCAACCGGCCCCGGCCACCGCGGCGCCACTCCGCCTGATTCTCCTGGTAGACGACAACGTCGTGAACCAGAAAGTCGGCGCCAAGATGCTCGAGAAAATGGGCTGCCGGGTCGACGTGGCGAGCAACGGTCTCGAGGCGGTCGAGGCCTGGGCCCGGGTTCCTTACGAAATCTTGTTCATGGACTGCCAGATGCCCGAGATGGACGGGTACGAGGCCACCGGGGAAATCCGCCGGCGGGAACCGGCGGGGTCCCGGATTCCGATCGTGGCCCTGACGGCCAATGCGATGCAGGGCGACCGAGAGAAATGCCTCGAGGCTGGAATGGACGACTATCTCTCGAAGCCGATCAAGCCCGAGGAGCTCCGGGCCGCGCTGGCCCGGTGGCCCGCACCGATCCCGGTGGCGGCCGGGTGACTTGCCTTGGGGTAGGGCGGCCGCCTTAACTTGACGGGTGACCCTTCTCATCCCGGACTTTGCCTCCGACGCCTTGTGGCAAGCGCTCGCCGCCGACGCCCCCTACCATGTGGCCCTGGTATCAACTGAGGGGCGCCTCCTTTATTTGAACCGGAGTCAGCGGCTGCCCGATCCCCAGGAACTCGTCGGCCGGTTGCTGCCGGACATCCACCCCGGGTTAGGCATTCCGGCAATGGAGGCGGTCGGACGGGCGCTGGCGAGCGGGCAGGCCGAGCGGCGGGAGGTGCAGGCCTCGCTCGGCGGTCTGACCCGATGGTTCGACCTCCACGTGACCCCGATCCGGAACCAAGCCAACCTCCCGATCGGGGCGGTCCTGATCGGCCACGACGTGACCGAGGCGAAGCAGGCCGGCAGCGAGCTGCGGATGAGCGTCAACGCGTTGCATCGGTTGGTCGAGCAGCGGGAGCAACTCTCGGCCGATCTGCACGACGGGATCCTTCAATCGCTCTATGGGGTGGGCCTCCGGCTGGAGGCGGCACGGACGGCGGCCAACAACGGCATCGCGGCGATGGAGCCGCATCTGGACCGGGCGGTCCGGCAGCTGAATGACACGATGGCGGAGATCCGCCGGTTCATCACCGACGACCGCACCGTGGGCTCGATGGCCACCCAATGGGAGGTGGCACTGGCCGGTGTCCTTCGGGGGCTCGAAGTCGAAGGGGGCCCGGACCTGGTGCTCGACATCCACCGAGTGGCGGCCTCCCGGGTTCCCGCCGCACTCCGGAGCGAATTGATGTTCATTGCCCGAGAAGCAGTCAGCAACGCGATGCGGCACTCAGGCGCGGCCCAAGTGACGGTTCGTCTGAAGGGCAACGAGTCGGTGGTCCGACTCGAGATCATCGACAACGGGCGGGGGTTTGCCCCCGGGCATCAGGAAGCCGGGCTTGGCCTCTTGACGATGGTACGGCGGGCCGGACAAATCGGCGCCGTCCTGACCCGTGAATCAACGGACGGTCAAGGCACCCTGGTGCGACTCGACCTCCCAATCACTCCATCGGAGCCGCAGTAACGTGACAATTCGGGTCATGCTGGTGGACGACAGCGAAGTCGTCCGGATCGGACTCGCCGCGGTGCTTGCCCAAGACACCGCCCTCGAAATCGTCGGGCAGGCTTCGACGTCCGGCGAGGCGATCGCCTTGGCACAACGGCTGACGCCCGACTTGGTTTTGTTGGACGTGAGAATCCCCGAGGAGGGCGGCATCGAAGCGGGCCGCCGGATCAAGGAGGCCCTTCCGAACACCCGGTTGCTGTTTCTGAGCGCGTTCGCGGACGATGAGCTGGTCCGGGCCGCGATCCTCGTGGGGGCCAACGGATATCTGCTCAAGGAAATCGACGCGAAATCGTTGATCGGCTCGATTAAACGGGTGGCGGCGGGCGAATCGATCCTCGACTCCAGCCTGCGAAGCGGGGTGCTCGACTGGGTGATGCGGAGTGTGCCGGCCACGGCCACCGCCGGTCACCCCTCGTTGACACCCCAAGAACAACGGATCGTCGCGTTGGTGGCCGAAGGCAAGACGAACAAGGAGATTGCCGTCGCCATGGAGCTCTCACCCAAGACCGTGAAGAATTACCTCCACAACGTGTTCGAAAAGCTCGGGATCCAGCGCCGATCCCAAGCGGCCGCCCTCCACGCCAAGAAACTACTGACCCGCTAGCGCGGCGGATAGAACGTCCCGCCGGTGCGGGCCATCTCGACCAGCGCCTCGCAGGGCAGAAACCGGGGCCCGTACGCCCCGGCCAGTGCCTCGAGCGTGGCGACGACAGCCGCCGCGCCTAACGCATCGATCCACCGAAGCGGCCCGCCGAGAAACGGGGGGAACCCGATCCCGAAGATCGCCCCGATGTCGCCGTCCCGGGGCGACCGGATGACGCCTTCCGCCGCGGCGCGGGCGGCTTCGTTCAGCAGCGGGTAGATCAACCGCTTTTCGACCTCGGCGGTATCGGTGGTGGCCAGCGGTTTGATGCCAAGCAGCTGATAGACCCGAGGGTCGGGGTCGGTCTTGTGCCCGTCATGATAGAGATAGAACCCGGTGCCCACTTTCCGGCCGAGCCGGGTCACCTCGACCATCTTGGCGATGGCCGGCGCCGGGGCCAACCGGTCACCGAAGGCCTCTTGCATCACCATTCCGCCCTTGGCCGCGACATCGATCCCAACTTCATCGAGAAGCGCGATCGGGCCGACGGGCATTCCGAACTTCACCATGGTGCGGTCAATGACCTCGATCGGCACGCCTTCCACGACCAAGTGGCCGGCCTCGACGAAATACGGCGCGAGGATCCGATTGACCCAGAAACCAGGCCGGTCGGCCACCACGATCACGGTCTTGCCGAGTCGCCGCCCGAACCGAACCGCGGTCGCGATCGCGTCGGGACTGGTGTTGGGTGTGGCAATGACCTCCAGCAGCGGCATCCGGTCCACCGGCGAAAAGAAATGCATCCCGAGGACGTTCTCGGGCCGCTTGGCGCCCTCGGCGATCCGGGCAATCGGGATGGTCGACGTATTGCTCGCGAACAACGCATTGGGCCCGAGGACCGCCTCGCACTCGGCCAACACCCGGCGCTTCACGGTCAGATCCTCGAAGACGGCCTCGATGACCAAATCGGTCCGCTCGAAGCCCGCGAAGCTGGTCCCGCCCGACACCAAGTCGGCCAGACGCTCGCCCTCGAATCGGGTGATCTTCCGGCGAGTGACCTGTCCGCGAACGAGGTCGCGAGCCGCCTTGATGCCATTGCCGACCCGGCTCAACTCGGCGTCCTTGAGACGGACCTCGCATTTGGCGGTGGTGATCGCCGTCCCCGCGATGCCCGCCCCCATGAACCCGGAACCCACCACGCCGAGCCGCTGAATTTCCCGGGGGTCGGCCGAACCGACGGCGACCCCGTCGTCCTTCTTCATCGCGTTCGTGGCAAAGAAGATCTGCACCAACTGCCGGGACACCGGCGTCACCGCCAACTCACCGAAGCTCCGGGCCTCCGCGGTGAGGCCGGCCTCTTTGCCCTGCTCCAGCCCGATCCGCACCACCTCGAGGGCGCGCAGCGGCGCCGGGTAGTGTCCCCCGGTCTTCTTCTGCACTTGGGCCCGGGCCGTCCGGTACACCAACCGTCGGCCGAGCGCGGTCCGGTCAAGCAAGGCGGCCTCGAGGCCGGCCGCGGGCTTTCGACGAGGTTTGCCATCGCGGGCCAGCCGTTCGGCTGCGGCAACGGCCGTCGCGAGCAGAATGCTCTCCGGCACCAACTCGTCGACCAAGCCCAGTTTGAATGCCTTGGCCGCCCGTTCACTCTTGCCGGCCAGGATGATGTCGAGCGCGGCCCGGGCCCCGATCAGCCGGGGGAGCCGAAAGCAGCCGCCGGCTCCCGGAAGCAACCCGAGTTGGACCTCCGGAAGCCCGAGCAGGGTCTTCGAATGGTCTGACGCGACCCGGTAGGCGCAACAAAGCGACAACTCGAGGCCAAGCCCAAGGCAGGCACCGTGGATCGCCACCACGATCGGTTTCGGAAACCCCTCGATCCGTTCGAGGAAGGCATGGCCCTGCCGGCTGGCCCCCTCGGCATCGGCCGCCGAGGTGAAGGCGACGAACTGGTTGATGTCGGCGCCGGCAATGAAGGTGTCGGGCTTGCCCGATCGAAGCACAATCGCCCGAACCAGGGAATCGGCGGCAAGGCGATCGAGGGTGGTGGCGAGCTCGGTGCTGTGCGACAGGCTGAGGCTGTTGACGGGCTCGCCGGGTACATCGATCGCGATCACGGCAATCCCGGATTCCGTGACGGTGGTGGTCAGGAGGGCCATCAGACCCGCTCCAAAACCATGGCGAACCCCATCCCACCTTGGGCGCAAATCGAGACCAGCCCGAACTGCACGTCGCGCCGTTGCATCTCGTTGGCCAGGGTGGTGACGATCCGGGCTCCGGTGGCCCCAAACGGATGTCCGATGGCGATCGATCCTCCGGAGACGTTGGTCCGGTCCCAATCGATCTCGCCGACCGGGCGTGGGCGGCCCATTTTCTCGGCCCAGGCCTTCGAGGCCCACGCGTCCACATTCGAGAGCACCTGCGCCGCGAAGGCCTCGTGGATTTCGACCAGGCCAACATCGGCCAGGGTGATCCCCGCCCGGTCAAGGGCCTTCGGTACGGCGAACACCGGACCCATCAGGAGTTGCCATCCCGGGTCGACGGCGGCCACGGCGTAGCTTCGGATCGCGGCCAACGGAGTGAGGCCAAGGGCTCGGGCCTTGTCTTTCGACATCAGCAGGGTGGCCGCGGCGCCGTCGGTCAACGGGGACGCGTTCCCGGCGGTGACCGAGCCGTACCGGCGATCGAAGACCGGCCGTAACGCGGCCAGGGCCTCGAGCGTGCTGTCGGCCCGAATCCCGTTGTCGCTGGTCGTCACCTCGCCCAGGTCATGGCCCCCAAACCACGGCGCGATCTCGGCGGTCAGGCGTCCGTCGGCGGTGGCCAGGGCGGCGCGCTGGTGGCTCCGGAGCGCGACCTGGTCCTGGGCCTCCCGCGTGATCCCGTTCTCCTTGGCCATCTTCTCGGCCGATTGGCCCATGGACTCGCCGGTCGACGGCTCGGCGATGGCGGGCGTGACCGGCACCAAGTCCCGGGGCCTGACCTTCGCAAACGTGGCGAGTCGCTCTCCCAGGGACTTGGCCCGGCTCGCGGCCACCAAGAGCTGGCTCATCCGGCGGGAATGAAGAATCGGGATGTCCGACAACGATTCGACCCCGCCCGCCACCACCACGTCGGCATGGCCCAAGACGATCTGATCGTGCGCGGCGGAGATGGCCTGGCCGGCGGAGGCGCAGGCCCGGTTGAGCGAGTAGGCCGGGATGGTGCGAGGAAACTGGGGCAGGAGGCTGACTTCCCGGGCCACGTTCGGCGCCGTCACCGACGGGACGACCTGCCCAAAGATGACTTCATCGACCTCGCGCCCGTCGATCCCGCTCCGATAGAGGAGTTCGCGCGTGGCGAAGCGCGCCATCGCGACGGCATTGGTGTCCTTGAACACCGATCCCGCCCGGGCGAACGGAGTCCGGACGCCGGCCACGATGACCGCCTGCCGCTGGGTCATGGCGTTACTTTGAATTGCGGGCGAGGATGCTCGCCATCGCGGCCCACTGGGCGTTGTCGGCCGGCTCGAACGCTTCTCGGCCTTGCACCATCGAGAGCGGGGCCACCAGACTCGAGATCTCGCCGAACTTGAGCAGGTGGGCCTCCTGCTGGGGGCCCCAGCCGAGCTGCCGCTGAATCTCGAGATAGGTCTCGAAGATCAGGACGCCGCCGGGCCCGACCAGTTGGGTGACCTGGGGCATCCGGGGGCGATCGAGGTAGTTGAAGAGCAACACCACGTCGAACTGGCCGAGAGTCGGCCATTTCCGCTCCAGGTCGGCCTCGACCCATTCGACCGACAGGCCCCAGCCCTTGGCGGCGTCCCGGCCCTCGCGAATCTTGGCCGGGTCGCGGTCAACGGCTACGACCTCGGCCCCGAGTTGAGCGGCCGCCAAGGCATGGCGACCGGCACCACAGGCAAGGTCGAGCACCCGGGTACCTCGTCGCATCAGCGCCGAGTGCGCGGAAAACCAATAACTGGGACGTTGCTCGAATCCGAGCTCGGGTACCGTTGGATCTATAGGCAGACGATGAACCCTTCCACTCGTGCGACCATTTGGGATCTCTCAGCCCGCCGCTTCGACGTCTTGGTCGTGGGCGGCGGGGCAACCGGCGCAGGGATTGCCCGCGAAGCCGCCTTGCGCGGTCTCGCGGTGGCCCTGGTTGAACGGGGCGACTTCGGGTCGGGCACCAGTTCCCGCTCGAGCCGGCTGATTCACGGCGGGCTCCGCTACCTGGAGCACCGGCGCTTCGGCCTGGTTCGAGAGTCACTGGCCGAGCGGGGCGTCCTGCTCCGGATTGCCCCCCACATCGTCCGGCCCCTCGGCTTCCTGTTCCCGGTGTACCGAGGCGACCGGGTGTCCCGCTGGAAAGCCGAGCTCGGCCTGACGCTCTACGACCTCTTCGCTCACGGCGGTAATGTGCGCCGCCATCGACCCTTGGGCAAGCGAGGAGTCCTGGAACACGAGCCGCTCCTCAAGGAACCGGGGCTGTCGGGAGGGGCGCTCTACTGGGACGCCCAATGCGACGACGCCCGGTTGTCCCTGGCCAACGTCCGGGCCGCGGCCGCCCACGGGGCCCTGGTAGCCAACCATACCTGCGTGACGGCGTTCGAGCAGGAGAACGGCCGGATTACCGGCGCCATCCTCGAAGACCAGCTGACCGGCGCCCAGGGAACCGTCCACGCCCGGGTCGTGATCAACGCGACCGGCCCCTGGGTCGACGTCGTCCGCCGGCTTGAAGAACCCGGGGCCAAGCCATCGTTGGCTCCCACCCGCGGGTCCCACGTGATGGTACCACGATCCCGGATCGGACACCACCACGCCATCACCTTCATGAGCCCGATCGATGGCCGGATCATGTTCGTGCTCCCCTGGGGCGATCGGTCGTACATCGGCACCACCGACACTGAATCGGCCGATTCGCCCGACCACGTCAGCGCCACCGAAGCCGACATGCTGTACTTGCTCCGGTCCGCCAACGCGCTCTTTCCGGCGGCCCGCCTCGGGCTCGATGACGTCTCGTACTCGTGGTCCGGTCTCCGGCCGCTGGTGGCAGACTCGGCGGTCACCCCGGGCGCGAGAACCCGCGAGCACCTGATCTCGGTTGGACCCCGGGGGTTGGTCTCGATTGCCGGCGGCAAGCTGACCACCTACCGCCGGATGGCCCTCGACGTGATCCGCCGCGTCAAGGCGTTGTTGGGCTTGCCGGACATCGATCCAGACCCCATGAAGGCCCGAAGCGCCACCGAACCGCTCCCTGGTGGTGAGGGATACAAAGTCGAGGCCTTGTTCGCCCGCGGAGTGGCCCGGGGCCTTCCGGAACCGGTCGTCGCCCATTTGGTCGGCCAGTACGGGTCCGAGGTGCCGAGTCTCTACGACATCGCCGCCGAATGGCCCCATCTCAAGGAACCGGTCCACCCGCACCACGGCGCGATCGGCGCTGAGGTGGTCCACTCGGTCCGCACCGAGTACGCCCGGCGTCTCGATGACGTCATGTTCCGCCGATTGTCGATCGCCCACGAAACCCCCGACGCCGGCCTCGCCGCCGTCGACCCGGTGGCCCGTCTGATGGGCAAAGAACTCGGGTGGGACGAAACCCGCCGCCGGGAGGAATCCGACCGCTACCGCGACCTGGCCCAGGCCATCCCAAGGCGCCGCAGTTTATCTTAGGACTCCGGATCCAAATCCCAAGAGCCGAGTGCCGAGAGCCGAGAGCCGAGCGCCGAGAATGATCGATCCCAACGTCTTTGAAACCGCCAACGCCGGTTTTGCCCAAGCGATCTACGAGGAGTACCTCAAAGACCCCGCGACGGTTGCCCCGGAGTGGCGCCGGCTGTTCGAAACCGGCCGCGTCGGCGAGCGGCCCGCGGTCGTCCCGGCCCCGACCAATGGAACCGGCGTTCCGGTGGCGGCGACCAATGGCTCGGCCGGACCACCCAACCGCCACGCCCTGAAGGGCCCGGCGGCCCGGTTGGTCGTCAACATGAACGAGAGTCTGACGGTTCCGACCGCCACGACGTTCCGGGAGATTTCGGTCCGGACGCTGGAGGCCCGGCGAGCCGAACTCAATCGGGCCGCCCAAGCCGCCGGACGGACTGAGAAATTCTCGTTTACCCACTTGATCGGGTACGCCCTGGTCCGAGCGGCGGCGGCTCATCCGGCCATGGCCACGACCTTCGTCATGGCGGACGGGGTGCCTCACCGGATCGACCCCGATGGGATCAGTCTCGGCATCGCGGTCGACGCCGAGCGGAAAGACGGAAGCCGGGGACTCGTGGTTCCGGTCATCAAACACGCCGAGCAACTGGACTTCGCGGCCTTCTACGCGGTGTATGAGGGGCTGATCGACAAGGCCCGGACCAACAAGTTGATGCCTGATGATTTTGCCGGGGCCACGATGACCTTGACCAATCCGGGCGGCCTGGGCACGGTGGCCTCGGTGCCGAGGCTCATGGCCGGCCAGGGCAGCATCATCGCGGTTGGGGCCATCGGCTACCCGCCGGAATACACCGGGCTCTCGGCCGAGCGGATTGCGGGGCTCGGGATCGGCAAAGTGATGATGATCACCAGTACCTACGATCACCGGGTGATCCAAGGCGCGGAATCCGGAGCGTTCCTTCGGACCATGGAGGGGCTGCTCCAGGGCGAAGACCGGTTCTATGAGCAGGCGGCGGCGGCGCTCGGACTCGCGACGGGCACCCCCGCGCCCGCCCCGAGCCGACCGGCCGATCCGAGCCCGGCCCGGATTGCGGCCACCGGCGACCTCGAGCAAGTCGCGGCCGCTATGGCGCTGGTCAAGGCCTATCGGACCCACGGCCACCTTGCCGCTCACTTGGACCCGCTCGGCAAGTTGCCCTCGGGTGACCCCGCGCTCGATCCCGGGCCGCTCGGACTTACGCCCGAGGTCATGGCCCAGGTGCCGGCGTCGGTCCTCCGAGTGGCCGTTCCGGGCGCAACGCTGGCCGAGGCCCTGCCCAACTTGGCCGCCACGTACTGCGGTACGATCGCGTACGAAGTCGAACACATTTCGAACCACAGTGAGCGGGTCTGGCTCCGGGAACAAATCGAGTCGGGAGCCCACCGGCAACCGCTCGACCGCGACGAGAAGTTGGCATTGCTCGATCGCTTGATCCAAGTCGAGGCCTTCGAGCGGTTCCTTCACAAGGCGTACCTCGGCCAAAAACGATTCTCGATCGAAGGCGTCGACTTGCTGGTACCGATGCTCGATCAGGTCATCGACATGGCCGCCGATCAGGGCGCTCGCGATGTCGTTCTCGGGATGGCCCATCGCGGCCGGCTCAACGTCCTGGTCCACACCGTCCGCCGGCCGTACGTCACGGTCTTTGGTGAATTCGAAGGCAAGAAACCCGGCAAAGAGGGCGAGGACGAGGGCACCGGTGACGTGAAGTACCATCTCGGGGCCGAGGGCGCCGTCATCACCAAGTCGGGCCGATCGATCACCGTCGCCTTGGCCCATAACCCGAGCCACCTGGAATTTGTCGGGGCGGTGGTCGACGGCCGGGCCCGGGCCCGCCAGACCCAGCGCCGAGCGGCCGAGGCCTATCACGACTCCACGGCGGCGTTGCCGGTGGTCATCCACGGCGATGCGGCCTTCGCGGGCCAGGGCGTCGTCCAGGAAATGCTCAACCTGGGCGCGCTCCGTGGGTACCGAACCGGCGGCACGATCCACATCATCACCAACAACCAGGTCGGGTTCACGACCGACGCGATCGACTCGCGGTCGACCCGTCACGCCAGCGACCTGGCCAAGGGATTCGACATCCCGATCATTCACGTCAACGCCGATGACGCGGAAGCCTGCTTGGCCGCCGTCCGGCTGACCATGATGTATCGGGAGCGATTCCGCGAAGATGCCTTGATCGACTTGGTCGGCTACCGCCGCCACGGGCATAACGAGGGCGACGAACCGAGCTACACCCAACCGCAGATGTACGAGCGGATCAAGTCGCAGGCCACGGTGCGCGAGTCGTATAGCCGGACCTTGGTGGCGGAAGGCGTCCTCACCGCCGAGGAGGCCGAGCACCGGTACGCCACGGTCTACCAGCACCTCGTCGACCAGCAGCAGGGGTTGAAGGCGTCGCACTCGCAGCCGACCCCGGCCGAGCCGGCGCCGGCCAAGCTGGTGTTCGAGGACCCGGCCACCGCGGTGGAAGCGGAGACCCTGCTCGCGCTGAACGACCGGTTGCTGACGTACCCGGACGGCTTCACCGTCCATCCCAAGCTGACCCGCCAACTCGAGCGGCGCCGGACCTCGATGGGCGCCGAAGGCGGGATCGACTGGGGCCACGCCGAGTCGCTCGCGTTCGCCACCCTGCTCGCCGAAGGAGTTCCGGTTCGGCTCACCGGGCAAGATACTGAACGGGGCACCTTCAGTCACCGCCACTTGGTCCTTCACGATGCCAATAACGGCCAGACCCACTGCTCGATGCAACGGCTGCCCGGTGCCCTGGCCTCGTTTGAAGTGCACAACAGCCCGCTGTCCGAACTGGCAACGTTAGGCTTCGAATACGGGTATGCCGTGGCGGCCTCCGACGCGCTGGTCATCTGGGAGGCCCAGTTCGGGGATTTCATCAACGGCGCCCAGGTCATCGTGGATCAATTCCTCGCCGCCGGCCTGTCCAAATGGGGCGTGACCTCCCGGCTCACGCTGCTGTTGCCGCACGGGCATGAGGGTCAGGGCCCCGAACACTCGAGCGGCCGGCTGGAGCGGTTCCTCCAACTCGCAGCCGAACAGAATATCCGGATCGCCAACTGCACGACGGCGGCGCAGTACTTCCACTTGATTCGGCGCCAAGCCCGCCGGAACCGCCAACGGCCGCTGATCATCTTCACGCCGAAGAGCTTGCTCCGCCTCGCACAGGCCAACTCGAGCGTGGCCGAGTTGTCGAGCGGTCAGTTCTTCCCGGTGCTCGATGACCCATCGGCCCGGTCGCGGCCGGACCAGATCAGCCGGATCGTCATGTGCTCGGGCAAGGTGTACTACGACCTGCTGGCGGAGGCCGACCGGAACCCGGCCAACCGGCCGGCGCTGGTGCGGCTCGAACAACTCTACTCGTTCCCCGAGAAGGAGCTGCGGGCCCTGCTGGCGGGATATCCCAATGTCCGGGAAATCGTCTGGTGTCAGGAAGAGCCCAAGAACATGGGCGCGTGGACCTTCGTGGCGCCGCGTCTGACCGGGCTGTTGCCCGCCCAGGCGTCGCTCCGGTATGCCGGCCGCCCGGATCGGGCCAGCCCGGCCGAAGGCTCCCACCACGCCCACACGGTCGAGCAGGACCGGATCGTCAAGGCAGCGGTCGGCTGACTCCTACCGAGCCGACGACCCGGGCGGCGCGGCCCGGAGGTACTGGGCCGGCCAACTCGCGGCCACGCCGAGCTTCTGGGCGGCCTTGAGGGGCCAATACGGGTCGCGGAGGAGTTCACGGGCTAACATCACCAGATCAGCTTGGCCGGTCCGGATGATGTCATCGGCCTGAGCCGGATCGGTGATCAACCCGACGGCCGCCGTCGGGATCCCGGCATCGCGGCGGATCCGCTCGGCGAAGGGCACTTGGTACCCCGGCCCGAGCGGAATCCGGGCGCCCGACACGTTGCCCCCCGAGGAGCAGTCGATCAGGTCGACCCCAAACCCCTTGAGTTGGCGAGAGAGCTCAATCGACTGATCGAGATCCCAACCACCCTCCACGTAGTCGGTCGCCGAGATTCTGACGAAGAGCGGGAGCCGGTCCGGCCACTCCGCGCGAATCGCCGTGACCACCTCTCGCAGCAACCGAGTCCGCCCGTCGAACCCACCACCGTAGTCATCGGTCCGCTGGTTGCTCAGGGGCGACAGGAACTCGTGGAGCAGATAGCCGTGAGCGGCGTGGACTTCGATCAGTTGGAAGCCGGCGTCGAGCGACCGGCGCGCCGCGTCGGCAAATGCCTTGACCACCGCCGGCAGCTCCGACCGCTCGAGCGCCCGAGGCATCGGGTAGCCGTCGGCGAATCGGATCGCGCTCGGACCGACCGCTTCCCAGCCGCCGTCGGCCTCGGCAACCATGCCGTTGCCGACCCACGGAGCCGCGGTGCTGGCCTTCCGGCCGGCGTGGGCCAACTGGATGGCCGGCACCGCACCATGTTCGGCGAGGAATCGAGTGATCGGCGCCAACCGGTCGATGTGGCCGTCCTGCCAGAGCCCGAGATCACTCGGGCTGATCCGGCCCTCCGGCACCACTGCGGTGGCCTCGACCACGACCGTCCCCGCCCCGCCGACGGCCCGGCTCCCGAGATGCACGAGATGCCAGTCCGTGGCAAACCCGTCCTGGCTCGAGTATTGGCACATCGGGGAAACGACGATCCGGTTGGGGAAGACGAGCCCCCGGATCGACAGCGAATCGAAGAGTCCCACCGACTTAGAGGGGTTTTTCGACCAACCCGCGAACGGTCTGCTTGATGCCGTCGGAGAGGTGTTCGCCGTAGTGGAGCAGGAAGACCCCGCGGGCCCGGCGGGCCAACAGGAATCCGAGGAAGGGCATGTCCGCCTTGGCCGCGTTGCAGGACTTGCAGGCGAGGACCAGATTGTCGGCCCGGTCGTAGGCGACTTTGCCCTTCCGGGGCTGGACATGGTCGAGGGTGATTTCCTCGCCCGGGAACGAGAGGCCACAATAGGCACAGACCGGGCCGTGAACGGCCATCAACTGGTCTCGGTGGCCTTGGTAGGACTTGCTACCGGTCCGCCGGAGGGTCTCGGAACTACGAGCCTGGGTCGGGGCGGGAGCGCGGCGACGACTTGAAGGTTTACGCACAGGGGACCAATCTAACATGGTGGCCGGTGCCTAGTGCCGGCGCGGGCACCTCCGCTAAATTTGCGGCGCCCGATTTCACCACCCCACCATATTCCAATCCGGTGCCGGATTAGGGAGCGCGCTCTGCCGGTCTCCGCCGTTTCAGCGAACAATTCTCTGGCGTGGTCCGCCATCAACACGATCCGAACCCTCTCGATGGACGCGGTCGAGCAGGCCAATTCCGGTCACCCGGGGACCCCGATGGCGTTGGCTCCCGCGGCCTACGTGCTGTGGACCAAGCACCTCCGCCACGCACCCCACCGCCCCGACTGGGTCGATCGCGACCGGTTCGTGTTGTCGTGCGGCCACGCCTCGATGTTGCTCTACTCGCTCCTCCACCTGTCCGGCTACGATCTCTCGCTCGACGAGATCAAGCACTTCCGCCAGTGGGGCTCCCACACGCCCGGCCACCCGGAGCGGGGCCATACCGCCGGCGTCGAAACGACCACCGGCCCCCTCGGCCAGGGGATCGGCAACGCGGTCGGCATGGCGATGGCCGAACGGTTCTTGGCGGCCCGGTTCAATCAGCCCGGGCATTCGATCATCGACCATCGGACCTGGGTCCTGGCCAGCGACGGCGACCTGATGGAGGGCGTGGCCAGCGAGGCCGCTTCCCTGGCCGGCCACCTCGGCTTGGGCAAGCTCAAGCTGATCTACGACGACAACAAGATCACCATCGACGGCAGCACCTCCCGGTCGTTTTCAGAGGACGTCGGTCGCCGGTTCGAGGCCTACGGCTGGCACGTGCTGCACGTCGCGGACGGCAACGACCTCGACGCGATCGACCAGGCCCTCACGGCCGCCGCCGCCGAGTCGGTCCGGCCGTCCCTGATCGTACTCCGGACCGTCATCGGCGACCCAGCCCCGACCAAACGGAACACGTCCGAGGCCCACGGGGCTCCCTTCGGCAAAGAGGAAATCGCTCGCACCAAAGCGATCCTCAATTGGCCGGCCGAGCCGTTCCATGTGCCGCCAGAGGCCGCCGCCCACATGGGTGAGTCGGTGGACCGGGGGACCTCCTGGTGTACCGAATGGGACGCCCGGCTGGGCGCGTTCAAATCCGCCCAACCGGCCGCCGCCGCCGAACTCGACGACTGGAATCAGGGCACCCTCCGGGTGGACTGGGATGCCACGTTGCCGGCCTTCAAACCAACTGATTCGTTGGCCACCCGGGTAGCATCCGCCACCACCCTGAACGCCCTGGCCCCGGTCATCCCAAACCTGGTGGGTGGCTCGGCCGACTTGGCGGGGAGCACCGGCACCCACCTCAAGGGTGGCGTGACCTTCAGCCGCGAGCACCCCGGTCAAATGGTGGCCTGGGGGATCCGCGAGCATGCCATGGGCGCCGCCATGAACGGGATGGCGGCCCACGGCGGGATTCGGCCGTTCGGCAGCACCTTCTTGGTGTTTTCCGACTACATGAAGCCCGCGATCCGGCTGGCCGCCTTGATGCACCTGCCGACGATCTACATCTTCACCCACGATTCGATCGGGGTCGGCGAAGATGGCCCGACCCACCAGCCGATCGAGCACCTGGCCATGCTCCGGGGAATTCCGAACCTGGTCGTGCTCCGGCCCGGGAGCCCCGACGAAACGGCCCAGGCCTGGCGCACGGCCCTCGAGCGACGCGACGGCCCGACCGCCCTGATTCTGTCCCGCCAGAAGCTCGCGCCCATCGACCATTCCAAAGCCGACGCCAAGGGCGTCCGGGCCGGCGGGTACGTGCTCTACGACCCCCCAACCCTGCCTGAGGCCATCATCCTGGCCAATGGCTCGGAACTCGGACTCGGTTTGGCCGCCGCCCAGCAACTGACCAACCAAGGGCTCCCGACTCGGCTGGTCTCGCTCGCCTCCTGGGAGTTGTTCCGGGCCCAACCGGCCCAATACCGGGAACAGGTTCTGCCGGCGGCGATTCGGGCCCGCGTCTCGGTCGAAGCCGCCTCGACCTTCGGTTGGCTCAGCTGGGTCACCGAGCGCGGCGAGTCGATCGGGATCGATCACTTCGGCGCCTCGGCCCCGGCCGAACGCCTGTTCCAGGAATTCGGACTCACGGTCGATCTGATCGCCGACGCGATCCGGCGATCCCATCAGCGGAGCACCTGAATGACCAACCCCTTGGTTCGACTCGGCGCCTTGGGCCAAAGCCCGTGGTACGACTTCATCACCCGCGATTTGATCGCCTCGGGCACGCTGGCCGGAATGATTGCCAACGACGGATTGCTCGGGATGACGTCGAACCCGACGATCTTCGAAAAGGCCATCGCCTCGAGCGCCGATTACGACGCCGATATTCGCCGCTACACGGCCGCCGGCCTCGCGCCGGCGGCGATCTTCGAGCACCTCGCGGTCGCCGATGTCCAAGCCGCCTGCGATGCGTTTCGGCCGGTCTTTGAGGCAACCGGGGGACGGGACGGGCACGTGTCGCTCGAAGTGTCCCCAACACTGGCCCACGACGCGGCCGGGACGGCCGTCGAAGCGAAGCGGCTCTGGGCGGCGGTCGATCGGCCGAACGCCATGATCAAGATTCCCGGGACCCTGGCGGGACTTCCGGCCATCACCGAGTCGATCGCGGCGGGCTTGAACGTCAACGTCACCCTGCTCTTCGCGGTGGCGCGCTACGGGGCCGTGATCGATGCCTATTTGACGGGATTGGAACGGCGGGTCGCGGCGGGCTTGCCGATCGCGGGGATCAGCTCGGTAGCCAGTTTCTTCGTCAGCCGGGTCGACGGACGGATCGATGGCATGCTCGACCACGCGGGCGACCCCAAGGGCCTTCGCGGAACGATCGCCATCGCCAACGCCGCTGCCGCCTATGCCGCGTTCGAGCGTTCGATCGCGAGCCCGCGGTGGCAAGCCCTTGCCGCGAAGGGCGCGACCCCCCAGCGGCCATTGTGGGCATCAACCAGCACCAAGGACCCGAAGTACCCCGACACCTACTACGTCGAAGCGTTGGTGGCCAAGGACACGGTCAACACCCTTCCGCCCGATACCTTCCTGGCCTACCGGGATCACGGCAATCCGGTCATCCGAATCGGGGCGGCCGTCGCGACCGCGGCGGACCGGCTGGCCCAACTCGAGGCGGCCGGCATTCACCTCGATGAGGTCACCGATTTCCTGGAGACCGACGGCGTCACCAAGTTCGCCGCCTCGTATCAGTCGTTGTTGAACGGAATCGACGCCAAAGCGGGGGCGCTCGCCGGGCGCTGAGT
The DNA here is from genome assembly GCA_031375485.1 of Gemmatimonadota bacterium. Taxonomy (GTDB): domain Bacteria; phylum Gemmatimonadota; class Gemmatimonadetes; order Gemmatimonadales; family GWC2-71-9; genus SHZU01. The sequence continues at coordinate 32,834 of JANMHX010000121.1, read as the reverse complement.
CGAGTCGGCGGCCGGCTTGGGCTTCTTGTCCTTCGGCCGCCGGGGCGGGGGCGGGCGGGTCCAGATGGCGATCACGCCGCACCGGGCCTGGGCGCTTTCGAGTTCTGGCGGGGTCTCGGCCGGACCCGAATAGACCTCGATGCCTTCAATTTCTCCGACCGGCGTGAGCCACAGCACCGCCGGGTCGGTCGGAATCCCATCCATGAAGAACGCCGGAGAACAACCCCGCGCGGCCCGGGCCATTCGGGCCACGCAGATCTGGGAGCCCCGGCACTCGATCCTGAGGCCGGGCACCATGCGCAGCGCATCCGGCACCGTCGAGGCCCGGCGATCCTCGATGTACTGCCGGGTGATGTAACGCCCCCGGCCCTCCGATTTCCGGCGGAGCCAATCCGCCGGCCCATGGTTCGCCCGCTCCTCGACCGTCAGCTCAGGCAGATTCACGGCTTCGGGGTTGGCTTCGAACTCGACCTCGAGGGTCTCGGATTCCTTGAGCAACAGCGGCGAGCTCATCGTGGCGTACCCGATGGCCGAGGCTTGAATCACATACCGGCCGGGATCGAGATCGATAAACCGAAACTGCCCCCGCGCATCGCTGGTCGCCGAATGGGGGGTGCCGACGAGATTGATCCGGGCGCCTTCGAGCGGCACCCCGACTTGAACGTTCTTGATGACACCTCGAATGGCCGCCGAGCGGGCCTGCGCCAACCCCACGCCCACCGGGGCGAATGACAGCCAGAGCACCGCCGCGACCATTCTCACGTTCGCTTCCCCCGACGAGTCCAGATCGCGATAGCACCGCCGCACCGGGCGGTTTCGTTGTTGAGTTCCGGCGGAGTTTCCGCCGCGCCCCGATACACCTCCACGCCCTCGACGTCACCCGGCGGCGTGATATCGAGCACCGCCATGCTGGTCCGCTGGTCGTCCACGAAAATCGCGGGCGGACAGCCGCTCCGGTCGTGGTTGAGCAGGATCTGGCAGATGGCCCCCCGACAATCACTCCGGACACCCGGAAGAAATCGAATCATGTCGATCAGCCGGATCGGATTCCGTTTGACAATGTCATCGCGGGTAATAAACCGGCCCTGCCCGATCGACATTCGCCGCTCGAAGGTCGAGAGCGCCCGCAACGGCACCGGCTCGGGCTCGCCCTCGACGAAAATGGTCGGCAACAGCTGGCCCAACGTATCGGCGCGAAACTCGATCTCCTTCTTCTCCCCCGCCGCGAGCACCACCACCGCCGACAGCGGGCCAAAACCGATCAGACTCGCTTCGATCCGGTAGGCTCCCGGCTTGAGGTCCCCGAACCCGAATCGGCCCACCGAATCGGTCACCGCGCGTTTCCGCGTCGTGGTCAAGAAGATCCTCGCGCCGGCAACCGGGGTGCCGCCCTCGGACATCACGACCCGACCAGTAATGGAACCGTTCGGCGCCTGGGCTAGGACGGGGGACGCACCGAAGGAAACCGCAACCACGGAGGGACCTACGACCGCAAGAGCCAGCAACCAAATGAGCATACCGCCCCCACAAAGCGAGGGACTGAGAGGCGCCGGGCGGATTCGAACCGCCGCATGGAGGTTTTGCAGACCTCTGCCTTACCAACTTGGCTACGGCGCCAGGGTCGAGGAAACTGGCACCGTCCGAAGTTGCCCGCAAGTGATCGAAAGAGGGAAACGCGCCCTGCCTTTCACTACGAATCTGCGGCTGGTAACGGTTTCGTGGGTTCCAACCTGAACCCTCCTAGCGCCCCCCACCTAAGAACACCGCATTCGCGAAAATCGGGAGCAATCCGCGCCACAAGTCCCGGAAATTCGGATCCCCCGCAAACGCGATGACTCGCCCTCGGCCCACCGATTCCGTCCACAGGAACGGCGTCTCGCCCAATCGGGCCGGAACTTCCGGCCAGAGGTAGCCGGCCAGCCGAAGGCGGGCCGCGGGCGCGAACCGGATCACCGCTTCGCCGGGGGCCAGGTTTTTCGGCACCGTCAAAATCATCCCCCCGTTGGCCATGACGGGAAGCTCCGGGCTCCGGATCCCGGCCAGCAGGGGCGACAAGGTATCGATCGTGGCCCTGACGATGGCCCCAGGCACCGACGCCGGAAGGGGAGCGCCGCCAGTGCTGTCGCTCCGGACCGAGTCTTGGCGAACCCGAATCCGGACCAAACTGAGCCGTTCAGTGGCCAGCCACGCCGTGGCCCCCTCCAAAGTGATCAGAGTCCCCCCGCCCCGAACCCAGGCGCTGAGCCGCTCCCGACCCGATTCGCCGAGTCCCCGGTCGAGCCCCCCCGCCGAACCGCTCGGCACCACCAACACGTCGAGCCCGTCGAGGACCCCGCCAGCCACCGCGGCGGCCTCCACCGAGGTCACGGGATACTGGATCCGCTGATCGAAGACGAACCAGGCAAAGCCGAAGGAATTGCCACTGACCCCCGGCCCCCCGAGCAGCCCCACCCTCGGTGCCTTCACATAGATCACGCTGTTGCTGCCGAGATCGGTGCCCCGATCGACAGCCGCCGTCGCCAGCGGCGTCACCCGGGCGCCGCTCTCCGTTGCCGCCTGGCTGACCCGTTCATGGACCGACTCGCCATTGGGCGCCACGCGCACCAGGTACGCCCCCCGCGGGAACGACGCCGCTCCGACCGCGAACGCCTTCGGCGCGTACCAGACCTTGGTCCCGCTCGCCAGCAGGCGGGCCAGCATTCGGATACTGGACTCCGACCCCGGCTCGAACGCGTAGGCCGAGGTGGCCCGGGCAATCGAGGACGGCGGTGACTCGATCCACTTGACCGGCTCGAGCCCGGCCGGTGGCATGGCCAGGGTCCAAGCCCGAACTCGATGGGTATACGGCAGCGACCACGCCGTGATGTCGTAGAAGCGATCCGGCTGGCCGGTGCGGCGGCTTTCCAACTCCTCCCGGATGAACACCGAATCCAATTCGGCGTCCGGTTCCAACAACGCTTTGGCCAACCGGCCCTGCGGCTGCGCCAAGTCCACGAGATAGGTTCCCGCGGGCAGCCGGGTGACTCGGGCCGCCGGTTCCCCGAATGCGGTGGCGGGAACCGAAGCATCGGCCCCGAGCCGGTGCACCGCGATCCCGTTCGTCGTCAACCGGCGAACCAGGGTGTCGGCCCGGCCATCGGGGTCTCGCTCCAATGCCACCGCCCGAAACGGGAGCCTGGCGGCGTCGGTCACGGCGGTCTGACGGAACACCAGGTAGTCGCGAACCCGTTCCCGGGCCCGGCGCGCTGAGGTGACCACCGTTGCCCAACCCGCGGTGTAGTGGTGCCAGGCGGCCTCGTGCAGCGTCAGGACGGTACCGTCCCGCCGGGCCATCGCCCCGCCGCCGCTGGAGGCCTGCTCGTAGGTCATCCCGACGGCCCCGGTCAAGACCGGCCAGGAGACTCCGTACCCGGGATAGAACTCGTCGTACCCCTCCCGCCGAAAGTAGGGCCACCCCTGGCGGTCGAACGCGGCCGCATTGCCGGCCGCGAAGATGTCCCACCACTTGAGGATGGTCGGATGAACGTTCTTGTTGATCGGTTCCATCGGCGGGGCAAAGAAGTAACTGGCCTCGGAACCCTGCTCGTGGAGATCAACCGCGACGTGCGGCCACCACCGGAGAAAGGTGGCGGTCCGTCCCCGGGTTTCCGGATGGGAGTTGAGAAACCAGTCCCGGTTCAAATCGAAGTAGTAGTGACTGGTCCGGGGTCCGGGCCAGGTCCCGGCGTGAATCATCGCCTGGGGCGCCGACGGAACGCCTAACGACGACCGCATCCGGGCCACGTCCTGGACGTGGCGTTCGTGCCCGTCGGGATTCTGGGCCGGATCGATCAGCACCACCGTACTGTCGAGCACCATCTTGGTCTCCGGGTCTTGCCCGGCGGCCAGCTGATACAGCAAACTGATGGCCGCCTCGACCCCGGAGGCTTCGCCGCCGTGAATCGAATGCCCGAGCCAGACCACCACCGGCATCCGGGCCAGCACCCGCTCGACCTCGGCCGGACTCGAACTCCCCGGATCGGCCAGCACCAGAGCATCCTGGCGAATCGCCTCCAAGCGGCCCTGATTCCGCTCGCTGGTGACCGTCACCAGCATCACTTCCCGCCCCTCGAAGCTCAGCGCGACGGTGTCAAGCCGGACTCGCCGGCTGGTGGCCGCGACCCGCTCGAGGTACCGCATCAAGAGGTGGTGGGGCGTGAACCGTTGCCCGACCTCGTAGCCGAGGACCGAACGGGGCGTCGGCACCGCGGGATCGAACGCGCCGCCCGGGTTGAATGCGTGTTGCGCCGACAGCGGCGACACCCCGATCAGGGCCAGCACCAGCCAGAGTGTCTTCACGAATTTACGGCGTGGAGACGCGGACCGCGTCGACGAAATAGTTGGTGTCGCCAAAGCAACTGGTCGGGAGCCCATAGTGCTCGCTGTAGTGGAGCACCACCGGCTTGCCGAGGGCATCGTTGATCCGGCGCGCCACCTGATCGTCTCGCACGGTGAACTTCCAGATCGTCGGCGCGGCCGCCCCCGGGGTGATGTTGAGCTCGCCCTCCCAAGTTTTGCAAAGCCAACCCTTGTGAGAAAACTTGAAGAGTTGGCCGGCCCGGTCGCCGTCGGAATAGCTCCAGGTCAACGCCACCGACGTGTACAGGGCGAACAACGCGATCGGAAGGAGAATGACACCGGCGAGGATCAACTTCCAACGGCGGCGGCGCGGCGGAGCCACGGCCGCCTCCGGCGAGGTACCAAGGGGTTCGGTCATGCCTTGAAGCTAGGGTTGGATCGGTCAGCGGTCCAGGCGGCCCGAGGTACTGAAAACGAATCCCTTGCCGAAGGCCAGCCGCCAGGCCCCCTTGGTCAGTCCGGTGCCGTTGATGTACGCCAGGTCGACTCGAGCGGGCGCCAGGTCGCTCGCGACCGTGAGGCCGAACCGAAGCCCGAGCCCCACCGAATACCCGGTCCGCTGCGGGCTGCCGGAGTACCACGCGCCGCCATAGTCCGCAAAGGCCGCGAGGCCGAGGCCCGCCGTATTGAGGAAGTCACTCGTCACCGTGTACCGGTACTCGGCGCCCAGCAGAAACGCCCGGTCGCCGGTGAAGGCGTGCTGGGTGAATCCGCGGGGACCGAGGCCCAGGCCGAGATCGAATTCTCCGGCCGGCATCGGATTCTTCTGCCACCCCCGGGCCGCATGGAAAACGGCCATTTGTCTGGGCTTCGGCTTGAGCACGACCGTGCCGCCGACGTGGACGGAACCCGAGTCGATCGCCCCCGTCTGATCGATCCGCGCGAGCGCCGCCCCCGTCAGGATGGCAAACCCGTTCCGCCAACCCAAGCCGGTCCGGGCGGACAGACCGGGGACGAACCCACTGTTGCGATAGCCGAACGCTTTCGGCGTCAGTCCGAGTCCCACCCGGAGCACCGTGCTGAGATCGACGTCCTCTTGGCGGCCAAAACCCTCGAAATCGCGGCTCACCAGAAACCGGGCCGCCCGCCATTCGAGTGAGCCCGTCACGGCGCCCGACACCGACCGGCCCAGCGTATCGACCCGACTTTGCCGGGCAAAATCGTCCCGGCGAATCTGGCCCTCGAGACCGAGCCGGACATAGCCGGTGCTCGAAGTCCGGGTGGCCCACGAGCCGCCCAGCTTTCCCATCCAGAACCGTCGCTGTAAGGTGTCGCGCGGGGTGGTGTTTCCGTTCCGGAACTGAAACACCCGTTCCCGGCGTTCTTCGCCCGACACCCACCAACTCGCCCGGGCGGCATACGACCAAAACGGGAGCCAGGTGACGCCGTAGACGGCCCGGCCGTCGGAGCGGGCGTCGTAGAAGGCGCTGACCCCGATTCGGCTATCGATCAACCGGTTGCGTTGGAACGACGTGGTCACCGCATCGCGATCGGGGGTCTTCCGGTACCGGACCCCGACCCGGGTTGCGGTCCCGAGTAGATTCAGCTCGTTGAGCGCCACCCACCACGTGTTGCTCTTGAGCGACCCGTCGACGCTGCCTTCAATCCGAGTGGTGAATGCGTCTTGGGTTGCCGCCCGCACCACCAAACCCGAGTCGGTTCGGATCGAGTCGACTTTGACTTGGCGAAAGATCCGCATGGCCCGGAGGGTCCGTTCCGATTCCGCGGCCTTCGCCGAGTCGTAGAGTTCACCGGGGCGGATCAGGATCTCGCGCCGGACGACCGCGGGGCGAGTGGTGAAATGGAGACCGTTGAAGACCTTGGCGAGAAACCCCCGGTCTTGGCCCGGCGGATAGACGTCGGAGGTTTGGATCACCACCGCTTTGACGCGGCGGGTGGCGTCAAGGGAATCCGGGACGGCTTGCGCCGCCAACCGGCCGGTGGACACCACCAAACCGATGCCGAAAAACAGGGCCCGTGAAGTCATGAGGAACTACGAGACCAAACCCGCGGTCAGGCGAGGCTCTCGAGCAGCCTCCACCATTCGATCGCGCTGAAATCCTGAAAGCGGCGCATCAGGTCGGCTTCGGTCGGCTCGATGAAAATCCATCCGGTCGAACGTTGCCCCGACTCGGTCACGAAATGGACTCGGCCCTTTACCGGGCGGGTATCGAGCTTGGTTTCGAACAGGACCCGCCAGGTTGTCCCCCCGCGGGCCAAGTCACCGAGATGCTGGGCTCCGGGAACGGGGCCCAGTTCGGGGGCCGAGGATTGGCTCATAAGTCCTTGGCGGTAGTAGGCATAGGATGGTAGTTGGAGACCGAGCCGCACACCAGTACCCCAGAGTCGCGCGCCCCCCTACTTTACCCCGCGATGACCGCCCCTCCGATCACCGCCTGCGTCACCTGCCAAACCCCGGTCTCCGGCCCGTATTGTAGCCAATGCGGGGCGCCAACCGGTCCCCGAAAGTGCCGGTCCTGCGCGGTCGACTTGTCGCCGGGGGCCCGGTTCTGCCACCACTGTGGTTCGGAGGCCGTACCGGGCGGAGGGGTCAAGAAGGCACGAACCGCCTGGATCGCCGTGGCCGTCGGCGTCGTCGCGACCGTGGCCACCGTGGCCTACTTCTTCGGACGCGGCCAACAGCCGGCTCCGACGGGCAACTCGATGGGGAACGCCGGAAACGCCAACCCGACGACGGCCGGCCGGGCACCGGATATCAGCCAGATGTCCCCGCGCGAACGGTTCGACCGGCTCTTCGGCCGGATCATGCGGGCCGCCGAGGCCAACGCCGCCGATACCGTGATGTTGTTCTCGCCGATGGCCCTGGAAGCCTACCGCCAGCTCCCGCCGGCCGATGTCGACGCCGATGCCCGGTATCACGCCGCCATGATCCACATGGTGGTCGGCGAATTTGTCGAAGCCCGAGCCAAGGCCGACACCATTCTGGCCAATCAGCCCAATCATTTGTTCGGACTCTTGGTTCAGGGCGAAGTGGCCCTGCAGGAGAACGACTCGGCGGCCGTCGCCAAGATCTATCGCCAGTTCCTGGCGGCGTACGACGCCGAGATCGCCGCCGGCCGCAAGGAATACTCCGAACACCAGCCGGTGCTCACCGATTTCAAGAACCGCGCCCGCGCCGCCAAATAGAGACCGTCATGCGTATCCGTGTCGCCCACTCGCCCGACTCCGATGATGCCTTCATGTTCTACGCGTTGGCATCGGGCCAGATCGAAACCGGTGACCTCGAATACGTCCACGAACTCCAGGACATCGAGACCCTCAACCGCCGCGCCCTGAAGGGCGAACTCGAGGTCACCGCCGTCTCGATTCACGCCTATGCTTACCTGGCCGACACCTACGCCTTGCTCTCGAGCGGGAGCTCGATGGGCGACGGTTACGGACCTCGCTTAGTATCGAAGTCGCCAAAACCGGCCGATCCGCGAGCCGCCATCAAGGGCATGCGGATCGCCATCCCCGGTACCATGACTACCGCCTATTTGGCGCTCCGGCTCTACCAACCCGACTTCGAGCCGGTCGTGATGCCGTTTGACCAGATCGAAGACGCCGTGCTTCGCGGCGACGTCCCGGTCGGTCTCCTGATCCACGAAGGCCAGCTGACCTACGCCGATATTGGCTTGGAGCTCTGGGACGACATGGGCGCCTGGTGGCTCGGCGAAACCGGGCTTCCCCTCCCGCTCGGCGGGAACGTCGTCCGCCGCGACCTCGGCCCCACCGTCACCGCTCAAGTGGCCCGCGACCTCAAGGCCTCCATCGAGTTCTCCCTGGCCAACCGTGCCAACGCCTTGGCCCATGCCAAGCAATACAACCGCGGCATCTCCGACGAACGAACCGACACCTTCGTCGGCATGTACGTCAATCAGTGGACCGTCGACTACGGCCCCCGGGGCCGCGCGGCCGTCCAACTCCTCCTCGACCGCGGCCACGCCGCCGGCATCATCCCCCACCCCGTCCAAGTCGAGTTCATCGGCTAACCGCCGAGTGCCGAGCGCCGAGTGCCGAGCGCCGAGCCCGTAAGGCCTTGCCCCGACTGCCCATCCTTCACAGATTCATTGACTTAAGACCGCCCCTTACACCAAGGGAACTTCGTGGAAAACGCCGCGCCTTACCAGTTCAACAGCGCGTCAAAAGGTCCGACCTCCCTGCTCGTCGTCGATGACGAGGAGCCGATCCGGAGTGCCCTGAAACGGTTCTTGTCCCAGCAGGGCTTCGAAGTGGCTACCGCCGGCAACGGCGCCGAAGCAATCGACGCCCTCCAGCGGCAGAAGATCGCCTGCGTGCTCCTCGATGTCCGGATGCCCGACTCCAATGGCGTCGACCTCGTTCCCAAGATTCTAGAACTCGAGCCCAACGCCGCGGTCTTGATGCTCACCGCCGTCAACGACGCCGCCAGCGCCGCCCTCTGCATGCAACGGGGCGCCATGGATTACCTCACCAAACCGGTCGACCTGACCGATTTGCTCCGGGCCATTCAGCGGGCCCTCCGCCGTCGGGACACCATGATGGAGAGCCAGCAGATCAATCACTGGCTCAAAGAAGAAGTGGCGATCCGGACGGCCGAGCTCCGAATGGAGCGGGCCAATCTCGAACGGATTTCCGTCGCCACGCTCGAAGCCTTGGTCAACGCCTTGGAAGCCAAGGATCCCTACCTCCGCGGCCACTCGGCCCGGGTGGCGGATCTGGCCGCCACGGTCGCGGCCGAAGTCGGCCTCAACGAGGAAGATGTCGAGCTGGTTCGAACCGCCGGCCGCCTTCACGACATCGGCAAGATCGGGGTCCGCGAAGAGATCCTGAGCAAGCAAGGACCGCTGACCGACGAAGAGTTCGAACACGTCAAGAACCACACGGTCACCGGCTCCCAGATTCTGGCGCCGTTGTCCCACTTGAAGCACATCATCGACGTGGTGCGGAGCCATCACGAGCGCTGGGACGGCAAAGGCTATCCGGACGGCTTGGCCGGTGACTCGATTCCCATCGGAGCCCGGATCATCGGAGCCGTCGAGATCTATGACGCGCTCACGACGTCCCGCCCGTACCAAGAGAAAATGGTTCCCGACCTGGCCATCGAGCGGCTCCGCGACTTGGTCGGCACCGTGCTCGATCCGAAGGTGCACCGGGCCCTCCAGTCCGTCGTGGCCCGCCGGGAAGCGCTGATCTTCCTCGACGACGCCCGTGCCTGATCCCGCCTCGATTCGGGTCCTCGTCGTCGACGATGACCCGGCGATGGTGGCGCTCGACCGCAGACTCCTGGAAGCCAACGGATATCAGCGGATCACCACCGCCGCCTCGATCGAGGAAGCGCTCCGGCTCTCGGCCGACGCCGACCTCATCCTGCTCGACTACCAACTCCCCGACGGCACCGGCATCGACCTGCTGCCCCGGCTGTTGAGCCGTCCCGATCCGCCGTCGGTGGTCATGGTCACCGGCGAAGGCAATGAGACGTTGGCGGCTATGGCCTTGCGGGCCGGCGCCGAAGACTACCTGGTCAAAGACCAGAACCTCCGCGACCTGCTGCCCCAAATCGTCGAGCGGGTGCGGCGGACCCGGGCCCTTCGCGAGGCGCAAACCGCGGTGGAGCAAGAGCTGGTGCGAGCCGAACGGCTGGCCGCCATCGGCGAAATGACGGTGACGCTGCATCACGAAATCAACAATCCGCTGATGAGCGCGTCGGCGGAGATCGACTTGCTTCGCCTGAGCCCGGCGCTCGACACCGATCAGCGGGAATCGCTCGACTCGGTCCGCGAGAGTCTGATTCGAATCCGGAACATCATCAAGCAGGCGGGGGAACTCCGGCAGGCCTCCAGCGCGGACTACTTGGTCGGACTCCGGATGATCAACATCACCTCGACCGAGCAACCCAGCCTGCTGCACCGCGGCCGGGCCCTCCTCTGGATTGCCGACGAGGACATCGCCCGGCTCGCGGCGTTGCTCCTCCGCCACGCCGGCTTTGCCGTCGAGCGCGTGAGCTCGGCTCGGGAGCTCGGATCGAGCGCGGCGCGGCTCGGTGTGACCCTGGTCGTGCTCTCGGCCGCGGGAAGCGCCGATCCCGTCACCGCCCTCAGCGGGTTCGAGCCAGACCCCAACCGGTCCTATGCGGTGGTGGTCCTGGTCGCCGGTGACCCCACCGGGGCGAAGGCCGCGGCGGCCGATCGGGTCCTGACCCTCCCCCTCGATCCGGCCACGCTGTCCGAGGAACTCCTCGGCGCGGTCGATCGCCGCCAATAGCCCGACTCGGCTACCGGGCCCTCAGGAAAGCTGCCGGCCGAGCCGCGGTAGCGTCTCATCGAGACCGGCGGCCGGGCTCAAGGCCCACCCGGCCTCTACCGGCAACAGGTGAATGATCGAGTTGGCGTAGTATTCGAGCAGCGGCCTCGCGTCCGGCAAGATCACCAGATTCGCCCCCTCCCGAACCACCCAGCGCCGGGACCGAAAGGTTCGCCACGCCCGGTCCCACACCTCGGTGACCGGGAGTTCCGAGCGCATCATCCGGGCGTTGGTGTCCTTGAGGCGGTCCTTCAATTCGGCCAGGCGGGTCCAGAGTGCCCCCTCGGGAATCACACTCGCGTGGAACGACAACAGGGCGGCGGAGGCAAAGCACACCGGTGTCACCGGAATGACCGCACCCGCCCGATCGAGAACCGTTTGGGCGAGCCGCTGAATGTGGGGAAGCCGCAGAGCCCGGGGGAGGTCGAGTACCGCGACGGGTTGGGCCGCCAGCCACTGCCGGACCGAGAGCGGCGCATCAAAGTTGACCGCCACCCGGCCGTACCGTTGCTTCTGGCCCCGGAGCAGCTGCATCCCGTTCCAGATCGCAAATCCGATCCAGCCGAACAATTGGGCCAGATAGGACCGGCGGGGGGCTCCCACCAGCAATTCCCGCGTCAAGGTCCGGTCCTCGAGGACTCGGTCGTAGTTGATCGCCGCGGGGACCAGCCAGATGTCGCCGTCGAACGCCGGATCACGCAACGTGCCGACGACGTAATCGAGCAGCCCGATTTTCGGGGGCCTGAGGGTGCCGTCCCGGCTCAGACCGCCCTCGGGGAAGATCCCCTGCGTCACCCGGTTCCGGGTGATTTGCTGGACATAGCGCTCGAGCACGGTGTGATAGAGCGGGTCCCGAAACCGGCGCCGAATGAAATAACTTCCGAAGCTCTTGAAGATGTATTCGAGCGGCCAGGTCCGAGCCCATTCGCCGACGGCGTAGCTGATGCTCACCACCTGGGCCAGGACGTACGTCACCACGACGTAGTCCATGTTGGAGCGATGGTTCATGAGGTAGAGCACCACGTCGCGCTTGGGAATTCGGGACAGCGCCTTGTGGTCGTGGTATTCGACCGTGACCTTGTAGAAAAGCCGGGTCAGGAGTTTGCTGATGTTGTAGCCGAGCTTGTAGTACGACAGCACGTTGAAGAAGGGGACGATTTCCTCGATGTACTGATCGACCCGCCGCTCGATCACGGCCCGGGCCACGCCGGATTCGGCGGCGTGCTCGTCAATCGCCCGGGCAATGACCGGATCGACCCGGAGTTCCGCCTTCACTCGCTTGCTCTCGGTCAGCTTGTAGCGGTCGAGCCGGGCCCGGAACTCGAGCACGGTGCGGGCGCCCCACCGGCGGAGCGCCCGGCGGGCCAGCCACAAGCCCAGGGAGAGACCCAGCAGCACCCCGCCCGCAACGATTGGCCATGACACGAGCGATCCTAGGCCTTGGCCTGCTGGAAGGCCATCCCTTTGAGTCGAGTCACGCGCGCCGAGATCGGTGGATGGCTGGCGAACCGGCCGAGGAAGCCTTCGCTCGACGCCAATCGTCGCTCGGCCGGGTCGACGATACACATATGCGCTGCGCCCCGGGCAATCGACCGGGTCGCCCCGGAGGCGGCATCGAGTTTTTCGAGCGCGCGGGCCAACGCCATCGGGTTCCGGGTGAACTGGGCCGCCGTGGCATCGGCCAGGAACTCCCGCTTCCGGCTCACCGACATCGCCAGCAGGCGCGATACGATCGGGGCAATGAGCAACGTGATCAACCACAGCGCCAGCACCAAGATCGCGACCGGGTTCCCGCTCTTCTTGTTGCCACCCCCCCGGTGCCCGCCGCCGACCCGCCCCCCGAACCGGAGGAAGTTCCGCATCAGATCCGACATCAGGACAATCGCCCCGACCATCCCGGCCAAGAGCGTCATCAGGCGAACATCGTAGTTTCGAATGTGCGCCATCTCATGGGCCACCACCGCCTGCAGCTCATCCCGGTCGAGCGCCGCCAGCAGTCCCTCGGTCACCGCCACGTGGGAGGCGGCGGGGTCGTTGCCGGTCGCGAAGGCGTTCGGATCCGCATCGGGGACGAGCCAGATCTTCGGCCTCGGCAATCCGGACGCGATCGCCATTTCTTCGACGACATTGATGAGTTGGCTGTGCTCGGGGGTGCTGGCGTTCACTAACTCGGCCGCCCCGGCGGCTTTGAGCACCTGCTGGGGACCGTACCGCCACGAGAACCAGGCAATCCCGGCGGCAATGGCCGAGGCGGCCAGGCCGATGAACGGCACCACGTGATGATATCCGCCCTCGGGCGCGTCACGCGTCAACAGATAGAAACCGGCGTCACCGCCGAATCCAACCCAGGCCGTAAACACGACGAACCCGGCGGTGAGCCACAGCGACCGCCGTTTGTTGGCGGCTTGCTGCTCGAACAGATTGCCTTCGCGCACTCTTGCCTATGATTTCTTGAATCCGAAATCGACTTTCGGTACCGCCCGCTCCACCGGATCCTCGATTTCCCACAGCTCCGCCGGCGTCGCCTTGGCGAGACCGGAGACCAAGTTGGTCGGGAACTGCATTTGCTTGGTGTTGTAGAGCGTCGCTTCGTCGTTGTAGAGCTGGCGCGAGAACGCAATCTTGTTCTCGGTACTGGTCAACTCTTCCTGCAGCTGGCCGATGTTGGCCGTGGCCTTGAGATCCGGATAATTCTCCGTCAAGGCAAACAGCCGGCCTAACGCACTCGAGAGCTCCCCCTCGGCCTTGGCCGTCGCCGCCACCCCTTGGACCCCAACCGCCTTGTTGCGCGCGGCAATGACCGCCTCGAGGGTGTCGCGTTCGAAGCTCATCGCACCCTTGACCGCCTCGATCAAGTTTGGAATCAAATCATGACGCCGCTTCAGCTGGACGTCGATCTGCTTCCAGGCGTTGAGGACCCGGTTCTTGAGCGCAATCAGGCCGTTGTAGGCGCCGATAACCCAGAGCGCCACCACCACCGCGATCACGAGAAAGATCAGCATTCCCATTGGCCACACCCTCCGTCGAAAGAAAGCTCCGATGACCCCGGGTGAACCCCAGAGCCGGCTGAAAGATGGGGCACTCCGGCCCGGGGGGAAGGGTCCGCCCGGCCATTGGCGGTTATTTGGCCCGGTATCCAGGAAAGACGATGGTGGGAAACCAAGCCACTTCAATACGTTACGCAACCCTCAACCGGGATTAGCCCGTGACCCTCCCTGAAACCGGCCTGGTGCTCGCCCTCATGTCGATTCTGACGCTTTCCGTCGTCCGGGGCGCGGCCGCCACCGCCGACCGGGCCGCGGTCGCCGAGGTCCAAGGCGCCGTCGTCCAGGCGTATCGAATCGCTCAATCGAGTGCCCGGACCCTCGGTATGCCGGTCGAGCTCCGGCTCGGCCCCGATTCGATCGTCGTCCGCGCCCAGGGCCCCGATACCCAGACCCTCCAGCGACGACCGGGTCCAGGAGCCTTCGGCGTGGCGCTGACGCCGGCCGCGGCCGCCATGGCCTACGGCCCCGACGGTCTGGCCGTGGGGGCCGGGAACCTGACGATCGTTCTGGTTCGAGGAGCCGTCACCCGCCAGATCATCATCTCGAGACTCGGTCGGGTGAGGCTGAATTGAGAAGCCCTAGTCGGTGTCGAGGCCGTACTTCCGGAGCTTGGCCAGGAGTGTGGAGCGGGCAATCCCGAGCAACTGGGCGGCGTTGCGGCGGTTGCCGTTGGTATAGCGAAGAGTCGTCGCGATATGACGGCGCTCCACCGCGTCGAGCGGCTCCGGGACGACCGGGCGACTGGGAATCAACGCCGAGCGAAGTTGTTCCCAATCGACGCCCGGGAGGTCGGCATCGAGGACCACCGCATCGAGACCCGGTACCCCGAGCGCATCGGCAACGCCGGCGGCGTTCTCCTGGACCAAGGCTTGGTGACCCTGAGCTCGGACCGACTCGGCCAGGGTTCGGGCCAACATTTCGCGTTCGCTCGCAATCAGCAGGTTCATCTTCCGGTCGGTTGCAACAGCATAGGATACCGTCATGGTGCCACCCTGGAGGCTAAGACAAAGATAAGACGACTGAGCGGCGAAGACTTGGACGTGCAAACGGCCGCACTGGCTTTCGCCGGTCGCGGCCGTTCGCTAGGCAACTGACTGACCCAGGCGCTGCGGATCTTTCTGCAGAGCACTCCGAGGCGCCAAATCGGAGCGGGCGGGCGACTGAGTTTTGCCCCCCAAACAAGCCCGAGCCACCAGACGAACGGCCCGACCTCCAATCAAGGTCGGAATCGTTGGCAAAGCTCGCAAGTGCCCGATTTTATTCGGGTTACAAGTTTGTTCCTGGGGGATTGTTGAAGCAGAAAGTGACTGTTGACAACCAATTGCGGCGGTTACCCACGAATGTGGAAACTGTGTATCCACATCGCCAACACGGTTTCAGGCCCGGGATTCAGGATTCCAGGCCAACCTCGATGTAACGAAAGTTCGGCTCGGACTCCGAGGTACAGAACAGGGCCCCCGCGGCGCTGGAAGCAAACCAGCCCCCGACCCAAAGCTTCTGCCCGTCCAGTTCCTCGACGATCGACCGAAGCCAGCGGCGAATATGGCGGACCTCGGGTGCCCGCCGGCCCAGAATGGCGAGGAGGGACCCGGTCCCCGACGTGGCCCGGAGGAAGTGCGCGAGCGCGTGGCCCCGCTGCGAAAACTCGACCGCCTTGACACCGGGCTCATCAAACAACACCCGGCCCTCGAAGACATCCATCGGAGGGGCATCGAGTCGGGGGCCTAAATAGACAAACTGCCGGCTGCCGTCGACCCGCCGCTCGACCACGGCGGCGGCGGTCTCGCTGGTCAAGCGCACCGCCTGGACCATGTCTTCTTCTTTGAGGATCCCGACCGCCGCGGTCCATTCGAGCGCGGCGAGCGCGGTATCGACCGGGCAGCCGGCGGCATCGTCGAACGCCAGGAGCCGCGGCGCCTCGCCCGCCCGGAGGAGAAAGTGCGACAATCCCTCCGCGCGGTCGAGGAAGGAGCGAATCACGAGGCTCGGTGGCGAAGTCGACATATCGCGAAGATACCTTCGCTAGGTCTACGGCGTAAGTTGCCGTTTGGGCTCGATTTGGAGAATCCAAAGGCCCGAATTGACGTCCGGAACGTAAATCCGCCCGTTCTGGTAGACCGCGCCCCACGCCCCGGGCACGTTCGGAATGTGGCCGGCCTTGTCACCGGTCGCGACGTTCCCGATCACCCGGCCCTGCCGGAGCAGGTCGCCTCGGAGTTCGCCACTGACGTCGATGATTCGGAGTCCGCCCTGGTAGTCGCCCAGGAACAAGGTGTCCCCGGCCACCCAGATGTTATGGCTGCCGCCGTCTTTCGATTCGTACCAGGCCACGCTCTTGGGCTTGGTGATGTCCGACACATCGACGACCTGGAGGCGGCCATAGGCCCGGCCGAAACCCGGAACCCCCTGGCCCACGGCCTTGGCTGGAAATACTTCGTCGGCCACGTAGACGTACTTGCCGGCTCGCCACGCGGTGTGGGTGCCGCGGATGAAGCCCGGCCCGCCCACCGCCTCGACCTCGCGGTAGAGCGCGTTGAGGTCGTACTTGAACTGGGAGACGAACACCGGGTTCTCCGGACTGCCGCCCTTCACGCCATTGCCGACGTCGAGAATGATCAGGCCGTCGTTCCAGTAGCTCAGATACGCGAGGCCTTCCTTGACGTCGATATCATGGAGGGTTCGGCCTTCGACCGGCGGCGGCGTCTCCCATCGCGCCACCTGCTTGGGATGAAGCGGGTCGCGAATGTCGATGACCCGCATCGATCCGGTGGCGTCGTCGGTCAGATACACGTATCCGCGATAGACGTAGGTGCTGTGCACCCCGCCGCTCACCGTTTCGGTAAACTCGGCGATCGGCTTGGGATGGGCCGGATCCTCGAGGCTCAGAATGACGATGCCGTTCTTCCGGCTCGACGCCTGTTCCCGGGTCATCACGGCGTACTTCCCATCCTCGGTGGCCATGACGTCGTTGATGATCCGGGCGTCCACCGTCACCGAATCGGTGATCCGGGGCTTGGTCGGATCACTGACGTCCACCGCATACAGCTTGTCGCCGCCGACGCCGGTCAGCCCGGCCGTGGCGAGATACCCGTTCTTGCCGTTCGGGTGAAGCCAGAACTCGGTCGTCATCATGCCGATCGGGAGCCGCCCCATGACGGTGATCGGTCGAGTCGCGTCCCGGGGCGCCACGTCGACGAGCGCTTCCGCCGTCTGGCCGGCATACGAAGCAAACACCTGGTAGGTGCCGGGCAAATCGGCGACGAACACGCCGTCGGCGTCGATCTGCGCGTTGCCCGGCGTGAGGGACCACTCCGGTGCGAGCTTGCCGCTCGCCGTGCCCGCCGCACTCCGGCCGGTTACGGCGAATCGAATCACGTCGCCGGTGCGGGCCGTGGTCCGGGCCGGCGTGACGACCAGAGACCGGACCGGATTGGCGCTGACCGTAATGCGGACCGCCCGTTCAATCCGGCCGACCCGGGCAATCACGGTGCCCTGCCCGACCAGCTTGGCCGTCACTCGGCCCGAGGCCGCGACGGAGAGAACCTTGGGGTTGTCGCTGGTCCAGGTCACCGCGTCGGACCGTTGATCGTCGTTCGAGGCAAACGGGGTGGCCCTGATGGTGAGACTCTGCCCCACCACCATCGAGGAGATCTCGGGCTCGACCGCTACCCGGCTGACCGGAAGCGGCAACACGGTGATGTCCGTCACCGCGATGATCGGGCGAGCCGACCCCGCTCCGCGAACCATGGCGGTCGCCACGATGGTGCCCGTCGCTCCGCCGGTGACCAAACCCGTTGAATCGACCCGCCCTTCGAACGTCCCGCCGGATTGGAGCCAGCGCACCGCGACTCCCGTCACGACCTGACCGGCTCCGTCGTAGGCCGTAGCCCGGAGCCGGACCGTATCGCCGATCGAGATCTTGGGATTGGCCGGTTCAACGACGACCCGGGTAACCGCCGGGGCCGGTTGCTGAACGAACGCGAGCAGGAAAAGCACGGGCAGCATGGCTCTGACTCCAACGTTGGGGTGAATCGGCGGTCATATTGACAAAACCGGGACCGGACCTGACAATATCGCTCGTCAGCCTGGTTGCGGTTTCGAGCCGGGCGATTCCCCGAGCCCGTCAGGCTCCCAAGCGTACGAGGTTATCAGCGATGGCGAAAGGTACCGTCAAGTGGTTTAATGATGCGAAGGGCTTCGGGTTCATCGCCCAGGACGGGGGCAAGGACGTCTTCGTCCACCACACGGCCATAACCATGAACGGGTTCCGGTCGCTGGCGGAGGGCGACCAGGTCGAGTTCGAAATCGTGGATGGGCCAAAGGGACTGCAGGCCTCGAACGTCCGAAAAGCCGGCTGAACCAGCTCCCCGCCCGGCGAGGGGGGCGCGCCGGGGGGCGGCGCGCCCTACTTTTTCTTCTTGGCCGGCTTGGTGGCTTTGGCCGGCGGCTTCTTGTGGGCGACCGGTTTGGGCTTGGCCTTGGGCTTCGGCGCGACGGCCGCCGCCTTCTTCATGGCTTTACCCTTCTCGCGCTCCAAGGCCCGCTCCGCCCGGCGCTCGTTGGCTTCCTTCACATCGGCGAGGATCCGGTCGGTCTCGTCCTGGGTCATCAAGGTCCGGCGAACCGCATAACGGAGGATCTCCTCGGCATCCGCCACGTTGAACTCGCCGAGCCGGGCACCGGCCCGGATCAGGCCAACGAAGGCATCCGCCACCGGATTCCGCAACACCGCGGCGATACCGGGTAACGCTTCCAGCAACGATGTGACCTGCATCCCGCCTAGTTCGGTTGCCACGCCCGCTCCTCGTCAAAACCGACCGTTAGGGTCGGAACGGCGTCAACGTACCCGCACCAGGCCCCTCCGTCAAGAAACAGCGTTAGGCATTCTGGTAGTACTTCTACCTACTCCGAATAAAAACCGTCATCGAAAAACCCCGGATATCACGCTGATTCGCGCCTCGGTCCAGAGTCCCGATGTCATAGCGAACCGACGGGGAGAGTGAGGCGCGGCGACCCAGGGACAGACCAAACCCGGCCTCCGCCCCGACTGCCTGGCCGGGGGCCGAGCCCATCTTTGCCGTCCGGCCGTCCAGGCCCAGTTTGAGGTCGATCCCGGATCGGAGCGGTACCTCGATCCGGGCGCCGATCGAGGTGATCCGTTCCCGATTGATGACGGAGATTCGGCTGGAATCGCCGTTGACCCGGAGATAGTGCCAGCCGTAGATCGAAAGCTCTGCCGACCGGCCAACCGGCGTGACCCCGCCCACCTCGGCGATGACCCGATTGCCGGGCCGGTATTGGCCGCTACTCGAGGCGCCGCCGGCAAACTGATCGGTGCCAAAGGTGCTGTAGGTCAGGCCGGCGGTGATCCGGGACCGGCCGACGAGGCGGTCAGCGCCGGCTCGAATCCGTCCCTCGAGCCCGGGCCGGTAGGTGAAGGGACCGTTCTGGTCGACGTAGGGGGTAAACTCCCCAGTCCACCGAACGCTTCCGGCCAACCCCACATTCCAGAGCCCCGCCGGAACCGACACCGCCACACCGGAGGTGGCCGAGAATCCTGACCCATACGCGGCAACTGGAAACGGCAGGAAGGCTGAGGCAATCCCACCCAGCACCGGGAAGTCCTCGGCCGAAGCCTTCGACCGCCCGGTCGGCAGGTTGAGAACCAGCGAGGCCACCAACAGGTCCGTTCCAAAGACATAACTGGCACGGACTTGCGTGTCCGTCAGCGCGCCGATTTGATGTCCGGCGGAATCGGCTGACACCAGGCTGCTGGTGGCGTAGCTGGTTCCGAGGTCAACCGTCCACCGGCCGGATCCGAAGGTGGCACCGACCGGCACCACCCACTGCCGGATCCGGGTGGCGGCCGATCCCGATCCGAGCCGGTATTCCCGCCATTGTCCCCCACCGACGACGGCGGACTTCTCAACGGTTGCTTGGGCGGCGGCGCCGGTCACGGTCGTCACAACCATCACCATCGACGCGAGCAGCGGTCGGAGCGGAATCATGGCCGGGGAATCACAATCACGATTTCGCCGATCGCCCCGATCTGGGTCGGATCGTCTTGCCGGAGGGTCTCGGCGAGTCGGGATCGGACCCGGGGACCGGAAAGCGCTTGTCGCCCAATCAACCCGCCGCTACTGGGAGCCACGATGTCGATGGCATTCCGGAGCGCGAGAGCCCGGCCCGGGTTGAGTCTGGTACCGGGCAACCGAGCCCCGGCGATCGCGGCCAGACCGGCCCCGCTCCGGCCCGTCGGCCCGGCCAGCAAGGCAGTGACCGTCGCGCGGGTTTGGGCCGATCGGAAGTTCGGATCCCTGGCGGCGGCAGCCCGGTATTGGGCCGCCGCGGCCTGATAGTCGCCTCGGTCTTCGGCTTCGAGG
The DNA here is from genome assembly GCA_031375485.1 of Gemmatimonadota bacterium. Lineage (GTDB taxonomy): Bacteria > Gemmatimonadota > Gemmatimonadetes > Gemmatimonadales > GWC2-71-9 > SHZU01. The sequence goes on along the minus strand of JANMHX010000121.1, from coordinate 12,724 downwards.
CCGCGGCTGAAGGCCAGAAATGCCTGCAAGTCGGCGGTTGGACGTTCGTTGATCGCCTGCCGCTCGGCCGCCGTGAGCCGGATGCCGAGGGATTCGACCAGGGCGAGCACCAGCTGCTTTTCCATGGCGAAGAGGGCGGCGAGTTGGTCGCCGGCGGTGGCGCGCCCGGCGATGGCACCCGAGCCGGTGTTGACCACGCTGGCGTCGAGCCGGATCTGACTGGTTCTGGTGTCCTCGCGAATGGTGCCCTGGACCACCCGGGCGGCTCCAACGAGGCGCCCCGACCGGGCGCCGCTTGAGGCATCGACCCGTTGGGCCGCCGTCAGGGCCAACTCGTCGGCAATGGCCTGGATCCGTTCCCGTTCGACCAGAACCAGGGACCGGACCAACCCGAGGTCGGTGACCAAGAGGTGAGCGATGCCGCGCTCGAGGGGCGTCAGGTCTTGATTGGTCCCCAAGTAGCGCCACGGCAGGACCGCCACCGTGTTGACCGCCGGCGTGGCCCGAAGCCGGGCTTCCGCGGCCACCGCCTGCTTGGCGAAGCGGACCAGCTGCTCCCGGGCGAGATTGGCCATTCGGGCTTCCAGTTCGGTCCGCTCGGCCCCGCTCCGGGCCAGGGGCGCGGCCGACCGATACGCAGCCTGGGCGCTGTCGAGTTGGCCGGCATCTTCGAACGCCAGGCCGAGGAACACTGCCGCCGGGAAGGTCGGCGCGATGGCATTCGCGGCCTGGAGCACCGCAACGGCCGCGGCGGGACGTTTGGCGCGGTAATAGCCTACGCCGAGGCGAACGAGGAGCTGCTGGTCATTCGGACGCTTGGCGCGTTCCGCCTCGAGACTCGGCAGCTCTTCCGGAAGGACCGTGGGCGCGGCCATCCGACCGCCGCACCCCGCGAGCGCGAGTCCGAACGGGAGGATCGAGGTCCACCGGGCAGCGCGGCGCACGTCAGTGGGGCAGCGTGAGGAGACGGCCCCACCGGACGTTGGTCACGAACGGAATCGGCTTGTAGGTATCGGGATTGTAGCTGAAGTACACGACGACCGGCGTGCCCCGCACGTTCAACCGGGGCAGGAACCCCCAATAGCGGCCGTCATAGGAGCCATCCCGATTGTCGCCCATCATGAAGAACGAATCGACGGGCACCACGATCGGACCCCAGTTGTTGAGATCGGGCGCATACCGGTCGGGGTCGCCCCCGACGTAATGCTTGACCTGCCAGCGCCGCATTTGGGCCCGGCCCGCCGGATCGGCGTTGGCGCTCGGATCGGTCCGAATGGCCCAGGGTTCATCGACTTTGACGCCGTTGCGGAACAGGGCGCCGCTTTCCATTGATAAGGTGTCGCCCGGAACGCCGATCAGCCGCTTGACGACCTTGAGGCCTTCCTCTTCGACGGAATCGAACACGAGAATTTCGCCGCGCTTTGGTTCGCGAACCGCCGGCAGTCGTTTCTTGATCAGCGGCACTTCGGCGCCGTAGAGCAATTTGTTCACGAAGAGGAAGTCGCCGATCAGCAGGGTGTTCTCCATGCTGCCGGAGGGGATCCGAAAGGCCTCAACCAGAAACGTCCGCAGGAAGAACCACACGACGAGCGCGACCGCGATCGACTTGGTCCAATCCCACAACCACCGGAGCATCGATTTCATGCAGCCTCAGTCAATCCAGTCGGCAATGAACAAGTTGGTATCCCGGTCGTGTTTGCCGTTACGGTTCGAAGCCCAGACGAGTTTCTTCCCGTCCGGGCTCCACATCGGGAAACTGTCGAAATCCTCGTACGTGGTGATCTGTTCGAGGCCGGTCCCGTCAATGTTCACGAGATAGAGGTCGAACTTCCCGCTTCGGGGGCTCGGATGATTGGAGCTGAAAATGATCCGTTTCCCGTCAGGGTGAAAGAACGGGGCGAAATTCGCGCCCCCGAGCCGGGTGACCTGGCGGGGGTTCGACCCGTCGGCGTTGGCGACCCAGACTTCCACCCGGCTCGGTCGGACGGCTCGTTGCGCGAGCAGGCTCCGATAGTCGGCCGTATCCTTGGCGGTGGCGGGATAGCCGGCCCGCCAGACGATCATCGTCCCGTCGGGCGAGTAGAACGCACCCCCGTCATAGCCGACCCGGTTGGTGATTCGCCGGACGTTGGTGCCGTCGACGTTCATGGCGTAGAGCTCGATATCGCCGTCTTTGGTCGACGTGAAGATGATGCGCTTCCCATCGGGCGACACGGTGGATTCCGCGTTGTAGGCCCCGTTGTTGGTCAGCTGCTGCAGATCACTGCCGTCACGTTTCGAGGTGTAGATCTCGAGGTGCCCGAGCGGCCAGACATAGCCCATCGACTGGTCGAGCGGCGCGGGACACGCTTTATCGTGCTTGAAGGTCGAACTGTAGAGAACCCGTTGGTCGTTGGCGTAGAAAAACCCGCAGGTGGTTCGGCCCCATCCGTTCGAAATTCGCCGCATCCCCGACCCGTCGATGTTCATGACGTATTGCTGGTCACACCCGCTATCGGCTTTTTCCTGGCGCTGGAAGATCAGCATCTTCCCGTTGCGGGAAAAATACGACTCGGCGTTGTTGCCGCCGAAGGTCAGCTGTCGAATGTTCCGAAGATGGCGCTCCCCGGTTTCCGGCTGGAGGACGACTTGGCCGGCTCCGGAGCCACCGCGGGCGCTGCACGCCCCAGCCAGAGTCACTGCCGCCATCCCGATGACCCACGTCCTCCGAACCATGGCAACTCCCTCGAATCCGTAAATATACGCCGAGCGAACGATTCAAGCCGCCGGTTCACCCTGGAGCGCGCCGACCCGCCGGGCCTGTTCGATCCAGCGGTCCCGCCGAATCCGGTGGGCAAAGGGACCGAGCTCTTTCGAGATCCGCTCGATGTCGATTTCGCTCCAACTCGCGATCTGTTGGAACGTCGTAATCCCGTGCTGCTTCAACCGCCGCTCCAAACTCGGTCCGATGCCGACGATTTGCTGGAGGTCGTCACCGCCGGCCAACCGCGCCCGGACCATGTCCTCCCGGAGCCGGGCCATTTGATCCTGGCTCTGCTCGACGAAATGCCGTCGGTCATCGAGCAGCCGCCGGAACCGGTGGTCTCGATCTCTGATCTCGGACCGGAGGCTCTCGACCTCCACCCGCGCCTGCCGGGCTGCCGCCGCCTCGGCGTCCCGTTCCCGGATCAGGGCGGCCAGTTGGCTCTCAGCCGCCGCTAGCCGGCGGGCCCCTGCCTCTCGGTCCGCCGCGGCGGCCTGGAGCCGCGCCACTTCGCGCTCCAGGTCAGCCCGTTGGGTGAACGAGGCCCGCTCCTGGCGGATGGCGCTCCGGGTTGCCTCGTCGCGCTCCTCGGCGAGTGACCGGATCAGGCCCTCACGATCCTCCAGTTGTCGGCGGAGCGGTTCGACCCGTTCGGTCAACGCCCGTGCGCTGCCCAGCTCGGCCTCCAGGGCGGCGACCGCGGTCTGGTGGGAAAGCGCCGCGATCCGGCGATCGGCCTCGACTTGCTCGGCCCGGCGGACGGTGGCGTCCCGTTCAGCGGTGACGGCGGCCAAGGCGCTTCGGAGCTGATCGGCCCCCGCGACGGCTTCCTCGAGGCGCCGTTTCACGTCGAGAAGTTCGGTGGCGTGGAGGACCCGACTCGTGTGGGCCGACTCGGCCAGGTGTTTGAGCTGACTCTCCGCGGCATCCGCCATCAACACCGCCCGGGTCCGCTCGCTTTCGAGCCGATGATACTGCAGAGTCATTTGCTCCAACCGGTCTCCAAGGCTGGCCCGCTGGGCCGCCAGGGCCCGGCCTTCACGCCGGAGCTCCTCGATTTCCGCAACGGCCGACTCGAGTTCCGCCACCCGATCGGTCAACCCGCAGCATTCGGCGAGGGCGAGATCCTTTTGGGTGATCGCCCGGCCGCCGTCGGCGCGGGCCTGCTCGAGGGCGCGAAGATGGGCTTCCGATTCGATCCGCAACAACTCGATGGTCTGGGTTGCCTGGGCCACATCGCGTGCCAACCCGGCCCGCTCGGTGGCGGCCAACTCGAATTCGCGGCGGGCCAGCAGCAGCTCGGTTTCGAACCCCAGGCGCCGATCGTTCGCGACCCGGACGGCCGCCGAGCGAGCCCGGGCCGCCAGCACGGCCCGGCCGAGCCACCCGAGGACGACACCACCCAGAACCGCCAACCACCCTGCAACGTTCATCGGAGACTCCCGCGAGCAGCCAACGTCGGGTCATGCCGAACCACGACCCCCGCTTTCATGACGAACACCACCCGGCCGACCGCCCCAATATCATCGAGGGGATTGCCGGCCACGGCAATCAGATCAGCCGCTAACCCCGGAGCGAGGGACCCGGTTTCCTTGCCGAGGCCGAGGGCCTCGGCGTTCCGAGAAGTGGCCGCGATGATCACATCCATCGGCCGCTGCCCAGCCTGGCGAACCCGGCAGACCAGATCCTCGGCGTTCCGTCCGTGGGCGCCCGCGACGGCATCGGTGCCGTACACGAGCTTGAGGCCCGGCGTCAGCGAGGCATTCCGCACCACCGCCACGGCCAACGGGATGGCCTGTTCCATGGCCGCGAACCCCTCGGCGGTGAAGTTCCCGATGCCTTGGAACCAGCGCCGATTGTCGAGGTAGTTTCGAAAGATGAGGCCGCATTGGGGATCGAAGTAGGTCCCTTGCTTTGCCATCAGATCGAGCACCTCTTGGGTCGCGAAGACCCCGTGTTCGATCTGGTGACATCCGGCCAGAGCGGCCGCGCGAATGCTCTCGGGGCTATGGGCATGGACGATCGACGGCACGCCGCCGCGGCGGGCCGCGTCGCAGGCCGCCCGGAGCTGGGCCTCCGACATCGTCTGGGCTCCGCCTTCGCGGATACTCTTGGACGCAAACAGCTTGATCAGGTTGGCGCCGGCCGCCAGCCGCGCTTCGACCAAGGCCTTCAACTGATCGGGCGACAGAGTGGCGTCGGTAATCGGGTCGAGACTCGTCAGGATTCGCGGACCGACCACCTCGCCTCGGGCAATCCAGTCGCGGAGGTCGAGGTCGTCACTTCCTCCGATGCTGGCGACGGTCGTAAAGCCGGCCTGCAGGGTCCGCCCGGCGTTGGCGGCCGCCGACAGCGCGACTTGGGCCGGGGTGTCACCGTCGGCCGGGGTGTGCATCCGCCCCTGTCGATTCACGTAGGCGGTGGCATGGACGTGGAGGTCGATCAGCCCCGGCATCACGGTCCCGTTCGGGAACTCGAACGTGGGGCGATCGACTTTGCGAGGTTCGATCCGGAGGATCCGGCCGCGGTCGATCACAACGGTGGCATTCCGGAACTGGCCGCCTTTGCCATCGAGCACCCGGCCCGCAAATACCGAAATCGGTTGATCCGGAATCTGAGCCGGGAGCGGAGCGGCCCGGAGCGCCATCACGGCCACGAGCGGGAATGACATCTTCATGGGGTTAGCGCCTCGACCTGCTCGCGGAGCACTCGGAGAGCGAGATCAATCGTCTTTCGATGGGTTCGGAACGACAGCGCCACCAAGCGAAGGGTGAACCGGCCATCGATCATGGTCGAGGAAAGAAACACCCGACCGTCTTTTCGGATCCCTTCGACGATTTGTTGGTTCTGCCGATTGACGGTTTCCAGACTGGCCCCGACCGCCACCCACCGAAAGGTGACGATCGAGAGGTCGGGCTCGGGCCCAACCTCAAAGCCGAGGGCTGCCGCTTTCTGGCGGAAATACCGGGCCAGCAAGAGCTTTTCCTCGAGGGCGGCCCGAAACGGGGCCACTCCGACCAGTTTGAGCGGCAGCCACATCCGGAGCGCCCGGAAGTGTTTGGTGAGTTCCGGCGATACGTCGGCGGGCGAGACCTCGCCCGGGGCCTGCATCGCATCCTGCATGTAGTTGCCGAAGTAATGATGGGTGGCCAGCATCGGCGCTGGGTCTTTGACCAGGACCAGACCGATCCCATACGGCAGAAACAAGCTCTTATGGGGGTCGAGAACGACCGAATCCGATTGCTCGATCCCGGCCAGTTTGGCGCGGCCCTCGTCGGTCAGCAAGAAAAACCCGCCATAGGCCGCATCGACGTGGAACCAACACCCCGCCTCCTTGGCCACCCGGCCGATCTGATCGAGCGGATCGACGGCCCCAGTGTCGGTCGTGCCGGCCGCCGCGATCACGAGCCAGGGCCGGAGCCCGGCGGCCCGGTCGGCCGCGATGGCCGTGGCGAGCGAGTCCGGCCGCATCCGCCAGCGGTCATCGATGGAGATCTGGCGAACGACGACCTCGCCGAGGCCGGCGATCCGGAGGGCCTTTTCGATGCAATGGTGGGCCTGACTGGTCAGGTACACGACCGCCCGATGGAAATCAGCGCCTTTCAGTCCGTGAGCGTCGCGGGCGGTGGCGATGGCAACGAGGTTGGCGATACTCCCGCCCGAAGCCAGGTTGCCGACCGCCCCCGCGGGATAGCCCACCAGATCGGCCACCCAGCGGAGCAACTGGTTCTCCATCCGGACCGGGCCCGGCCCGGTAAAGAAGATGCCGGCGTATTTGTTGGAGATGGCCGCGAGGTAATCGCCTAACGCAGCATAGTACATGCCGCCGCCCGGCACGTAGGCCAGGTGGCCCCCGGAGGCCGGGTTGAGGCCGGGCCGCACGACTTCCTCCTCCAGCAGTCCGATCACGTCGGCGATCGGAAGACCGCGTTCGGCAATCGGCGACGCCAGGAGCCCCTCGCCTTTGCCGCCGGTGTCGTCGTAGGCTTTGAGGTTGTCGATCCGGCGGAGGAACCGTTCGGCCGAGGCCAAGACCGGCCCCCGGACCGCTTTCCGCCGGGACGCGCCGGGATCGAGGGGCCGAGATTGCCGCTCGAGCGCGGCCAGCCGCACGAGCCATTCTGACGGTTCTGACCCACTAGTCGAGGGAGACATCGGTGACGGCAAACTACTGCCGCCACCGACCGGTTACTAGTCTCTAGAACTTGGACCAGAGGTACTGGTTCGTCACCTCGTGGTGGAACTGAATTTCCGGAATCTTGATGAGGCTCCCCAGGGCCTTGGGGCACCGTTCAGCCTGAATCAATTTCAGGTCGGCGTACTTCTTGTGCACGACTTCACCGAACAGATCGGTGGCCACCTTGGAGCCTTTGAACAGCCGGATGGCGTCATAGATGTTGTCAGGCAGGAACTTGGTCCGGTCGCGCTTCTTGTCGCTGTTGGCCGCTTCGAGCGGGCCTTCGAGACCGACTTTGAACATGGAGTAAATCGCCATGTACGGGTTGGCGTCGGGACCGACCGAGCGGACTTCGACGCGAGCGGACTTCTCGTTGCCGAGCGGAATCCGGACCATCGACCCCCGATCGACGGCCGAGGCCTTGATCTGATTCGGGGCCTCGAAATGCGGGTCGAGCCGCCGATAGGCATTGACCGACGTGTTGAAGATCAGGCAGATATCCTGCCCGCTCGTCAGGATCCGGTCGATGAACTTCCAGCCCATCTTCGACAATTGGTCTTGCCCCTTGGCGTCGAAGAACAGATTCTTGCCCTTCTGGCTGATCGACAGGTTGGTGTGCATGCCGGAGCCGTTGACACCGGTCACCGGCTTCGGCAGGAAGCTCGCCGTCATGTCGAGTTTGGCCGCCACCTGCCGGCAGATCAGCTTGTAGAGCTGGACTTGATCGGCGGCGATGCTCGCTTCGGTGTAGCTGTAGTTCATCTCGAACTGGGACGGCGCCACCTCCGGGTGATCCTTCTCGTTGGCGAAGCCCATGGCCCGCTGCACCTCGGCGGCCGTGTCGATGAAGATCCGCAGCGGATCGGTCGGAAGGGCGTGGTAGTAGCCGCCGGTCGAGATGAACTCGAACTGGCCGGTTTCATGGTAGTGGCGCTCGGCCTCCCGCCCCTTGAACAGGAAGCCTTCGACCTCGTTGGCCGCGTTGCAGACGAAGCCGTCCTTGGCGTAGAGCTTGGCGAGGTAGGCCTTGAGCTTGGCGCGGAGGTCCGCGACGTACGGGGTGCCATCCTTCTCGAGCACTTCGCCGAAGACGAGCACCTTGCCGGGGCCGAAGATGTCGCTCGGCAACCAGTAGAAGGCGGGCCAGTCGATGGCCAAGCGGAGATCCGATTCGGCCTGCGCCGAGAACCCCCGGATCGATGATCCGTCAAAGGTCAGATTGTCGGCCGATTTGAGGAGGAACTTCTTATCGTAGTCGAGCATGTGCATCCGGCCCTCGAGGTCGGTAAAGCACACGGTCACGGCCTTGATTCGCTTCTCCTCGGCCAGGTACTTCATCCGCTTGTCCCGGATTTTGTCCGGACTGACCCGGTTCAGCCGCTCGGCCTTGGCTTCGAGGTTCATGGCCTCGAGTTCGTCGTACGGGATCTCGAGAAAATCGCGCAGGGCGGCGGTCATGGGCTATCTCCAATCATGGTATGGCGTTACTGTTATGTCATATAGCTGCGATAGTTTAATATAAAATCACCTGATATTATTGTACAGATGCTAATAATTACTGTAAAAATGGGCTGCCATTGAGTTTCGATCCCGACGCCACCACGACGGCATTCCGGGAAGTCCGCCTCCCGAAGGCCGCCTGGACCCATCAGGCCCACTTGGCGGCGGGGCTGTGGTTTGTGCGGCACCACGGCCTCGCGGAAGCCCGGATCCTGGTCCCCGCCGCGATCCGGCGCCACAACGCGGCCGTCGGGACCGCGGATACCCCGACCAGCGGATATCACGAAACCTTGACGCAGCTCTACCTGAGTTTGATCGATGCGTTTGTCCGAGAGTGGACCGGGCCGGCCGACTATCCAACGATGGCAGCCGCGGTGGCGGAAGCGCTCGACGACCGGCGAATTCCGCTGCGGTACTACAGTGAGGCCCGGCTCCGTTCGACGGAGGCCCGGGCCCGGTGGGTCGAGCCCGATCTCACTTCGGACCCGGCGGCGGCCCAACGGCCGGGGCCGGCGGCTCCCGACCCGCTACCCGGACCTTGGACTGGGGGTTGAGGCGTTCGGCCCCGCCGACCACGATGAGATCGCCGGCAGCCACGCCGCTCAACACCTCAACGGAGCCGGGTTTCCGGACGCCGAGTTCGACCTTTCGGCGCTCCGGCGTATCGCCGGTGACCACCCAGACGAAATTCCCGGCGGGAAGCTGGAGAATCCCTTCCTCCGGGACCACGATCGCGGCAACCCGGCGGGTCGTCTCCAGCCGGGCCTCGATGAACATCCCGGCTTGGAGCAGCTGGGCGGGGTTCGGGACGACGGCCTTTACCGTGATCGTCCGGGCCGGCAATTGGACCCGGGGATCGACGAAATCGACCCGTCCGATGAAGTCGCGCCCTTGGAGCGCAGCCACTCGAAGGCTCACGGTTTGGCCCACCTTGAGGCGCTCGGCGTACCGCTCGGGAACCTGGAAGGAGGCCCGTTGGGGATTGACCGTCTGGAGGCTGATGAGGCGGGTGTTTTGGGTGACGTAGTCACCCAGGCTGACAAAGCGGGCACCGGCCACCCCGGTCCACGGGGCCCGCACGACAGTCCGATCGAGCCGTACCGCCAACAGCGCGAGACCGGCCCGGGTACTCCGAGCACTGGCCTCGGCTCGTTCGACGTCGGCCTGGGCCGCGGCTTTTTCGGCCAAGAGTTGCTGGGTCCGGGCCAACGCTTGCTCGGCCAGGTCGCGATCGGCTTCCGCCCGGGCCACCTGAGCCTTCAGTTCAGCGTCATCGACCTTGAACAACGGAGCCCCTTGCTCGACCCGGGCACCCTCCCGGACGTAGATCTCGACCAGCCGGCCATCGACATCGGGCCGGAGGTCGATCGACTGGAGCGATTCAATCTGGCCGGTGGCCGTGATCGCATCGATGACCGTATCGATGACCGCGGGCCGAACGTCGACCGAGACCGGCCCGCTCGGCCGCCCGCCGGCCCCGCCCGGCCGCGCCCCGCCTGCCTGGGGCGTTGGGGCGTCGGACTTGGCACACCCGGCGACGAGCACCGCCAGTGTCATCAATCCTGATTTCACACTATTCCTTGAGATCATGGAACCGCCGTCCGATCAGTGCCTCGAGCCCGGCCAAGGCCAGTCGGGTGGCGTAGCGGGCCTGGACCAAGTCGGCCTGGGCCACAGTGAGTTGCGACTGGGCATCGAGGAGATCGAGAATCGTGCTCGCGCCGGCCCGATACCGGGCCTGTTGGACCCGGAAGTTTTCCCGAGCCACCCGAACCCCGATTTCGGCGTACCGGGCCGCGATCAACGAATTGGCGTGGGCCTGGTAGGCCTCGGTCACGTCGGCCTCGGCGGCAAGCTCGAGGTCCTGGCGGACCGCGACGGCCACGTCGCGAGCCACCCGGGCCCGGCTCAGATTGAGCTCGCGGTTGAAGTTGTCCCAGAGGGGAAATGCCACGCCGAGGCTCACCGACGACCGGCTGAGCCCCTGGGGGAAGAACCGGTCGCCGAACTTGGAGACGTTGGCGCTCAACGTCGCTTGGGGAAAATACGCGCCGGTCCGGGATTTGACGGTGGCTGCGGCCGCCCGCTCGTTGCTTCGGGCGATGCGGTACTCCGGTCCTTGTTCGAGTGCCAAGGCCACCGCGGCAGCCAGGGTGATCGGCGGGTCGGGAGGCACGGTGGTGTCGAGGGGAAAGGCATCAACCGGTCCCCGGGTGCCGACCCGGCGTCCTAACTGGAGGCGGGCCACCGACAGGCGGGTTTCCTCCCGGAGCAACGACACCCGGGCCCGATTGACCTCGAGCAACAACTGGAGCGAGTCGGTCTGCACCACCGCTCCACTCACCACCCGAGCCCTGGCGACCACTAACTGCTCCTCCGCCCGGCGCAGCCGGTCCCGGGCGACGTCGGCGAGTTCTCGGCTGCCGAGGACGGCGTAGTAGTCGACCTCGGTGCCGAGCGCCGCCAAGAACTGGGCCTGGACCTGGGTGGCCTTGGCCGTCTCGAGCTCGGCCTTGACCCGGTTCATCTCGGCGAGTTTTCGGCCGCCGGTGAACAACTCGTAGCGCGCGTCGGCCCGGGCGTTGACGATGGTCTTGGCCCGCTGACCGGTGCCGGTATTGAAGATCTCGACGGAGTAGTTGGCGAGATCGGTACTGACGCTCAACGACGGCAGCACGAAGGTGGACAAGGCCGCCTTCCGGGCCCACTCGGCACTGCCGACTTGGCCCAGCGCTCGGACGTAGTTCGGGTCGAGCCGGGTGGCCCGTTCGATCGCCTGAGACAGGGTGACTTGCGGGAACGAATCGGCAGCGGCGAGCGAGAGCCAGAGCAGGACGCCACCGATCATGGAGCGTCTCCCGTCATCGCGATCGACGGCTCGACAGTTTTCGGCTTCTTCACCCGGCCGAGCACCTGGTCGAGCAGGGAATACACGACCGGCACCAGGAAGAGGGTCATGGCGGTTGAGAGAATGACACCCCCGACGATCGCATAGCCAAGGGGACGGCGGCTCGACGAGCCGGCCCCCAGACCGAGCGCGATCGGGATGGCCCCGACCACCGTGGCCACCGAGGTCATCAAGATCGGGCGGAGCCGGATCCGGCCGGCTTCGAGGAGCGCGCTCAAGGTGTCCTGCCCCCGCTCCTTGAGTTGATTGGCGTATTCCACCAGCAGGATCGAATTCTTGGTGACCAATCCGATCAAGAGAATCATCCCGATCTGGCTATAGAGGTTGATGGTGGACTTGGCGATGAACAGCGTAAAGATGGCGCCGGTGACCGCCGGCGGTACCGCCAGCAACACGGTGAACGGGTGCACGATCGACTCGAACTGGGCGGCGAGCACCATGAAGACAACCACCAGCGCCAGGAAGAAGGCAAAGTAGAGCGCGCCCCCGCTTTCTTCGAGCTCGCGCGATTCTCCAGAGAGCGCCACCGTGGCCCCGGCGGGCAACACGTCGGTGGCCAGGGCGCGGAGCGAATCGACGGCTTCGCCGAGGGTGAAGCCCGGCGCCAAACTGGCGTTCAGGGTGGCCGAGCGGATCCGGTTGAAGTGATTGAGCTGCCGAGGGCCGACGTTCTCGGTGACCCGGGCCAACTGGTCGAGTTTGATCAACTGGCCGCCCCGGCCTTTGACGGTGAGGTCGCTCATGTCGGCGGGGGTGGCCCGGGCCGCGGGGTCGAGTTGGACCACGACGTCGTAGAGTTCGTTGTCACGGGTGAAGGTGCTGACCCGTTGGCCGCCGAGCAGGGTTTGCATCGTGGTGGCGACATCCCGGACCGGGACGCCGAGATCCTCCATCCGGTCGCGCTCGTAGCGGACGGTCAGTTCGGGCTTGTTGACCCGGAGATCGGTGTCGACGTTGATGAGGCCTTTGATTTGGCGGGCCCGGCGAATCAGGGTATCCATCGAAGTTACCAGTGAATCGAAATCCGGGTGCCGGACGACGAACTGGACCGGTTGGCCAAACCCACCGAATGCCGGTGGATTGCTGCCAAACGCCAGAACCCCCGGTACACCAGACAACTTGGGCTGGAGCTCGGCCAAGATGTCCGGGACCGACCGCTTCCGGTCGGACCAGTCGATCATTCGAATGAACAGCATCCCGGTATTGACCCGCCCGCCTCCGCCCCCACCACCACCGAAGGCCACCATGCTGTTCATGGTGTAGATCTCGGGAACCTCCGACAGGATATTCTCGACCTGCTTCTGGTACTCGTCGGTGTAGCCGATCGAGGCGCCTTCGGGGGCGACCACATTGACCATGATCATGCCGCGATCCTCCGGCGGCACGAACTCGGTCT
>JANMHX010000112.1:0-10156 GCA_031375485.1 Gemmatimonadota bacterium | reverse complement strand
CAGTTCACCGCGTCGGCCGACGACGACGCGGCGCCGCTCGATGGCCTGTGGCAGACGGTTGACCTCGCCCAGGCGGCGGCCGAGACCGGCGGCAACGTCCCTCGGATCGAAGGCTTGGCCATCATCGACATTCAGCTGCAGCACGGGCAGGGCGACGAGCGACCGATCGTGGTGGTGGCCCAGCGGCATCCATCCGGGCGAATCATTCAAACCATCGAAGGACCGATGGATCGGGTTCAAGATCTGGTGGCCCGACACCGAGCGCAACACACGGGGCTTCGCGCCAGCCAACCCGACCTGACACCGCCCGACTACCTCAGCGACGGAGCGGTGAACGCCCGGCGCGGCCTCCGGATCCTCACGGTCACCGGCCAGCTGCCGGCCGACTCGCTCAACCTGCTGGCTCGCAGTATCGCCCTCCGCGAGTAGCGCCACCAACGAACTTCCGCATGCTCACGAGGGGTCGGCCAGAAGGCCGACCCCTCGTTTTGCCTTCGTGAGGCGAGCGGTCCCGAGCGCTAGGCGCCGACTTCCTTCGCATGGCCATGATCGGCAGCAGGCGCCGCGTGGCCGTGCTGTTCCGCCGCCAGGGTAATCTCGGCCAGTCGGGGAGAGATCATCGGGAAGCGGCGGGCAAAGACCGCGTAACAAAACAGGAAGAGCCCCAGCATCAGGAGCGTCGGTCCGAGCTCTGGAAGGCCGAAGACCGGGCCATGTTCCTTGGTGACCGATGGGAGCACCAAGAGGTAGCGCTCGAGCCACAACGAGCTGAAGCTCACCAGGGCGAACAGGCCCAGGACGAACGGCGTCCGCTTGGCCGCCACGAACAGGAGGCCCCAGAACGGCAGCAGGAACATGCCGACGAAGACCGCCCGGCCAATCGGCATCCACTCGCCCCAGAGCCGGGCAAAGACGAACCCGGTTTCCTCGTCCATGTTGCCGTACCAGATCACCAGAAACTGGGACCACATCAGGTACGCCCAGAACACCGTAAAGCCGAAGCAGAGCTTACCCAAGTCGTGCCGCTGCTTCGGGCTTACCAAGTCCGAGATCCCGAGGTGGCGGCCGCCGTAGATCGTCATCAGGGCCAAGCAGGTGTGGGCTCCCAGGAACGAGCCCATGAAATACCACCCGCCCAGGAGATTGCTGAACCAGTGCGGCTGGAGGGCCATCATCCCGTCGAAGGCCACGATCGAGAACACCAACGCATAGAGGACTACATAGACGGCGGCGAGGCGGCCGATCTTGGCGTCCTGCGCGGCCCGACCCGCCGGTGACGAATCATATCCCTGCGCGAGGCCCTGATAGAGATCTTTCCGGGCACCGGCGACGACATCCTTGGCCAAGGCGATGTCGGGGGCCAAATCAGCCCGAACCAGCGACCACCCCACCCAATACAGCAAGCCAAGCCCGGTCAGCAACCGGCCGAACATGAACGGCTTCGACAGCCAGAGGGCCTTGCCGTGCGAGAACGAATGCAGTTGCTCGTGCATATGGCCGTAGATCGGCTCGTACCCAACCGTGAAAATGGCCATCAATCCCGCCAGCGAGACCACCGCAAAGAACACGTGCGCTTGGGCGAACCGGATAATCACGCCGGACCACTTGGCGTTCGCCAGCTTGTGGACCGCGGACACGGCAAGGCTGCCCCCGGTAATGCCGGTAAAGAACAGCCAGTTGACGTGGAACAGGTGCCAGGCGCGTTCGGATCCGCCCGAGGTGATGGCGTAGCCGAACAGGGCCGCCCCGACCACCGCCAGGAAGCCGCCGACATTGAAGAAGAGGTCGTAGCGGCCGCTGAGGCCGCGAGTCACCAAGCGATCGCGGAGCTGCTGGGTCATTTGACCGTTCCTTCCGCCGCGGGGGCCGGTGCCGGCGCCGTCAGGCCCTGAAGTTGTCGGACATAGTTCACCACGGCCCAGCGGTCGTGCTGGCGGAAGATCTTGTCACCGTACAGCGGCATGCCGGCCCGCCCATAGCGCACGATGCTATACAGATAGCCATCGTTGAAACTCTTGGCCCGGTCCGTCAAGAGCGACATCGCGCCCAAACGCACGCCAACGGGACCCTTGCCGTCGCCAAGATGGCCGTGACAGGTCGCGCAGAAATTGGTGTACAGGGTGTCCCCCCGGGCCAACGTGGCGGCCGGATCGGTGGGGTTCGCCTGGCGACTCCCGACCAGGCTATCGAATCCGTAGAGCGGGATCGGCCCGGTCAGATTCCCGGTATTCCAATCGGCCTCGCCTCCGGTGATCGGGACCGTGCCGGGCGGCGTGTTGCGCGGGATGTCGGACCGTTTGTAGGGACCAACCGCCGGGGATTTGATCATGTGATCGAACCACGGGACCAATTTCATGAGGTCGTCGGGAGACGGCAACGTATTGTAGTACCAGTTGCACCCCGAGAGGCTCCCGACCACGAGGAGCGCCAACCACGAATTACGCGCCATGTTCGGTGACCTCCTCCGGCCCGGTGCCTTCGAGAAACGTCCGGACGGCGCCGCGTTGCTCCGGCGAACACGGAACGAACAGCCCGATCGTGTCATCGCTGAACTCGGGTTTGTAGGCCCGCCCCTTCAGGGATTTCATGGCCGAGAGAATGAGGATCCCCGCGACGGTTGAGAGCGCGCCGTAGAGGATCGTGAGTTCGAATCCAAGCACCACGAACGGCGGGATGGCCACGATTGGCTTCCCGCCAACGAGGAGTGGCCAGTCGGCGGCCATCCAAATCGACATCCCGAACCCGGCGGCGCACCCGGTCATGGCGCCGATCAAGGTAAAGGCCCGGACCCAACTGACCGGCTGGTCGAGGGCTTCGTCGATATGGTGATTCGGCGCCGCCGAGTACACCGTGAGGTCCTTGAAGCCCTTGGCCTTCAAGCCCTTGATCGCATCGACAGCGGAGTCCTCATACTTGAATGAGGCAAGCACACCCGAAACGGTTTTGGCCATCAGTGCGCTCCCCCCTTTCGACGCGGCATCGGAATCATCTCCTTGATTTCCTGAATCGCGACGACCGGGAAGGTCCGCGCGAAGAGCAGGAAGTACATCCCAAACCAGCCGAACGAGCCGACCAAAATGCCCCAGTCGGCCCAGGTCGGGTTCATCTGGCCCCAAGCAAAGGGCAGGAAGTCATTGGAAAGCGACGAGGTAATAATGACGTAGCGTTCAAACCACATCCCGATATTGATGAAGATCGAGATCACGAACAACGAGGTCAGGTTGCGGCGAATCTTCCGGAACCAGAGCAACTGCGATACGAAGGCATTGCAGATGATCATGGTCCACCCCGACCACCACTGGGGCCCGAAGGCCCGGCGCCAGAAGGTCTCCTGCTCGAAGGTGTTCCCGCTGTACCAGGCCACGAAGTATTCCATGCCGTAGGCGTAGAACAGAATCGTCCCCGTGAGCAGGGTCAGCTTGGCCAGATTGTCGAAGTGATACTCGGTGATCATATGCTCGATCTTGAGCACCCGCCGGAGCGGGATGACCAAGGTGAGCACCATGCCGATCCCCGAGTAAATCGCGCCGGCCACGAAATAGGGAGCGAAGATCGTCCCGTGCCAGCCCGGGATGACCGACATCGCGAAGTCCCAGGAGACGACGGAGTGGACCGACAGCACCAGGGGCGTTGCCAGCGCGGCCAGATAGAGATAGCCGCGGCTATAGTGGCGCCACTGGGAATCGGCCCCGGTCCAGCCGATGGACAGGGCCCCGTAGAGCTTCTTCCGCCAGCCCGTCATCTTGTCGCGCACCGCCGCGATATCGGGAACCAAGCCGACGACGAGGAAGGTCGTCGACACCGTGAGGTAGGTCGAGATGGCGAAGACGTCCCAGATCAGCGGCGACTTGAAGTTCGGCCAGAGCCAGCGCTGGTTCGGGTACGGGAGGAGCCAGTAGAAGATCCACTGGCGTCCGATGTGGATGATTGGGAAGAGGCCGGCCGTCATGACGGCAAACACCGTCATGGCCTCGGTGGACCGGTAGACCGCCGTTCGCCAGGGCGAGCGGAACAGGAAGAGGATGGCGGAAATCAGCGTGCCGGCATGGCCGATACCGACCCAGAAGACGAACGTCGTGATGTAGACGGACCAGAAGACCGGCGGATTGTAACCGGCCAAACCGAGCCCCTCTTTGAGCAGCGCCACGAAGGTGGCGGCGCCGATCAAGAACATGCCAATGGCCGCGAACAGGGCCATGTAGTAACCCCGGCTCGGCGTCCGCAGCGTATTGACGATGTCGCGGGTGACCTCCGCGTGGGTCATGGCGGGCCGGGACGGATCGTGCGTCGTGGCGGTCATCGCGTTAGGCCTCCGATCCGGGGACGACTTTGGCGAGGTAGGTCACCGCCGGTCGTACGTTGACTTCTTCGAGCACGTGATAGCCTCGGTGGTTCTTGGCCGCTTTGACGACCCGGTGGTCCGGGTTCGTCATGTCGCCGAAGGTGATGGCGCCCGACGGACAGGCTTGGGCGCAGGCCGTGATCACGTCGCCGTCCCGGAGGCCCCGGTCTTCGAGCCGCGCTTGGTGCTGGGCGCCCCGAATCCGCTGGACGCAGAAGGTGCACTTCTCCATGATGCCCCGGGCCCGGACCGTGACATCGGGATTGAGCTGGAGATTGAGCGGCTCGGGAAACGCCTTCTTGGCGTAGGCGTACCAGTTGAAGTACCGGACTTTGTAGGGACAGTTGTTGGCACAATAGCGGGTCCCGACGCAGCGGTTGTACACCTGCCCGTTCAGCCCGTCCGGGGTATGGTACGCGGCGTATACCGGACACACCGGCTCGCAGGGCGCGTTGTCGCAATGCTGGCAGAGCATCGGAATGACCCGGGCCGAGATCGGCCGGCCGTCGTCCCCGCCTTCGAAATACCGTTCGATCCGCATCCAGCTGAGTTCGCGGCCCCGGAGCACCTCTTCCTCGCCGACGTACGGGATGTTGTTCTCTGCATAACACGCCGTGACGCAGGCCGAGCAGCCGGTGCACCGGCCGAGGTCGATGGCCATCCCCCACTGCGGCTCGGTCAGGGCGTAGGCCCCGAGTTTCCGCTTCTCGAGCTGCGATTCGCGGAAGCCCTCGATGGCTTCGACTTCGAGTTCGGTATTGATCTCGTGACTGGGGTGACCGGCCGCCTCGTAGGCTTGTTTGACCGTCAAGCCCTTCACCGCCGCCGCGAGCGGCATCGCTTCGGTGATGCCGCGTCCCAACTCCCGGGGATTGCCTTCGGTCTTGGCCACTTTGCGGTAGTGGCCGGTCTTCTCGAGCTTGACCCGGGTCGAGAGATACGGCAGGAAGCCCTGGCCGTCGGCCGCCCCAATGGCGTCGAGTGCATTGACGCCGCGCCCTTTGGCGAACCGGCCGTTTTCGAGATGGCCAAGCCCAAGGGGCATGGCCACGACATCGCGGCGGATCCCGGGATAGACGTAGACGGCGGCCTCGACCGAGCCGGCCGGCGACGTCAACCGGACAAACTCACCCTCCCGCACGTCCAACTCGCGGGCGGTTTCGGGATGAAGTTCGACCCACGACTGCCAGGTGATTTTGGTGACCGGATCGGGGTTTTCGAGCAACCAGGGCCGGTTGGCGCCCCGGCCATCGTGATACATGGAACTCGGATAGGGCGAAAAGATGAACTCACCGTCGCCGTCGAGCGCCGGCTTGGCTCCCGACACCTCTCCGGCGGTGGCCGCCAGGCGGACCGGCGGGGCGGCCGGTGCCGGCTCGAAGATGCCGCCTTTGGCGAGGGCGCCGCGCCAGAACGCTTCGAGATCGGTGGCGCCACGGGCCCGCCCCAGGTCGGCCCACACGGATTTGAGATGGGCCTCATAGGTCGGCGCGGAGAATCCGGCCAGGGCGCCGCCGACTTTCTTCGCGACTTGAAGCAGCACATCCCCAGTCGCCGCGCCCTTGAACACCGGTTCCATCACCGGCTGGAGCAAACCGCGGACGCCGGCACGGGGCCTCGCGTCATCCCATCGCTCGAGCGAATGGAGGTTCGGCATCAGCAGGTCCGACGCCGCCGCAGTATCGTCAAAGAACAGTGAGGTGGAGACGGTGAGCTTGACCTTCTCGAAGGCCGAGCGGAACCCGCCCTGCTTCGGCACCGAGTACAAGGGGTTGGCCTCGTGCACGATGAGGACGTCGATCTCGCCGGCCGCCATGGACCGCTCGAGGTCGAGCAGGGCCCCGTAGCCGTCGCCGGTGGTGACGCCGCCGCCGAACTTGACGGAACGCCCGACATTCCCGGCGACATAATTCAGGATGTTGACCGCCGCGCAGAGGTCGGCCGCGCCCCGGTGTTGGAGCCCGACCCCGCCGGCCATCACGAGCGACGGACCAACTGAGGCGAACTCATCGAACAACTGGCGAATCTGGACCGGGGCGAGGCCAGTGTCGGCCGCCACGCGGTCGAGACCATACTCGGCCAGCATCGGCTTCAAGACCGCGGCGTCCGCCGGCACATCGGTGCGGGTGTTGAGGACCGCGTTGGCCAGACCGAGCGCCAGCGAGGCTTCAGATCCGGGATTTGGCGCGACCCATTGATCCGCGTTGATGCCGGTCAACGACATCCGGGGCCCGACGTAGACGAATTTGGCCATCCCCGATCCGTCGAACCCGTGGGCATTGGCGAAGCCCCGCTGGTTCTCGACCGGGGCGAGCCAGGTTTCGAGGAAGTCCGCCCCGAACGACAGGATGTACTTGGCTTGGCTGAAGTCGTGGATCGGAAGTTCATCGGCGCCGAAGACCTTCCGGCTGGCCAGCCGGACCGGCTCATGCCCGAACGCCTGATAGCGAACCAGTTTGCCGCCAACCGCGGCGACCCACTGGCTCAACAGATCGTCGAACGTTCCGGCCCCCGCCCCGCTGATCACCGCGACCCGATTGCCGGCCGCCTTGACCGCGGCGGCCAGTTGATCGATCGCCTCGTTCCAGAGGATCTCGGTGAGCTTCCCGGCGGCATTCCGGCCCCGGGGGCCGGCCACGCGATCGGGGTTATAGAGGCCCTGGAGGGCCGCCTGCCCCCGGCTGCAGAGGGTGCCGGCATTGACCGGATGGTCGGGGTTGCCTTCGAGCTTGATGGCCCGGGCTTCGCGGGTCTTCACGTGCAGCCCGCACCCCGCCGCACATTCGGTACAGGTGCTGGCGTAAATCGTCGGCAGGCTCGGGACTTGGTCCTGAGACTGGACCAGGTACGGAATCAGTTTCTCAACCTGGTCGGTTGAACAGCCGGATAGCGCCGCGGTTCCCGCCCCGGTGATCCCGACCACCTTGAGGAAGCGACGACGATCGAGTGACTCGTTTGGTGCCGACATCAACTCTCCTTCAGGCGGCCTAGTAATGACACGCCGTGCAATCGCGATTGACCTTGCGCTCCACATGACAACTGATGCAGAAGCCCATGTTGTTCACGTTGTTGACTTTGAACACCTGCGGCATCCTGGCAACGTCGCCGTGGCAAGTGGCGCAGGCGTTCGGCCCCATGGCCTTGAGATGGCGCATGTGGGGGAAATGGGCGTGCTTGGCCAAGGTATGAATCCGGACCCACTCCACCGGCCGTTTCTGACGCCACGCGTCCCGGACCTTCTTGATCTCGACCCGATGGGTCGAGTCGGATCCGCCAATGGCCAAGTGACAGCCCATGCAGGTCTGCAGCGTCGGGATCCCCGGCTCGGCCGCATCCGCCACCGAGTAGTGGCAATACTGGCATTGGATCTTGTACTGCCCGGAATGGATGTCGTGCCGAAAGAAGATCGGCTGTTTCGGACCCTTGAGCTGCCCCGAATCGGCAACCGTTAGGCGCGGCGCGACGACCGAGTCCGCGTCGGGTTTCTTCGCTTGTTGTTGTGCGGTCGAAGGCCGGAATGAGGTCAGGGCCAGGGCCCCGACGATCACCGCGACTCCAACCCCAGCAACCAGGAGCTTACGCATGCGTGGGCATCCGCCGATACGTGGGTGGCAAACCTATGTGAAACATTTCACGAAGTTGGGAGGGCCTCGCAAGTGCAAGCGCACCAAGGTACAAGGCCGGAGGTAAGATAAAAGTGGGAGGCCCCAACACAAGGAGGGGAATCCGCCTCCAATCGGGAGTTTGGGGCTAGGAATTCTCCGTCGAAACGTCATCGCCGGCGGCCGGACGCTGTCCTGCCGGCAGCCGGAGCCGCTCCGGAAGTTCCTGGAGCACCCCGGTCCGATTGAGGTAGTGGACGGTCTCCAGGGCCATCGCTCGGAGCAGCTTGGCCTCGCGTTCATCGAGGTCGGCGCGAAAGACGATCTCCCGGATCGACCGAAGGACGTTCTCCCCGTTCCGACTCTTGAAGAAATCGACGGCAAAGAGCGCCCGTTCGCTGTCCTGAAACAGATTGGCGAGGTCCAAAGCCCGGGCCTTGACCGTCCGGCGCCTGGGTGACTTCCGAGTCGGATCGGCGCCCTCGCGGGCGTTCCAGCACTCATAGGCCATGATGGCGGCCGCCTGGGCCAGGTTGAGCGACCGGTGAGCCGGATTGGTGGCGATCGTGGCGAGGGCGTGGCAGCGATCGAGTTCGTCGTTGGTCAGACCGCTGTCTTCCCTGCCAAAGACGACCGCGACGGGGCCCTCGACCGACCGGTCGGTCACTTCGGCGGCCGCCGCGGGGGGACGGAGCAGCTGCCGTTTGGCGGCCCGCTCCCGGGCGGTCATCGCCACGACGAAGACACAGTCGGCGACGGCTTCTTCCAGGGACTGACACATCCGGATCCGGTCGACGATATCGCCGGTATTGTGGGCGATGCCTTCGATCCGATAGGGGTCGAAGACCCGCGGTTTGACCAGGCGGAGGGACTCGATCCCGAAATTCTTCGCGATCCGCACGACGCTCGCGATGTTGACGATGTCCTGGGGTTCGACCAAGACGAGGATGGGCGGGACGGTCACCCTTCGCCCATGAAGCCAGTGGCATGGCCCTTCACTCTGAGCGACGCCAGAAGGCTGGACTTGTCGACGGCCTTCAAGTACGCCTCCTTGGGCTCCACCAAGTTCCGCTCCACGAGATCGAGCAACGCGTCGTTCAGCGTGACCATGCCCTGCCGCCGGTTGGTCTGCATGATCGAGGGAATCTGGAAGGTCTTCCCCTCCCGGATCAAGTTGGCCACGGCGGGGTTCGAGAGGAGAATCTCGTAGGCCGCCACCCGGCCGCCGCCGATTTTCTTGCAGAGCGTTTGGGCCACGACGCCCCGGAACGACTCCGCCAGCATGACGCGAACCTGGGGCTGGCGGTCCGTCGGGAATTGGTCGATGATCCGGTCCACCGTCGAGGCCGCCGTCGTGGTGTGGAGCGTGCCGAACACGAGGTGGCCGGTCTCGGCGGTTTCGAGGGCAATGCTCACGGTTTCGAGATCGCGGAGTTCGCCGATGAGAATCACATCGGGATCTTCCCGAAGCGCGGCCCGGAGCGCCGATTTGAACGACTGGGTATGGACGCCCACCTGGCGCTGGGTGATGACGCACCGCTGGCTCTGGTGCACGAACTCGATCGGGTCCTCGATCGTCAGGATGTGGTCGGAGCGAGTCGCGTTCACCAAGTCGACGAGCGCCGCCAAGGTGGTCGACTTGCCGGACCCGGTCGGGCCGGTGACGAGCACCAGCCCCTTGGTCAACTGGCAGAGGGCCTGCACCTCTGGGGTCAGCCCCAAGTCGTCAGCGGTCCGGATCGCGGCCGGGATCATCCGAAACACCCCCAGGGGCCCGATCCGGTCGCGGGCCGCATTGCACCGGAACCGGCCGACGTCGGCGATTTCATGGGCAAAATCCGAGTCGCCGTGCTCTCGCCACGCGGCGAAATCCCCCTCGCTCATGATGGAGCGGAGCAACAACTCGATCTCCTCGCCGGAAATCGCCGGTTCGTCGAGCGACACCAACTCGCCGGACTCCCGGAGGATGGGCGGCCGGCCGGCCCGGAGGTGGAGATCGCTTCCACCCCGGGACGCCAACGTCTTGAACAGCGCTTCGATCCGAGCCCGAGGTCCGGTCAGGTCGGGCAGAGCCGCGGCCGACTGGACCCGGGGTCGAACCGGGGGCGCCACGAACAGCGAGCGGAGGGTGGCCTGGGTACTCCCGTTGCTCGGGGCCACCTGGACCTCGACCGCACCCTCGCTCCAGTCATAGGTAAACGCAAATTCAGCC
>JANMHX010000086.1:0-9839 GCA_031375485.1 Gemmatimonadota bacterium | reverse complement strand
GCGATCGGCCGGAACGACCGTACCGCCGCCCGGCGACTCGTGACCACGGCCAAGACCGTGGCCGATTCGCTCGGCGCCCCCGACGCGGAACTCGACGTCCTAGCCCTGCTCGGCAGCGTGGCCGAGTTGGAGCGCCGCCCCGACGCCGCCGGCTTCTTCCTCCAGGGCATCGACCTCCTGGAATCATGGCGCGGCCGTCTCTCGATGGGCGACCTCCGCCTCGGCGTCACCGAACCGAAATGGCGGATCTACGAAGGCGCCATCCGAACCCTCCTCGCCCGCGGAGCCGTCGCCGAAGCCTTCGACGTCTCCGAACGAGCCCGCGCCCGCCTGCTCCTCGAAGTCATCGCCGACCGCCAGCCGAGTGCCGAGCGCCGAGTGCCGAGTGCCGAGCTCAAAACCCGGCTCCGCCAACGATTCGAAGAAGCGGCCGCCGGGGGCGACTCGTCCCAAAAACGGATCGTCGACGCCGAGGTGCAAGCGCTCCGGGACTCGCTCGAATCCCTCGAGTCCACAGCCCCGCTCCAACATCCATCCTCCGCCTCGTTAGCCGAGATCCGGACCACACTGCTCGGGCGGCCGGGCACGGCGATCTTCTCGGTGTTCTGGGGCGACAGCGCCGCGTACGGCTGGTGGGTGACGGGCGCCGAGATCCACGGCCGGCGGCTGGGCCAGGTTGACTCGCTCGAAGCGATGGTCGATTTCCTCCGGCGGACCATCGAGCGCCCCGGTGATTCGGCCTGGCGGCCGGCGGCCGCCCGAGCCTACCAACAGCTCGTCGCGCCCCTCGGTCCGGCCGGCGATTCGGTCATCATTGCCGTCATGGACGGACCGCTGGCCCGGCTCCCACTCGAAGTGCTGCTCCCCGCTCTGAACGCGCAGCCACTCGGTGCGACCCACCGGATCGTCTACGAGCCCTCCGCTTCGGTCCTGACGGCGCTGGCCCGGAACCGGCCGGCGGGTCAGTGGGAGCGAGCGATGCTCGCGGTCGGGAATCCGATCTCGGCACTCGGCACTCGGCGCTCGGCACTCGGCGCTCGGAGCACGGCGGAAGGTGAGATCGATCTTCCGTTTGCGGAGGAGGAGGCGCGGGCGCTTCGCGAGCTCTATCGGAGTGGGGGGGCTGACTTGCTGGTTGGGCGGGCGGTGACGATGAAGCGGTGGCTGGAGCTCAAGCCGGAGCGGTATCGGTATCTGCACTTCGCCACCCATGCGCGAATGTCGGACCGGGAACCGGGCCAGAGCCAATTGATGCTCGCCGACGGGGCGTTGGACCTCGCGGCCATTCGCCGGCTCGAGCTCACGGCGGAACTGGTGACGTTGTCGGCTTGTGAAACCGCGCTGGGGCGCCGGGTGCGGGGAGAGGGTGTGGTCGGCCTCTCGCACGCGTTCATGTCGGCGGGGGCCCGGAGTACACTGGTATCGCTCTGGCCGGTGACCGACCGGTCGACGCTTCGCTTCATGACCGATCTCTACCGGGAACTCTCGGGGGGGCAACCGCCGATCGCGGCGCTTCGATCGGTCCGCCGTCGCTGGATCGACGGGGATCCGGCCACCAGCCACCCGGCCTATTGGGCGCCGTTCGTCCTCCTCGGAGACCCGAACCTCCCCCCCATGTAACGCCTGCCGCCGATCGGCGACCTACGAGTGATGCGTCTTCCACAAGGGGCCACTCGCATGCCGATCAACGCTCGTTCCGTCATCGCACTCGTCGCGCTCGCTTCCGTCCGGTTGGATGCTCAACCGCGGCCAACCGCTCCGCCCCCGTTCAAGGGGGTCTGGGAATCGGTGAGTTTCACCGAAGACCTCGACTTCCGCGAAGTCTTCTTCGTCACCGTCGACAAGGGATGGGTGGCCGGCTCCAACGGATCGATCATCCATACCAAGGATGGCGGCGCCACGTGGACCGCCCAGCTCGGGGGCGATCGGCAGTCCGCGGATCCCCCGGTCCGGCTCCTCCGCTTCCTCGACGAGACCCACGGCTGGGCAGTCCTCGGCGGATCGGGCAGCAGTAACGCCAGGATCCTGCGCACCCGGGACGGCGAATCATGGGAAGACCTCGGCGCGGCCCCCCAATACGTCCATGCGCTGGCGATGAGCACCCCGACGGAAGGCGTCGCCGCGGGCTACCCCGGAATGGGAAGTGTGCCATCCACCCTCTTCAAGACCCGCGACGGCGGGAAAACCTGGAAACCGGTCGTTCAATGCTCCGTCAAGGCGATGGTGGGCGGACTCACCCGCGAGATCGCCTGCAACGTCGGCCGGATTCAATTCGTCACGCCGTCGGTCGGGTACCTGGTCGCGAGCACCAAGTGTGTCGGCCCCTGCGACTACCCGCCGATCCTGGCAAAGACCGAGGACGGGGGCGATAGCTGGCGGTTCTTCGTCGGCCCCGGTGATCCCGACGTGGTCGGCGCCACCGACCTGTTCTTCACCGATGAGAACACCGGGATCGTGCGGACCACTGACGGGAAGCTGTCCCGCACCACCGACGGAGGCGCCACCTGGAAGGGCCTGGTCGCAAGCGTCGGAACCTCCTACAGCAGCCTGATCTTCGCCGACCCTGAGGTCGGCTGGGCGCTCGAGTATCACGAGCGAATGAGCTTTACCGTAGACGGAGGGAACACCTGGAACTCACGCCCGTTCCGGTTTCCCGCCTCGCCACAGGCGTGGAGCTTCCCCAGGCGCGATCGCGCCTACCTGGTCGGCGAGCACGGGATGGTGTTCCGCTACCGGGTGGTGCCGGCCGCCGAGCCGCTCAAGGCGTCGAGCCAACTCGCGCCCGTCATGCCGGCCTTTGCCTCTCCGGTGGAGAAGCAGGTCCCCGAACTAGGCACCTTCGTGCAGGACCTGGCGACGGTCGTGGACCAGCTGCCTGATTCCGCGCCACCGGCGACCCCCGCAACCGTCGCAGCCTCAACCCCGCCGGACGCGAGCTTTACACAGGACGCCGCCGCGCCGACGCCGTTCGTGAATGCCTGCTGCGGGAAGCCCCTCAACAAACTCAACGCCATCCTCGCGGCCGTGCTCCAGAGCTTGCCCCAATTCGTGAGCCGGTTCAAGAACACCAACTTGCTGACCGCCGGGCTTCGGATGCTGGTGACGATGCCCGGCCAGCTGGGCGATCTGCGGGCGGCGCTGCGGGACTTCAAGGGCGCCACCGACAAAGCGGGCGCGCAGGCGGCGTTGGCCCGGCTCGGCGGGGCGGCCACGTCGTTGCAGCAGTCCACCAAGGCCGCATTCCAAAAGGAGGTCGTCCAGTGAGACCGATTCTCGTCATTGCAGCGCTAGTTGGGTTCGGCATCCGCTCTGCGGCCGCTCAGGCCTCCCCGTGCTGCGGCATCGTCGGAATCGACGGCGCCACCGGAATCGTCACCGCCAGGGTCACCGCTACCGGCTACCTCTTCGAGTTCCGCGTCACCAACGCACGGACCCTGGCAACCCTCAAAGTCGGCCAGGGAGTGTACGCCAACTTCGCAGGCAAGCAAGCATCGCTCGACGGCCGGACGTCGTGTTGCACCATCACCAGCGGACCAACGGCACCCGCAACCGCGCCAACGACGCGGACACCGGCGCCTCCGCCCCCTCCGCGAACGGCCGATGCCGTTCCCACCGTCACCACTGCGGCGATCAATCCGAGTATCCTGAACTCGTTACCCACCGTGACCGTTGGTGCCCCGACTCCCCACACGGCTCTGCGCACTCGAGCGGCGTCCCGATTTCAAATCGCCAACGTGACGGCGCCAATCGGCGGCCGGAACGTAACCGCCCCGATTCTTTCTCTCCGGGGACTCAAGGCCGTCGAACAAGCACCCGACCTTCCGGATGGCGCGCGCCGGGTGCTTGAAATGCTGGTCCGAAGGGTGCCGCCGGGCGAGTCCGACCACTACATGGTCAACACCCAATTGGCCAAGGAGTGGATGGCCTCGCACAAGCCAGTACCCGAAAGCGTCAAACCGACAGAGCCGAAGGACAAGAAGTGCGGCAACTGGTACGATTCCTGGGATTGCGCCGGTCAGGCCGTCAACGACGAGTGGCAGCGGACCTACGACCACGCCGTCGACGAGTGGAAGGACGCCGAGAAGACCCTGGCCGAGACCTGGGAGACTTCCGTGGAATGCTTCGCGGAACGCACCATATCCACCGGCGACTTTCCGGTGAAATTCGCGATCACCCCGTCGATGACCGTCAATCTGTCACAAAGCGGATCGAAGGGCTCGGCCCAGGGCACCGTTTCGGGAACCGCGACTCTCGGCATTCCGATGCAGTCCAACGTCGCGGCCCGGCTCGACTTGTTCTACATCCCCTGCCTCCCGTTCGCGATTCGTCCGAAGTCGCTGTCGGGAACCGGAGTCCTGACGGTCGGCCAAGAGCTCCAGACCACCGTGTCGGCGACCGGGAGCTTCAACAAGACGTTTACCCTTCCGCCAAGCGGCGGACCGGTGATTCCGATTCAGGTGTTTCCGATCGTGATCGCCGGCGTCCCGGTCGCGGAAATGGACGTCAGCGCCTACATCGAGGGCGAGATCGAGGTCAGCTCCGCGGGCAAGGCCGAGGGTCAGTTCCGGATCAAGAACTCCAATCCAACGGCGTTGACGTTTTCCTGCAGCGGGAAGGGCTGCTCCGCCAGCTCGCGGGCGGAGCCCGCGGCCACCACCACCAACGAGAGCGCCCAGATCGAGGGAACCGTCACCGTCAAACCGGCCATCTACACCGCGTTGCAACTCGATTTCAACTACGAAGCGCTCAGCGCACGGGCGGGGCCCCAGCCGTACTTGGTGGGCGAGGCCGCCGGGTGCGCGGCCGTCGCCGGATCCCAGACCGTGGGCGGGGCATCGACCAGTCAGGAGAATCATGTCCTCAGCGCCGATCTCGACTGGGGAGTAGAGCTCAGGGCCGAGGCGCTGGTGCTCGGTAAGATCGTCGGCAATTCGTTCCGGACCAGCTTGATGAAGGAGCGGCATCTCTGGTTCCGCGATCTGGCGCCGGGCGGATCGAACGCGCTGGTGGCGGGCGTGGTGAGCGCCGGGCCGGCGGTGGCGGGAAAGCCGGCCGGTCACCAGGTCAGGATGCCGACCTGCTACCCCTACCCCAACCGGGTGAAGTACCAGGTGAGTTGGACCGGCGGGGCGGTGCCCATGGCCGATCAGGGGCGGAACGACCCCTGCTCCTGGCAGGCCGACCAGAGCAAAGGCGTTTGCACCTTCGACCCCGCGAAGGAATTCGGATTCAACCTGGTCTGGCCCAGGCCCGGCACCTATTCGCTGACGGTCGTGCCGGTCGGGGATAGTCACGATCGGGTGTTCGCGCCCGCGCCGAAGCCGACCCAGCTGAATGTGACCGTGGTCCCATGAGGCCGGCCCTCCTCGCCCTGCTCCTCGTCGCACCCACGGGGTTCATGCGAAAAACGCCTCACCACACCGAGGAGGCGGCAGCACGGCGGTGGAAGATCAATACGCACGTGTATGCGGCCAATCAGGCACTCGACGACGCAGTCCCGGACGGCATGGTAACGATCGCCCCGTACGGGGAATTCCCCGTCGCGGCCTCGGCCCTCCGGGCGATCCGCGCGGCCCCGGCGGCGTACCGGGCCGGCGTCCTGGCGCCGGATCTCTTCCCCGACATGTACGTCGGTGGGTGGTTCATCCACTCCGACTTGTCTGCCACGCCGGAGCAGTGGACGGCGGACAATTGGATGCAATACGTGTGGAACAAGGCCCGCGGGTGGACCGATGCCGGCGAGCGGGACAAGGTGCTCGCCTTTGCCTATGGGTTCCTCACCCACGGAGCCGGGGACGTCTGGGCCCACACCTACGTCAACAAGAAGGCCGACGGGGCCTGGGTCACCTTCACTGGGCCGTCCCGCAGCACGGCCATCAAGCACGTCGTCCTCGAGGGATACGTCGGAGCCCACACCCCGGACTCCAAACTGAGCCTCGATGTTTGGCCCCGGTTCGTGTCCAATGTGCTGATCAAAGATCCCGTCGCGCGCCAGCACACCCGGGGCGCCCAGCACTACCAGAAGTGGCTCGAGATCTCCGATTGGCTCGAACCCCTGATTGCCCGCGCCAAGCAGGAGATGAACCAGAACATCAGCAACGACGCGCCCTATTGGGCCAAGTGCGCGATGAATCCGGTCGCCTGCGCCAAAAAGGAGCAGATGGAGACCTGGCGGCTCGACATCAACCGGGGTCTCCGCGCGATGGTCGACAGCAGTGAAAGTCTTGGCGAAAAGCTGATGCGGGGCGAACCCGCCGAGGGCGGCGCCGCGATGAGCGGCTGGATGATCGAGTGGATTCCCAAAATGTTCGGCGCCCACGCAATCGGCGAAGGCGGCGCGGCGCTGCAGCAGTTCTTGAACTGGGTTGGGAGCGCCTATGCCCC
This sequence comes from Gemmatimonadota bacterium, assembly GCA_031375485.1. Taxonomy (GTDB): domain Bacteria; phylum Gemmatimonadota; class Gemmatimonadetes; order Gemmatimonadales; family GWC2-71-9; genus SHZU01. The sequence continues at coordinate 3,455 of JANMHX010000086.1, read as the reverse complement.
GATCAGCGACGCCATCAAGGCGGAGACCGAACGGGCATTCAAGCGTCGGTTGGCCGACTACTACGATCTCTACCAGGCGGCCAAGGACCCGTCCCTCCTATATGGACCAGCTCGATTTTCCGGCCGGTACCAAAGACCAGCTCAACCAGGACATGGGAACCCCGGGGGGCGCCGGGGTTTTCAACCCGCGGACCTTCGAACCGATCTACAACACCATCATCCTCTCCAAGCTGGCCCTGCTCGACGGGGACGGGTTGAACGAACTCGCGCGCCGGGCCGGCGTTATCAAACCGCTCTTCCCGCCGGGAGAGAATACCAACGTCATGCTCGGGATGTTCCGCTCGATGACCCAGAGCTTCCAGTGGATGGGGGAGATCGTCGAGGCCGACACCAAGTTCGGGATCTGCGGCCCGGAAAACGTGGGGGAGCTCAAGAGAACCGACCGCTGCGGCGCCCAGAATGGATTCGCGTTCTGGACCCACCCGGAAGCCCGTGAAAAAATCTTTCGGGTGATCTTCAAAGGCTACGGCCCGGGACCCGGCGCAACGGCACCGGCAGACCGGATCGCAACCAACCTGACGGCGGCGGCCCCCGGCGCAGTGGATGGCGCTCGGGCTCTCCGTCTGGGAAGTGATCAGACCGACTACATGCGGGAGATCGTAGCGGTGATGCAGGGCAAGATCGCGGGCACGGTGTCCGCGACCGCCGCAACGGCGACCCCCGCGGTACGGGTGCCCGCCGGAGCCCGCCCGGCGCCCGCCAAACCGGCGCCGATCACCGAGATCATCACCGATTGGGGAGCGCGCTGCTGCAGCCGGGATGTGGCCGAGCTGCGCGCCGCCTTGCGTCTGATCCTGGCGTCGAGTCCGAGACTTCAGGATCCAGCCGTGCTCGCCTCGCTCGGCCGGCGGGCCGGCCGCGGTCAGATCGACGCATTGCTCGGCCAGCTCGACGCCGCCCTCACCGCGTTCACCAACACTCGCGACGCGACGACGGCCGCCGCGGCGTTGGAAGTCATCTCACGGCAGCTCGACACGTTGGCCAGATCGGTCACCGGGACCTAACGGCGGGCGAAGGACATCCACCGGTGCAACCCTGGAGCGCTGACGCGCATCTTCCAACGTCGTGCTCGGCGCCACGGTCCCGATCGAAAGAGCCTCCCAACCATGCTGATCTTGAGCGCCGCCCTGTTGCAAGCCGTCGCCGCACCCATCCCCCGCCCCTTCGGGCCGCCCGACGGCGTCCTGACCCACGAATTCGTTCGGGTGTTCGCCCTGTCGGAGCGGCCGGACGGCCGGGTGGTCCTCGTCGACCGCGGCGACGAGTGGCTCGCGGTCGCCGACTTCGCCCGAAAAACGGTGACCAAGATCGGCCGGGCCGGCGGAGGCCCGGAGGAGTACCGGTTTCCGGGCCGCCTGGCCCCCATGGCCGGTGACTCACTGATGGTGGCCGACGACGGCAACAACCGCCTCGTCGTCTTGGGCCCCGATCTCAAGATCCACCGGGTCGCCACCGGCCGCGCCCCCGGCCTTCCGGCGGAACTCTCCCCCCGAGCGGTCGATCAAGCCGGCCGCTTCTACTCGGTAATTCCGGGGTGGATGTTGCGGATCGAGCGTCCCGACTCACTGCCGGTGGTTCGGTTCGTTCCCGGGACAGGGCCGATGGAGACGATCGCGCGGCTCCGCGCGAGCCCGAGACCGCCACCACCCCCACGCCGAGATCAGCCGACTTTCTCGGTGCTCGCCTTTGCACCTGGGGATTCCTGGGCCGTGACCCCGGCCGGCCGGGTAGCGATCGTCCGGGCGGCGGACTACCGGGTCGAGTGGATCGAGCCGGACGGCCGCCGGGTCGCCGGCCCGCGGGTCGAGTGGAAACCGGTTCGGGTCACGCCGAAGGACCGGTCCGATCTCGTCCGGCAGATGCTGATGACCGGCGGAACCAGCGGCAAGGGAGGCGGCGACCGCCCGCCCGGCGGACTCAGTCCAGTCACGGCCGACATGGTGACGGACCGGGCCGTCGCGGAGATGGTCGAGAACATGACGTTCGCGGACACTAAGCCGGCGTTCACCGACGCCGCGCCGATCATCGCGCCGGACGGTACCCTTTGGGTCGAGCGCTCGGTGGCCGCGGGGGCGCCATCGACGTGGGATCAGTTCGACGCGGCGGGCCGGCCGAGCGGAAGCCGGCAACTGCCGGCGGGGCGGCGATTGGTGGGGGTGGGGCGAAGCCATATCTATGCGGTGGCCGCCGACGAGGACGGGATCGAGCGGCTCGAGCGGTACCCGCTGAAGTGAAGCTCGTTGATACCAACTTGGTCGGGAAGGGGATCGCCCCTACATTTGACCGATGCTCCGTCGCGCCGTCACCATCACCAGCCGTCGCCTTCAGGATCCGGAAGACCATAGCGACGTGCTGGCAATGTCGCCTGCCGAACGGATTGAACTGACGTGGCGAATCAGCCTGGATTGCTGGGCCTTCATGGGAGAAGACGTTGCTCAGTCCCGACTTCCGCGACATGTTGTCCGCGTTATCCGCCGAGGGCGCTGAGTACCTGTTGGTCGGCGGCTATGCGTTGGCCGCTCACGGACTGCCCCGCGCCACCAAAGACCTCGACCTCTGGGTTCGTCCCACGGGCGAGAACCCCGCTCGCGTCTATCGAGCGCTGGCCGCGTTCGGTGCCCCTCTCGATCAAATCACGGTTGAGGATCTTGGGGCAAGCGAGACCGTTTTCCAGGTCGGCGTTCCGCCCCAGCGGATTGACCTGTTGACGGCGATCAGCGGAGTCGAATTCTCGGAGGCATGGGCCGATCGACAAACCCTACGGTTAGGCAACGTCGACGTGGCGGTATTGTCGGTGCGCCATCTGATCACCAACAAACGGGCGTCCGGCCGGCCCCAAGACCTTCTCGACGTTCGGGCACTGGAGGCGCTCCGCCCGCGCTAGCTACTCGCGGTCCCGCACCCGCCGACCCGTTGGCCACTCTCCCGACCGCCCTCCCACCGACGCCCCCCATTCCGCCAAAAACCGGGTCAGAAACTCTCGTTCGCTCGCCGGTACGCCGGGCGGCGGCTCGGGCTTCGGAGTTTGATGCCCCTGCGGCGGGCCGGGTGCTAGATTCCAACGATGCCAACCGATCGTCCGCGCCATGACCCTCCGGCGAACGATGCCCTGATCCGGCAGGCCGCCCGATTCCGCTCTATGACGGCGGACGAGAAGGTCCGTTTGGCTCATGGCTTGTGGATGGAGACCCGCGAGATTGCGGCCGCCGGCGTGCGGGCGCGGCACCCCGATTGGACCGCCGAGCAGGTCGCCGTCGGCGTCCGGGAGTTGATGCGTGGCCCCGACGCCTAGTCTGGTCGGTCTCTTCATCGTGCCCCTCAACCGGGCCGGGATCGAGTACATGGCCACCGGCGGCCTGGCGGCCGTGGTCTATGGCCACCCGCGCCTCACCCTG
>JANMHX010000029.1:0-2889 GCA_031375485.1 Gemmatimonadota bacterium | reverse complement strand
GGGACAACCAAAAAGATTTTGATTGTCCCAATCAATTCTGTCTTGTTCACTCGGCTGACCAGCCGAGTGCCGAGCGCTGAGTGCCGAGTGCCGAGATCACATCCGATGGCGGACGGCCCAGAGGTCTGGAAAGAGGGGCATGAACAACGATTGTTTCAGGAAATCGACGCCGGCGGAGCCGCCGGTGCCTTTCTTCGCGCCGATGGTTCGTTCCACCATCTTCACGTGGCGGTAACGCCACTCCTGCATCCCCTCGTCGAAGTCGGTCATCAGCTCGAACAGGATGACCAGTTCCGGTTGAGTCTGGTAGAGGCGGAAGATTTCTTCTTGGACTCGTTCGTCGGCTTGGGTCGATAGCCGGACGTCCTTTTCGAGCAGATCCTTCGGAATGACCGCTCCTCGCTGCACCAAGAACCGGTAGAAGGCATCCACCACGCTCGGCTCACCCAACCGGCGCTCGGCCTTGGCCCGGCCCGGTTCGGTAACGGGAATGGCGTGAGTCACGTTGCTCCGTTTGTAGCCGAACGCGAACTCCACCTCCTTGAACTGATACGACTGGAACCCGGACGCGGTGTCGAGCCGGTTCCGAAACGAGGAGAAGGACATCGGCGTCATCGTCTCGAGGATGTCGAGCTGGCCCACCAGGGTCTTCATCATCGTCCGCATCCGCTTCAGCGTCGCAATCGCGCCGAACAGGTCATTGCGGTGGAAGTCGGCGACGACCTTGCCGGTTTCATGGAGGAGGAGCTTGAACCAGAGCTCGTAGGTCTGGTGAATGACGATGAACAACAGCTCGTCATGCTCTTCGGGTGAGGACTTCGGCTGCTGCAGTCCGAGCAATTCGTCGATCTTGAGATACGATGCGTACGTGACGGTTGACACGGTTACCTCGAAAGTAAGAGCCACGCGATAGTAACGACGAGCAGCGCCCCGACCATCCGAGCGGTCCATCGGAGCGTTCTGGCTTGATCGGCCGCCCGGGCCCGGGCCTCGGCGTACGGGATCAGTGAAAAGGCGATCATCGGATAGAGCGGGCGGTACCACCCCGGCAACAGCGCGGCCAGCACCTGTTCGAACCGCTTCTTCCACAGGAACATCGGCGACGCGACATGGTCGCGCATTTCGTGGAAGTTGGCCAGGGCCAAGTCGGCAATGGCCTCCGCATTCGGCTTGCGGATCTGCTGGTACCGTTCGAAGGCCTGCACGAGGTTGCCCGGGCTTGCTTTGACCTGCGCCACGAACTCGAGACAGTCCTCGAACCCGCAGTTGGCGCCCTGCCCATAAAACGGCACGATCGCGTGCGCCGCATCGCCGATCAGGACGGCCTGGCCGCCGGCATGCCAGGGATACGTCCGGACCGTCACCATCGCCCCGGTGGGGTTGGCGAAGAAATCCTCCACCAAGGTCGGCATCAGGGGCACGGCATCGGGAAACTCGCGCTCGAAGAACGACTCAACCTCGCCGGGCGTGGTGAGGCGGTCGAATCCGTTCTCGCCGGTTCGCGGCAGGTAGAGCGTCACGGTGAACGACCCGTCCCGATTGGCCATGGCCATCATCATGAACCGGCCCCGGGGCCAGATGTGCATCACGTTCACTTCGAGGGCCGGCGTCCCATCGGCCCCGACCGGGATGAACAGCTCCTTGTACCCGTGCTGCAGATAGCTCTGGGCATACTCCTGGTACTCCCGCCGCTGCATCACCGGCCGCACCACCGAGAACGCCCCGTCGGCCCCGACGATCACCCCGCGACTCACCCTGGCGTCGCCCCCAGTTGCCCCGTCAACATGGCTCACCGTCCCCGCCGCCAGGTCGACCTCCACGCACCGCCGCCCAAACGACAGCGTCACGTTCGGCGTGACTCCCGCCGCCTCGATCAACGCCCGATTCAACTCCCCCCGCGAAAACGAGTTGATCGCCTGCTTCCCATCCCCATACGCCTGATAGACCAGCCCCGCCTCCGGACCCACCCCCGCCGAGTGCCGAGCGCCCAGCGCCGAGCGCCGAGCATGAATCCCCCGCCGATAGAGAGGCACCCCTAACCCCACGAGGGCATCGTCAAGGTCGAGTTGGGCCAAGGCGTTGAGCCCCCGCGCCGAAATCGCGAGGTTGATACTTCGGCCGCTCTCCATCCGGCCGTCTCGCGGATCGCCCCGCCGCTCGATGACCTCCACGGGAAATCCCTCGCGCCCAAGCAGCGCCGCCAGCATCGAGCCGACGAGGCCGCCGCCGACAATGACGAACGACGGTCGAGTCTCGTTAGGCACCGAGCACCTCCGCGAGCGCCGTCCCGGCGCGCCAGACATCGTGGAACGAGTTGTACATCGGCACCGGCGACATCCGGATCACATCGGGCTGGCGGAAATCCGGGAGAATGCCCCGGGCCCGAATCCCGTCGAACGCCTCCCGGGCGCCCTTCGGGATCAAGAGCGACAGCTGACAGCCCCGGGCTTCCGGGTCCTCCGGCGTCAGGATCGAGACCCGGCCGGCCGGCGCCCGCCGCACCAGGTACTCGAGGTATCCGGTCAGAGCCAACGACTTCTTCCGGAGCGCCGCGATCCCGATCCGGTCGAATTGGGCCATCGACGCCAGGAGCGGCGTCATCGACAACACCGACGGATTGCTGATTTGCCACCCCTCGGCACCCGTGTGCGGCACGAACTTCTCGTTCAAGTGGAGCCGGAACCGGGTGGCCGGGTCATTGCCCCACCACCCCGCAAACCGGGGCAACGACCGGTCGGCCCCGTGCCGTTCGTGGACGAAGCAGCCGCCGGGGGCGCCGGGGCCGCCATTGAGATACTTGTACGAGCACCAGGCCGCGAAATCGACATCCCAATCGTGCAACGCCAAGGGCACGTTCCCCGCCGCGTGGGCCAGGTCGAAGCCGGCCAC
>JANMHX010000285.1:0-35017 GCA_031375485.1 Gemmatimonadota bacterium | reverse complement strand
GTACAACAACTCGGCGTTCTTCCTGGCCGGTCTGATCATCGAAAAGGTCAGCGGCCAGGGATATGCCGACTACATCCAGGCGAACATCTTCGACCGGTTGGGGATGTCGAATTCGAAGTACTGCAGCGAGTCGGCCCTGATGAAGCGGAAAGTCCATGGTTACGGCGTCGGCGGCTCGGGATTAGCCAAGGCGTTTCCGCAGGACCACAGCTGGCCGTACGCCGCCGGGTCACTCTGCTCGACGGCCGGCGATTTGATTACCTGGCTCAGGGCCCTCCATACCACTGACAAGGTCATCAGCCGGGCTTCGTATCAGGAGATGATCACACCAGGCACGCTGAACGACGGGTATCGGGTCCGGTACGCCAAGGGCATTGTGGCGGGCGAAGAGGACGGGCGCCGGATGATTTCGCATGGTGGCGGGATCAGCGGGTTCGTGTCGGAAACCCGGTACTATCCGGATAACGATCTCTACATCGTCGTGCTGATCAACACGGCCGGACCGGTGGGGGCACCGGATGGCGCCAAGGGCATTGCCCAAATCGTGTTAGGCCCGGGGAAGGAGCTCAAGGGCCAGCCGTTCACCGGCGATCTCGGCCAGTTGGCGGGCAGGTACCGCGGGGTTGGCCGAGGGACGCCGATGGACCTCACGCTTTCCGTCGACGGCGGCGTGCTCAAGGCCCGGCAGGGGAGCCAAGGCACCGGCCGGACGCTGACCTACATCGGCAACGACACGTTCCAGGGGCCGGGGTCCGACCGTTACGTCATGATTCGTGACGGCGGGAAGGTGACGGCGGTGCGGGTGGATCTCGTGTCGGTCGTGTCGATGGCCCGGCGGGTCGAATGATCCGCTGGTTGGTGGCCGGGGCGATCGCGGTGGTGGTCCCGACTTGGTTGGTGGCGCAGAGTCGGAGCCCGGACGGAACCCTGCCCCAGGCGGACGTGGCGTTGATCAACGCCAATGTCGTGGATGTCCGGGGCGGGGCGATCCGGCGCGGCGTCACCGTGCTGGTTCGCGGGGGCCGGATCGTGTCGGTGGGCGCCGCCGATCTCGGGGCGGGCACGACGGTGGTCGATCTCCGGGGCAAGTATGTGGTGCCCGGCTTGATGGACGCCCATACCCATCTCGACAACCTGGCCGCCGCCCGACGAGCGCTCGAGACCGGGGTGACCACGGTTCGGAGTGCCAGTGTCGGCTCGTTTCGGGACGTTGCCCTCCGCGACATGTCCCGGGCCGGCTTCATCGCGGGCCCCGATGTGTTGGCCGCCGGGCTGTTCGTCACGCCGAATCTCGAAGATGCCGTGCTCGCGGACCCCTCGCTCGGCAACCTGATTGCCGGGGTGACGACGATCGACCGGCTCCGGCAGTTGGTCCGGGCCAATGCGGCGCATGGCGTTGACGTCATCAAGACCCGGGGCACCGAGCGGGCCGGCCGGCCCGAGACCGACCCGCGTCAGCAGGTTTATACCGAAGCGGAGCTCCGCGCCGTGGTCGATGAAGCCGCGGCTCGGAACATTCCGGTCTTGGCCCATGCCCATGGCGACGAGGGCGCGTATGCCGCCGTCAAGGCCGGGGTCCGGAGTATCGAACACGGGACCTATCTGTCCGACTCGACTCTGGCGTTGATGAAAGCCAAGGGGACCTACTTGGTGCCGACCTATTCCACGTTGGTTGATTTGGTGGAACCCGGCGGCGACTACGACGACCCGGTTACCAAGGCGCGGGGCCTGCACATGATGCCGCGGATGGACGAGACGTTCCGGAAGGCCCACGCGCTCGGCATCAAGATGGTGACCGGGGCCGATGTGAGCTACACGGCGGCGAGTATCACCAGGGTGTCGCACGAGGTGGCCAACTTCGTCAAGCTCGGGATGACGCCGCTCGAAGCGCTCCAATCGGCCACGAGTACGGCGGCCGAGTTGTTCCGGATCGAGAAAAAGACCGGAGCCATCGAACCGGGGCTCGAGGCCGATTTGATCGTGGTCGAGGACAATCCGCTCGAGGTGGTCCGGACCCTTCAGGATGTGCTGTTCGTGATGAGCAACGGCCGGATTGCCGTGGACCGGCTCCGGTTCGGAAAGACCTGATCAGGGCGTGGGTCTGAAATGCAGGTCCAGGGCCAGGAACAGGGTTTTCGAAAACGGATAGAAGAACAGCGGCATCGCGATCGCGGTGATCGGCCCGACGACCTGGAGCGTTCCCCAGGGCACATCGGGCCAGGTGACCACCGCCACGGTCACCCAAATGGCGGTATTCACGGTCTCGGCCGCGAAGAGGTTGAGCCAGATCCCTCCCAACGCATAGCCGGATTCCCCGCGGTCGGTCACCAAGTGGCATTGGGGGCAGGCCGCGGCCATTTGGATCCACCGGGTAAACAGGGGGCCGCCGCCGCAGGCCGGGCACCGGCGACGGAGGGCTCGGCCGAACAATGTGGCCGGCCGCGGTGAGGTGGTCTGTGATGGCATGGCCCAAGGTCTTGGGGCCGGCCGGTCCGGTCAAGGGGTATCGTGGGCCAATGAAAAAGCCGCCCGGCTGGGTGCCGGGCGGCTGTGAGACGGGGAGCGTGGAGCCGGGCTAGGGCAAGACCGTGAAGGTGAGCGATTTGGTATTGGTCAAACCGGCCGCGTCCCGGACCGTGAGCGTCCACGTATTGGTCCCCACATCAAACAGCCTGGTTAAGACCGCGGACGTTGAAACCACATTGCCCCATGAGTTCCGCCAGGTATATCCGGTGACCTGGACGTCGTCGGTTGAGCCACTACCGTCGAGCGTGCAGGTTCGGCCTGGAACGCAGGTGGCCACCGGCACGGCCACGGGGGCCTGGTTGGTGCCGCCACCGCCGCCGCCGCTGCTGACCGTGACGGTTCGGGTCGTTGAGTTGGTGAGTAGCCCCGCGTCGGACACAGTCAGCCCGACGGTGTAGGTGCCGGCCGCCGCATAGGTATGGCTTGGCGTGGGGCCGGTGCCCGTCGACCCGTCGCCGAAGGTCCAGGCATAGGACGTCACCCCAACATCATCGGTCGATCCGGTCCCATTGAAGGCGCAGGTGAGAGCGGTGCAGGTCGAGGTAAAGGCCGCCGTCGGGGGCTGATTGACCGGGACGCCACCGGTCAAGAAGCCCATGTACAGCAGTTTGTTTGGCGACCCGGTGCCGGGATTGGTGACCTTGTTGTTGGTGGCGTTGCTCACCAGCGCCGTGGCCACGGCGGCGGGGGTCGCGTTCGGGTTCTGTTGCAGGTAGAGACCGGCGACGCCGGCGACGTGGGGAGCCGACATCGAGGTGCCGCTCAGCGAAGCGGTCGTCGGCTGGCCACTGGCGGTGACATAGGCCGCCGTAATCGAGGAGCCGGGTGCGAACAGATCGACGCAGGTGCCGAAGTTGGAGAAGCTCGACCGGGCATCGGTGATGGTCGTCGACCCGACGGTGAGGGCGCTCGGCGCGGAGGCCGGAGACGCGTTGCAGGCGTTGGCGTTGCTGTTGCCGGCCGAGACGCTGAACACGATGCCGGACGCCACCGCATTGGCCACCGCGGTATTGAGTGCGGTCGACAAGCCGCCGCCGAGGCTCATGTTGGCAACCGCCGGTTTGATGGCGTTGGTGCGAACCCAGTCGATACCGGCCACGACGCCCGAGGTTGAACCGGAGCCACTGCAGTCGAGGACCCGGACGCCGACGATCGCCATGCCTTTGGCCACGCCGTACGTGTTTCCGGCCGCGGTCGATGCCGTATGGGTTCCATGCCCGTTGCAATCGACCGCCCCGCCACCGGCCGTGACAGCATCGAAGCCGGCGCTGGCCCGGCCGCCGAAATCAGGGTGACTGTAAAGGATCCCGGTGTCGATCCCGTAGAGGTGGACCCCGGCGCCGTTCTGGGTGAAGGTGTACGATGTGTTGAGCGGGAGGTTCTGTTGGTCAAGGCGATCGAGGCCCCATGACGGGGTTGGTGCCTGGGTCGTCGTCGTCGTGAGCACGGCGTCGGGCTCGACGAACTGGACCCGGGGATCGGCCCGGAGCGCCCGGACTTGGCCCGGGGTCAGCACGGCCGCAAAACCCTGGATGGCGGACTCATAGCGGTAGCGAATGGCAAAGATCGCATGCCGTTGTTCCAGGGAACCGGTCAAGGCGTTGGCGCCGACCATGTTCGGCTGATACACCACCAAGTACGACTGGGCCTGCTCTGCGGGGCCGGCCGCGGTGCGATCGGGATTCTGGGGCTCTGAATTTGGTGCCGCCATATCCGTGCTACACGCGGCCGCGAACAGGCTCATCGCCGCGAAGATTCCCCGCTTTTTCATAAAGGACCCCTGTCGAATTGGGTGATTCATTGGTTTTGATGTCGAGGTGACGCACCGATACTAGTCATTAGAACGAACCGAGTCCAGGGTGGCGTTGACGCCACAATACCCTTGTAAATCAATAGGTTGGAGTATCGCTCTTTGACGGTGTGGATGAAATCAACTCCCAGTGTGACTGTTTTTTAGTCGGTACGTCAACCGAGGACCTGGACTTGAGAAAGATCGTTGCTTTCATCGGGGCCACGGTTGGTGGCGCCGTTGGTTGGTGGATCGGTAGCCAGTTCGGTCCAATGACCGCCTACCTGGCCAGCATGCTCGGGACGGCCGCCGGCGTCTACTTCGCCGGCCGGTGGTTTCGCTCCCTGATGCCGTAAGTAGCAAGGAAGACGACTGAACCGCGATCAGGCGCACTCAGGTCGCGCCCCGGACCGCCGATACTACCCAGTGCGGACCATAGCGGTGGCGACGGGGTTTCGGGGCCAAAGTGGGGAGTACGGGATGGCGGCTGAGTTGGATCAAGACCTGATGCTCGAGTTCAAGGCGGCGGCCCGGCAGGCCATCGCGGATCTCGGTACCTGGCTTGGCGCGTTGCCCAGTGATCCCACGGCAGCGGAGCGGATTACCAGGTTGGCCCACCAGCTTCGAGGCTCCGGGGGCGCCTATGGCTTCCCGGCCGTTTCGACCGCGGCCGCGCGAGTCGAAGAGTCGACCCGGCGGGCCCTGCGCGGGCGGGTCAACCGGTTGGTCGTCGAGTTGGCCGCGGTCGACTCGGCCATTCCGGACGCTCGCCCGGCGCCGCCCGTGCCGGTGGTCGTGGTGCCGACCCTGGACCGTCAGGTTCGGATCTTGATCGCCGAGGATGACCGGCTGACGTTGTCGCTGGTCAAGGACCGGCTGGAACGGGCCGGCCACCGGGTCGATCATCGGCCGGACGGGATTGAAGCCTTGGAGGCGGCGACGAACGGCTCATACGATCTGTTCATCATCGACGTGAAGATGCCCCGGCTCGACGGATTCGGCCTGGTCCAACAGATTCGCGCCCTGCCCCGGTACGCCAAGACGCCGGTCTTGATGCTGACGGCGTTAGGCGGCCCCCAAGACGTCGTCCGGGGTTTTCAGATCGGCGTCGACGACTACGTCCGGAAGCCGTTCTCGCCCACCGAACTCCTCGCTCGAGTCGACCGACTCCTCGAACGCCCGGCCCGATGACCGGGGGGGTGTTGGACGGGCCGGACCCCGCACTGCGGTTCCTCGCCGTGGGCCTCCTGCTCCTGCTCGTCTTGATCGTCGCCCTGATCCGGACCGCGCTGTCCTATCGAGCGGCGAACAACCACACCCGTGCTGAGTGGTTGCGGCGCGAAGCTGCCTGGGAATCGGCCGTCCTGGGCGTGCTCGGCGGCAGCTTACCCGATGCGGAGCTCCACGCTGTCATCGGGAGCGCCGACCGGTTGTACTTCATTGAGTACCTTCTCCGGTTTGCCCGGCGGCTCCAGGGCGACGAGCGCGGCACGGTCGAACGGCTGGCCGCGCCGTACCTGCCCGCGATCGCGGCGCGACTCGATCAGCGAGACGACGAGTTCCGGGCCCGTGCCATCAACACGTTGAGCTGCCTCGGCCTTGCCGACTACGGTCCGGTGATCGTGGCGGCTCTCGATGACCGGTCCGACCTGGTCGCGATGGTGGCGGCCCGGTCGCTCGCCCGGCCCGGCGTGCCCGAGTACGCTGAGGAAGTGCTCCGGCGGCTGGGCCGGTTTCATCAGTGGCGTCCGAGTTTCCTGGCGTCGATGCTGGCGCAGATCGGGCTCGACGTCGCTCCGGTGCTCAGGCGTACCCTGCTCGATGCCGCCGTCGAACCCTCGGTCCGGGCCATTGCCGCCGAGGCCCTTCGCGAGCTCCATGATCCGGAAGCGGCGGATCCGGCCTCCGAGGTCCTCCGGACGAGCGATGATCGTGATTTGCTGGCGGCGTCCCTCGGCGTGTTGATGGAGGTCGGCCAGCCGGAGCATCTCGACTTGGTCCGCCCGCTGATCGGCTCGAAGGAACCGATCCTCCGGGCCCGGGCCTATGCCATCGTGGCGCGGTTGGGCGGGGCGGATGACGTCGCGGTGATTCGGGACGCCTTTCACGACGACTCTCCCTGGGTCGTCATCCGGGTGCTGGAGACGTTGCGGGCCGCGGGGGCGCACGACGCCCTCGCCCAGCTGGGCGAGGCTTCATGAGTACCGCGGTGTGGGCGGTGGTCGACGCCCTCAACCAGCTGGTGTTAGGCTATTTTCTGGCCCTCAATACCGGCTACTTGCTGTCGTCGTTGGCCGCCTTTCGGGCGCTCCGCCGCCACACCAGGCGGCTTCGGGCCCTCGACCTGAGCGATCTCTTGGCGAGCGCGGGGATGCCTCCGATCACGCTGGTGGCGCCGGCCTATGACGAAGAAGCCACCTGTGTCGATGCGATTCGCTCGCTGCTGATGCTGTCCTACGCGGAGTTCGAGGTCATCGTGGTCAACGATGGCTCGCGAGACAACACACTTGGCCGGCTTTGGGAGGCCTTCGACTTGGAGCCGGCCAATCGTCTGGCCAGCGGAACCCTCGCCACCGCGAATATCGTCCAGGTGTACCGGAGCCGGGCGCATCAGAACCTTTGGGTCATCGACAAGGCCAACGGCGGCAAAGCCGACGCGCTGAACGCCGGTCTCAACTACACCCGGACGCCCCTCTTCTGTGCCATCGATGCCGACAGCCTGCTCGAGCGCGATGCGCTGACCCGGATCGTCCGACCGTTCCTGGAGGACCGTACCACCGTGGCGGCCGGCGGGATCATCCGGATCGCCAACGGGTGCGTGGTTCAGGACGGCAACGTGATCAGCATCGGTCTCCCAGCGGAGTTGCTCCCGCGGCTCCAGGTGCTCGAGTATCTCCGGGCATTTCTGGCCGGCCGGATGGGCTGGGAGGCCATCAACAGCACCTTGATCATTTCGGGGGCGTTCGGTGTCTTTCGGCGGGATGTGGTGCTCGGGGCCGGCGGATACGCCACTGACACGGTCGGCGAAGACATGGAGCTCGTCGTCCGACTCCATCGGTACTGCCGTGAACGGAAGATGCCCTACCGGATCGCCTTCGTGCCGGACCCGGTGGCGTGGACGGAGTGCCCCAACCGGCTGGCCGTGCTCCGCCGCCAGCGGGATCGGTGGCAGCGGGGGTTGATCGAGAGTCTGATCCGCCATCGGGTGATGCTGTTCAACCCCCGCTACGGCCGGATCGGACTCTTGGCGTTCCCGTTCTTCTTCTTCCTGGAGATGCTCGGGCCCGCGATCGAGCTGGGCGGTTACCTGGCGTTCCTGGTGACCGTCGTGGCGGGCCGGGCGTCCGGGGCGTACGTCCTGGGGTTCTTGACCCTGGCATTTGTGTTAGGCACCGTGCTTTCGATTGCGGCTGTGGCGCTCGAGGAGTTGAGCTTCCACCGCTATCCCAAGACTCGCGACCTGGCCACCCTGATTTGGCTTGGCGTGGTCGAGAATTTCGGGTATCGCCAACTGGCGATCCTCTGGCGGATGGGTGGGACCTTGTCGGCCCTGCGCCGGAAACAGGGCTGGGGGCGGATGGAACGACAGGGATTCGGCGCCCCCGCCCGCGGGGTGACCTGAACCTCCATCTCGAGTCCCTCGGCCGACTATTGTTGGTCCTCGGGTTGCTGACCTTGGATCGGGGGATCGGATGAACATTCGAACGCTGGAGTGGCGGGGGCGGGCCGGCATCGTCCTCGCGATGGTGGTCGTCTCGGCCGGACCGGGGCAGGCTCAGTCCGCGGCCGACCACCGCTCGGTCCAAGAAGTGCTCGCGCTGTTCACCGAGTTCAACCGAGCCTGGGAACGGCGCGACTCGGCGTTCATCAACCGCTACTACGCCCACGATAGGTCCGGCGTCTTCTTTTTCGAACGGCGGCAGTTGAGCGGGTGGCCGCGGGTCGACACCCTCTATCGCAACATGTTCGCCAACTCCGGGCGGGGAACGGTCCGATCGACGTCCGAGGTTCTCGACGTGGGGGCCCGCGGCAACGTGGCCTGGCTGGCGGCGAATTTCCGGCTCGAAGTGACCGAGCCGTCCGGCGCGACCACCGTCGATGAAGGGCGGCAATCGCTGGTGTTCGAACGGCGGGCCGGCCGGTGGGTCGTGGTCCATCGCCATACCTCGTTCCAGGCGCCTCCCGGTCCCCAGCGGGCGGTTCCTCTCCATCGCACCCCGGGCCCCCTCTGGTCGCCGGCGGATGATACGACGGGCGGCCCCGACGCCCGGGCCATTCGCTCACTCCGGGAACAGTCGAACGCCGCGATCGCACGGCACGATACCGCCGGAATCGCCGCGATCCTCGCCCCTCATGTCGTGGTCGTGACGTCGAACTCACTGACCTTCACGGGCCGGGAAGCCATGATTCGAAGCTTTGCCGAGCAGTTCGGGTCCAGTCCCGACGTGTGGTATCGGCGCACGCCGGCGGAGGTGAGGGTTTTCGACCCCTGGGCCATGGCTAGCGAGGAAGGGCGGTGGACCGGCGGGTGGACCGCCCCCGATGGACCGCTCGCCATCGGGGGAACCTACTTTGCCAAATGGCGGCGGCTCGACGGCCGGTGGCTGGTCGAAAGCGAAACCTACGTTCCCGACCAGTGCACCGGAGGGTTGTATTGCCGGACGCCACCGGCCCGACCGTAGCGCGGACCGCGCGATGACCGGTCTAGTGGGAGTGCGCCATCGCGTCTCCCCGCGCCAGGGCGAGGTGGTGGGCCGCGTGGTGCTCGCCGATGGTCAAAAGACCGATGAACCCGAGACCCCGAATCTTGGCGACCGTCTTCCGGTCGGCGAGATTCCTGGCTCGAACCGTGAGCCGTGCTCCAGTCGGGATCGCCGCACTCGTCGCCGTGAAGTCCGGTACTCCATCCAGCATCGGCGCGTGCGCCGCCAGGATCCGTCGGATCGACTGAAGCCCCCGCCCGGCGCCGGTGACGTCGATGGCAAGTCCGCCATCGATCCGCGTCTGGCGGGCTACTGAGTTGAGCGTGACCTCGTGCATGTCGATCAAATGTTGACGCAGAGCCTCGAGATTGACTCGGCTCCAGTCGGTGGCGCTGTCGGCTTCGAGAATTCGGACGACTTCAGCGACTGCCCCGAAGGCATCCTGACCCGGGAGCGTCGGCAGCGTCGTCGTGGCGCCGTTGACCGGGTGGGTCATTCCGGGCGAGTGCTTGTGGTCCTGGGCGCGGCCCAGGCTCGGAACCAGCAGGATGGTGACTGAGATCAGGGTACGCATGGGGGCTCCCGTCGGGGTCGGCATTGCGCCGGGAAGCTAATGGCACCAGGCCTCGCAGGATCGTTCTCGCCGACCCACCTCACTCGGCTTGGATTGCCCTCAAGGGGCTGATCCGCGCCGCTCGCCTGGCGGGTATGAAGCAGGCGACCGCCGCCACGACCAGCAGGCCGGTCGGAGCCAGGAGTTGGAACAACGGGGCGGTGGGGTCGATGCCGAAGACGGCACTCGCGAGCAGTGGCGCGGTGGCCGTGGCCGCCACCGATCCGATGGCCAGGCCCCCGATGGCCCAGCGAATCTCCTGCCGCACCACCGTTCGGATGACCCGGCCTTGGTCGGCGCCAAGGGCGATGCGGACCCCGATTTCCCGGGTCCGCTGCGCCACGGCATAGGACACGACGCCGTAGATGCCGACCATCGCGAGTACCACAGCCACCGCGGCAAACAACGCCAGCAGCTGCATCACGAAACGGGGTTGGCCTAACGACGACGCGATGACGTCGTTCATCGTCGCCACTTGGTCGAGGACGATGTCGCGGTCCCGGGCTTCGACGAGGGCCCGAATCGAGGGAATCAGCTCTCCAACCGGGAGCCGGCTCCGGATCACGAAACTCATCTGGCTGCTCGCCACCTGCGCCGAGACCGCGTAGACGGTCTGAGTGGGATCTCGGTGGAGGCCGGCGGCCCGAACGTCACCCACGACGCCGACGATTTCACCTTCGGGGCGATCGTCGCTGAAGCGGACGCCGAACCGAACCGACTTGCCCACCGCCCCGGTCGCCGGCCAGAACCGCTTGGAGAACCCTTCGCTGGCGATCAGCACCGGAGGTGCGCCGCGCCGGTCCGTCCGGGAGAACCCCCGCCCTTGCCGGAGCGGAATGCCCATGACCCGAAAGTAGTCCTCGGTGACCGCTCGAACCTGGGCCCGGCGGTCTTCTTCGTTTCCCGCCTCCGTTGGTACCGAGGAGGTGAACGTGCCGCCGAACCCGCCACCCGATAGCGGCAGGCGCATGGTGGCCGCTGCTCCATCGACACCAGGAATTTGTCCGATCCGGTCGAGGAAATCGCCGTAGAACTGATCGATGGCCTCGCTAGTGCGGTAAGCGGCCGACGGCAGTTGGGTCCGGAAGCTGATCACCTGGTCCGGGCGAAAACCCGGGTCAACCCGCCGGAGCTGCCCGATCGCGTGAATCAGCAACACCGCGCCGGTGAGCAGCACGGTCGCCAAACCGAGTTCCGCCGCCACCAGGGTCCGGCGGAGCCGAAGATCGCCGCCGCTCTGGCTCTGTTTGCCGCTTCGCAACCGATCGAACGCCCCGCTCCGCGCCGCCTGCCGTGATGGTCCGATCCCGATCAGGAAGCCGGCGACGATCGAGAGGCAGAGCGCCAGCATCGGCACCGTCGCTCCAAGACGGAGCGTTTCCTGCCGCGGGAGGAGGCCCGGCCACTGGCGGAGAAACACCGTCAGGCCAATCGCCGCGATCGCGGCGCCGACCAGGCCGCCGAGTCCGCCAAGGGTGACGCTCTCGGTCAGAATCTGGCGGACCAACCGCCGGCGCCCCGCACCGAGCGCGGCGCGGACGGAGAGTTCGGTGGCGCGTCCGTTCACTCGAGCGAGCAGCAAGCTGGTGGCGTTGGCGCATCCGATCAGGATCAAAAGGACGGCGGCACCGCCCACCAGCAGCAGGGGCCGCTTGGTCTCCCCGACGACGGCGTCAGTGAAGGACTGAGCCCGGAGGCCGAGATAGTCTTTGCTCTCGGGGTAGGAGACGATCAGCCGGCTGGAGAGGGACGCGAGTTGGGCCGACAGTTGAGCGGCGGTTTCGGCGGATTTGAGTCGCCCGACGGCGCCGAGATACTGGGCACCCCGTTGCGAGGCAACGCTCGCGTCCCATCCGAGCGGCAGCCAGAGATCGGCACCGGAGACCGGGAAGACGAATCCGGGCGGCATGACACCGATCACCGTGTAGGGCTCGGAGTCCAGCCGGATGGCCCGGCCGACGATGCCGGCGTCGGCTCCAAACCGCTGGGTCCAGAGGTGGTGCGATAGGAGGACGACGTTCGGTTGGCCGGGGGCGCCTTCACCCTCCGCGAACGTGCGTCCGATGGCGGCGGCCACGCCCAAGGTGGTGAAGAGACTGGGCGTCACGGCCGGCGCGATGAGCCGGGCCGGCACTCCGGCGCCGGTCAGGGTCGCTTCGTTGTCGTAGTACGCCCCGGCATTCACCAGCGCGGGAATGGTGGCCTTGACGTCGAGGTAGTTGGGTGGCGACATGGCGCCGACCGAAGCGGCCGGGTTTCCGGGCATGAACTGCTCGATGACCACGAGCTCGGCGGGCGACCGGAAGGGCAGGGGTGCCAGCAACACCGACCGGATCAAGACGAAGATCGCCGTCGTGGCCCCGACGCCGAGTCCGAGGGTCCCCACCACGGTCGCGGCGAAACCGGGCTGCTTTCTGATGGTGCGGATGGTGCCGGCCAAGTCTTGGCGAAGTTCGGTCAGTCGTTCGGTACGGCGCATGGCGCGCTCCCCTTCCCAGTCGGTGGCGACACAATACGTCCGGGTTCCGGCGAGGTCGCCGAACTCGGCCAGGGCTTTTCGTCGGGCCTCGGCCGGGGCGTGTCCGGCGTGGACGAGCTCGGCGACCCGGGCCTCGAGGTGGAATTCGATTTCTTCGTCGACCGCCCTGGCGATGTCGGCCGGCCGGCGCCACGGCCATCGAAATCCGAGCGGCGTCATGGCCCGTTAGGCCTCGAGACCGGCGGCGTCGAGGACCCGGAACACGGCATGGGTGTAGGTCCGCCACGTGGAGAGTTCGGTCCGGAGCTGGCGGCGCCCGGTGGCGGTGAGATGGTAGTACTTGGCCCGGCGGTTGTTTTCGGACTGGCCCCACTCCGAGGCGAGCCAGCCTTTCCGTTCGAGCCGGTGGAGGCCCTGGTAGAGCGCGGCGTCGTCGAGCTGGAGGACGCCTTCGGTTCGCTCCCGGATCCACTTGGCGATGGCGAAGCCGTGTTGGGGCTGCCAGGAGAGTGATTTGAGAATCAGGACGTCGACGGTTCCTTGGAGGAGGTCGAGCGGCGGGCGGGTCATGGTATCCTCATCATGTGAGGGAAGGTATTATCCGTTCCCTCACATGACAAGGGGTCGGTCGATGGGAAACCGGCCGCCCGCCGATCGCGTAGAGAGAGCAGGCTCTCACTTCCGAAGGCACCATGCGAAAGACCGTTCCGTACCTCCTCGCGCGGGTCGCGATGGCGACGATTCCGTTCCTCACGCCTCCGCCACCGTTGGCGGCCCAGGTGCCACCACTCATCCTGCCGAAGGCCAGCCCGCGCGCTTCCGTCACCCAGACCGTGGGTCTCACGGCGGTGAGTATCACCTACGACCGGCCGGGAGTTGGCGGGCGGCCGGTGTGGGGCGCGCTGGTGCCGTTCGATAGTGTGTGGCGGGCCGGGGCCAACGAGAACACGGTCATCGAGTTCAGTTCGCCGGTGCGGCTCGGTGGCCAGCCGGTCAGGGCCGGGCGGTATGGCCTGCATATGATCCCCACCCCGGGGCCGTGGACCATCATTCTCAGCAAGCAAGCCAATGCCTGGGGGAGCTTCAGCTACGACCCGAAGGAGGACGCCATTCGCCTCACGGCCGCCCCAATGGCCGGCGAGATGCACGAGCGGCTGGCCTACACCTTCGATTCAGTGACCGATTCCTCGGTGGTTGCGACCTTGCGGTGGGAGAAGCTGGCGGTGCCGATCGCCATCCAAGTGGACACCAAGACGGTGGTCGTGGACAGCATTCGGGAGCAACTCCGCGGATTGGGCCGGTTCTCATGGCAAACCTGGAGTCAAGCCGCCGCTTGGAGTGTCGCCAACGACACGAACATGGAGGAGGCGTTGGCGTGGGCCGACCGGTCCATCCGAATGAATGAGGCGTTCACGAACCTTCAGATCAGGGCCACGATCCTCGACAAGCGGGGAGACCGAGCCGGCGCCGCGGCGGCCACCGAGCGGGCTTTGGCCGTGGCTACCGAGGCCGAAGTGAACCTCTACGGATACGGCTTGGTCGCCCAAGGCAAAGTCGACTCGGCGATCGCGATATTCAAGAAAAACGTGGCGACGTATCCGCGGTCGTGGAACACCTACGACAGCTTGGCCGAGGCGTACGCGACGAAGGGAAACAAGAAGCTCGCGATCGAGCAATACTCCAAGGCGCTCTCGTTGACCCAAGACCCGACGCAGCGGACGCGGATCGAGGGGGTATTGGCGGGGCTCCGCTAGCGCCGTGGTCCGCAAGAACGTTCAAGACGTCCGGCGCCGAGGCTCGCTTCGTTCCAGGATGGAATACTTCCCAATAACCCAGGGGCTCCTCCTGGCGCTTTCGGTCACGGGCGCCAGCCTCGTCAGCAGGACGACCCAGCCTGACGTGCCCCCGCGACGAGCGCACCACTCGATGGCGTACGACGAGGCGAGGCAGCGGGTCATCCTGACCGGCGGGAGCACGCCCATCGACGACGGCAGGAGCTTTGGGTTCCTCAACGATCTCTGGTCATTCGACGGCACCCGCTGGGCCAAGGTCGCGGAAACCGGCGAGAAGATGTCCGGGAGCCAACTGGCCTACGATACCAGCAAGGACCGGTTGGTCTCGTTTGGTGGATATGCCGGTGCCTCCCTCGGGGATATCCGAGTCCTGGTTGGCGATGCGTGGCAGACGATCGGGCGCCACCCCGCGATACTCGCCGCCGAACCGGGGTTCGTCTACGACACTCAGCGGAACCGGTTCGTGGCGTTCGGCGGGTCGGACGGGCCCGGCCGAGTGCATGGTGACACCTGGGAGTTCGACGGCACGGCCTGGCGGAACGCCGCGGTGACCGGGCCGGTGGCGCGGCAAGGTCACGTGATGGTGTTCGACCGGCGGCGCGGGACGACCGTCGTGTTCGGCGGTGGGGCACGGGCTGAAAAGGGCCAGCGCCCCGTGGCGCTGGACGATACCTGGGAATATGACGGCCGGGGTTGGTCGGAGCGCCGAGTGCCGGGGCCGAGCCCCCGCTCCGCTGCCGGGGCGGCGTTCGATTCGCGGCGGGGACTGGTCATCCTGTTCGGCGGTGTGGGCAGTAACGGCTTTCTCGGTGACACCTGGGCGTGGGACGGTACGACCTGGAAGAAACTTTCCGACTCCGGTCCGGAACCGCGAGCGATGGGGTATCTCGCGTACGACAGCCGCCGGGACCGGGTCGTGCTCTTCGGCGGCCGGAAGGGCTATCCCAACGGTGATTTGAACGACACCTGGGAATGGGACGGGACCTCATGGCACCAAGTCGGTGAGTGAAGATCTATGATCCTGTTGCACGCAACGCTGGTGATGGCCGCAGTCCTGGATTCGACGATTCTGGCCGGGAGGGTGGTTGGTCCCGATGGCCGGCCTCTCGGGCAGGTGGTGGTGGCCGGTTCGCCGGTGGGTGGATCGCTTCGCTATGGGACGATGACCGACCGGGCCGGCCGGTTCCGCCTGGTCGCGGCCCCTGCCGCCCAGTTTCGCCTTGCGGTCCTCGAGCGCGGGGTCGAACGGGTCGTCGACACCGTCGCGGCAGGCGACGGGCTGGCTCTCCGGGTTCCCGCTCGGGATGCCAAGGCCGTGCTTCGGACCTCGGCGGAGTGGCTCGATCTCTTGCCTGAGGGCGCGGCCAAACGGTGGTTCATTCTGGATTGCACCGGTTGTCACCAGTTCAATGAGTCTCGGGCCTTTCGGGCCGGCAAGATCCGGACGGCGGCGGAATGGGCGGCCGACGCGACCCGGATGATCGCCACGTTCGGTCCCCAGTCCAGTTTTCCAATCATTGCCGCCCACGAGGATCCGGCTCGGCTCGGCGCTTGGCTCAATCGGTATGTGGCGGCGGCCAAGGGGGTACCTCCGCTCAAGGCGGCTTCGGCTTCGACGGACGAACGGTACCAGATTACCGAATATGATCTTCCCGGCCCGGATCTTCCCCACGACATCGCGGTGGACTCAGCCGGCCGAGTGATCATCACGGGGATGTTCACCCATCGGTTGCTCGAACTCGACCGGGCAACCGGGGCCACGAAGGACATCCCGATTCCGATCGATCGGGCCAATCCGCGGGCCATCGAGGTCGACGCCCGGGGGCGCTGGTGGGTGTTGCTGGGTCAGGCGGAATCGGTGGGCCGGTACGATCCCTCGACTGGGCAGTGGGCTTTCGCCAACGTCGCGATGTACGGGCACAGCATCGGCGTCGACCGGACCGGCAATGCCTGGACGAACTTTCATTTCGCCGCCGACTCGATCCGCTTGGCCCGGCTATCCGAGCGCGGCGGCCAGCTCACCACCGAGGAGTTTCGCGGGCCGCCGGCGCCGGGTGGGGCTCGGGGGCCGAGCCCGATTCCGTATGAGCTCCGGATTGCGCCGAACGGCAAGGTATGGGTGTCGACGCTGCACGGCGGCCAGCTGATTGGCTTCGATCCGTCGACCAAGCGATTCGAGACCGTGTCGTTGCCGGAAGCCGACGCCGGCCCGCGCCGCTTCGACATCGACGGGAAGGGTATCCTCTGGATTCCGGGCTACAGTTCTTCCAAACTCTACCGGTATGATCCCGCGGCCGGCAGGTTCGCGACGTATCCACTGCCGGCCTCGAGTGAGCTCCCGTACGTGGCGCGGGTCCATCCCAAGACAGGGGACGTCTGGATTGGGACGGCGGCCGGGGACATGGTGTACCGATTCGACCCCGTCCGGAAGACCTTCTCAGAGTATCCGGTGCTGACGCGAGGGGCGACGATGCGGCATCTGACGATCGATCCTCGATCGGGCGATGTCTGGCTGGCCTATGGCGCCTCACCGGCGATTCATCCCACCAGAGTCGCCCGAATCCAGGATCGAGGGCGCTAGTGCAAAGCCGCCTAACGGGTTGTGTGTGGTTCGCGGTATTGAGTTCCCTGATCCCGTCGATGGCCATGGGGCAGTCTGTCGGCGCGGCGCCGGCCGGCGTCACCTTGGAGGCGAACACCAAGCTCGAGTTGGTCAACGGCCGGGCGCTCTGGGTCGACTACCGTGGGCGCCGAGCGCTCCGCCTGGCCCCGCTCGAGGGGCATGAGCGAGATACGGACCAAGAGATCGCGGCGGTGATTTCCGGATCCGATTTCGGGAACGGGACGATCGAGATCGACGTGTCCGGGGCGCGCCGGTTGGGCTATGCGACCGACGACGGGAGCGCCTACAAGGGTTTTGTCGGCGTGAGCTTCCGGGTTCGGGGCGATACCGCGGAACGGTTCTACATCCGGCCCGAGAACGCCCGGTTGGAGAGCCAACTGTTTCGGAACCGGTCGACCCAATACGAGGCGAGCCCGGGCTTCCCGTGGCAGGTGCTTCGCCAATCGACTCCGGGGTTGTACGAGTCGTACGCCGATATCGAAGCCGGAGCGTGGACGAATCTCAGAATCGTGGTGGCGGGTTCCACGGCGCGTCTGTTCGTGAACGGCGCCACCCAACCGGCCCTGGTGGTCAATGATCTCAAGCACGGTACCAGCCAGGGGGCGATTGCGCTCTGGACCAGGATCAGTGCCGACGCCTACTTCTCGAACCTCCGAGTCACGCCCGGGACTCCAGTCGTTCGCTCTGGGCTGCCGAGCGTCGCCGAGGTGGTGAACGGCCGGACCGAGGGGGTGACCTATCGTGGCCGGTCCGCTCTCAAACTGGTGCCACTCCCTTCGGTGGCAAGCCAAGACAACAACATGATGGCCCTGCTCGACGGCCCCGAGTTCAAGGACGGGACGATCGAACTCGAGGTGGCGGGGGCGCCGCGTGCGGGCACGTCCGCGGGCTCGCGGGGCTTTATCGGGATCAGTTTTCGGACCGGGCCGCGGGGTGAGTGGTCCGAGGTGTTCTATCTCCGGCCGACCAATGGCCGGGCGGATGACCAACTCCGGCGAAACCACTCGGTGCAGTACGCCTCAGACCCGGAGTTTCCGTGGCATCGGCTTCGGGAGGAGAGCCCCGGCGGGTATGAGTCGTACGTGGATTTGGAGGCTGGAGCGTGGACCACGATGAGGGTCGTCGTCTCGGGCACCACCGCACGCCTCTATGTGAATCAGACTCCCCAACCGGTCCTGGTCGTGAATGACCTGAAGCATGGGGATCGCCCGGGGAGAATCGCCCTCTGGGCCCACGTGGAGACGGACGCCTACTTCGGCCCGGTCACCGTAATTCCTCGCTGATCCAGCTCTGGATCAGGCGCCCTTCCGCTGGCGCCAGGCCGCCAGAACGGCCTTTTCCTTCTCCTCCGTCAGCCCGGCGTTCTTCACCACCTGAGCCCGGGCGGCGTCGGGGAGTCCTTGATACCACGCTTGGGCGTCGACGGCGGTCGTCGCAAGCGGCCGGAACGTCAGGCCGGCGGCGATGGCCCGATCGACGTTGGTCTTCGAGATGACGTGTTCGGGATCGGACTTCGGAAGCCAGGTCGGCATTTCCGCCCAGGGGGCCACTTTCTGCTCTGCGAGGAAATCAGCCGGCACCCAGGTGAAGCTCAGGTCTTTGTCGCCGTTGAAGGCGGCCCGGATCCCGTAGAGTTGCTCGGCCATCGTCATCGGCGCCTTGGGCCCGGTGGCGTTGAACGTGCCGGTGGTGCCGTTCTCGACCATGCGGATGGTCCATTCGGCAAGATCGCGGGCGTCGACGATTTGGATCAGATCGCTGCCGTCGCCGGGGGCCAGGATCTCGCCGCCCTTCTCGATCCGATAGGGCCAGTAGCCGAACCGGAAGGAGCCGTCGCCGGGCCCGACGATCAGGCCCGGCCGAATGATGGTCGTTTTAGCGCCGAACCACTTGGTGGCTTCCCGCTCCGACGCGGTCTTGAGGCGGCCGTAGAGGAACTCGAAGTTCTTGGAGGCGTCCTCTTGAGTCACGGTCAGTGGATCGCGGTCTTTGAGCTCGACGAGCGGCGAGGCTTCGTTGATCGACTGTTGGCCGGCCGGATCGTAGACCGAAATCGTCGAAATGAAGACGTACTGGCCGGCGTGGCCTTTGAGGATGCTCGCGGCGTCTTTGACCCAGAACGGGAGCGTGGTCGGATTGTCGATGACGACATCCCAGTCGCGGCCTTTGAGGGCGTCGATTTGATGAAGGCTCCGGTCACCCTTCAGTTCCTCGACGCCCTTCGGAAGCCGTTCGTTCCGGCGACCCCGGTTGAAGACGGTGACGGTATGGCCGCGGGCCAGGGCGTAGCGGACTTGGTGGGGGCCGGTCAGGCCGGTGCCGCCGAGGATCAGTAACTTGAGCGGCTTCGGAGCCGCCGGGACGTCAGCGAGAGTCATGGCGCTGAACCGCCGATGACCCAACGCCAGCACGCCGCTCGCGGTGGCGGAGAATTTGAGGAACTCCCGACGATCGCTCATTCGCTACCTCATCGACTTATAGTTCTTGGGTGAGCCTCGTACCCGTACGGACTGAGGACACTGGGGTTTCCGGTCAGCCTGCCAGCAACAATGTTCAAGACTGCGGTCGGCCCGGACAATCCGCCGATCGCTCGCCAGGTTTCACGGCCTCTTCTCCCACCTCGTGCCGTCCCACTCCCAGAGGGCGGTGCCATAAAGCACGACGCGCTTGCGGTCGGGGTCGTACCCGAAGGCTGGACTACCTTTCTGCTCTGGGCCCGTCGGTTGTGGCACACTGGTCCATGTACCCGAAGGGCTCCGCGTGTGCATCAGCGGCACGCTGAGCCGCTCCCCAGGTCTCTGGTAGATGAAAATGGTGCCGTCGGGTGCACTCGTGGCGGGCTGCAAACTCGTCATCGCGGGGCCAAGCTCGCCCCGGGCCCAAGTGGTACCGCTCCACCTCCATGTCAACATGGCGACGGAATCCGACGAGCGCCCCGATTGCTGCGTTACGGCTACGAACTCGCCGCTGGGCATGATGGTCAACACCGCTGTGATCCCAGCGTCCTTTGACACGGGTGGGCCGGCACTATCAAGCACATGCCACTTGCGCCCGTCCCACCCCCGCAGCTTCCGGGTGATGCCAGTATTGTCGATCCCACTCGACGCCACGACGCGCCGGCGGGTACGGTCATACGCAACGGCGGCATGGAGGATCGGGAGCGTGTCGCTCTTGATCTCGTGCCACCGGTCGCCGTCCCATTCCCAGATGTCTCCGACGAGACCCGACAGCCGGCCGCCGAACATGACAATACGCTGCCGGGCGGCGTCATACGCGAGATGCGGCGCTCCGCGGGCCGGCGGCACGACGCCGTCCGATGGGACTAGTTGACGCCAGGCGCTCCCACTCCAAGCCCACAGGTCGCTGCGGAGCACCCCCTGTCCTGATGCGTCGGTCACGGCGCCCCCATAGAGTACCATCTCTTTACGCGTGATGTCGTAGGCGAACACTGCGTCATGTCGCGCACCGGGAGATCTGGCCTGGGCGGTACTCAGCGGAATCCCAATCGCACTACCGCTTCGAATGATGGGGCGGATATGACCGAGGCCGCCGGTCACGGCCGCGGCGAACAACAGGAGTGCCCAGAAACGGGGATAAGCCTGCATGGCTCGCAAGAAATAGGAATTTGCTTCGCCCCCTCCAAAGTAGCCTGGCAGCAGCATGAGGCGATTCGGCTCCGCCAGTGAGCTGGGAGGGTGGTCGGTCTTCTTTGACATTTTCAATGCCTATGACCGGGCCAACGCGACATCGTCGAGATGAAGGTGTCTTGCCCGGTGTGACCCTTGAGGATGCTGGCGGCGTCTCTGGCCCAGAACGAGAGCGTGGTCGGATTGCCGATCACGACGCCCGAGTCGCGGCCTTTGAGGCCAGCACGCCACCCGCGGTGGCGGAGAATGTGAGAAACTCCCGACGATCGGTCATTGCCCCTCCTTCGAAACGTTGATCTCGGTCCATTGCCTGCCGTCCCATTCCCACGTGTCACCATTCGACCCACCCAACCCGCCGTACAACACGGTCTTCCCCCGGGCCCGGTCGTAGACCATCACCGGCTGATAGCGATGCCCCGGCGATGGTCCGGTCAGGTGGATCTCGGTCCATCGAGTGCCATCCCATTGCCACATGTCGCTCAATGGTGCGTCCCGGTGGGCCGCGGCGCCGCTATAGAGCAGCACGACCCCGGCGCGCTCGTCGTAGACCATGCCGTGGGCATACCGAGCCCGAGGACCGCCGTCGGCCACTTTGCGCCAGGCGGCTCCCTCGAAGACCCAGGTGTCGTTGAAGAAGGGTTGGGGTTGGCCGGGCGCCGGCTCGCCTCCAACGCCGCCGAACAGCACCACGTGGCGCCGCTTGGTGTCGTACACGAGTGCGGTGCGTCCCCGCCCGGCCGGGCCTTCGGTGGCGATCCGGCTCCAGCCGGAGGCTCGAAGCTCCCAGGTATCGGAGGGCCACGGTGTCGACCGGTCGCCCGGAATTCCCCCGAACAACACGATTGACTGACGACTGCGGTCGAAGACCATCGCATGATGGTCTCGGGGTGGAAGGTCGGAGCCCAGCAATCGGCGCCATCCAGCGGCGGTTCCTTCCCAACTGTCGCCGAGAATCTCGAAGCTCGAGTCATTGGCGGCCCGAGCCGCCCCACCGGTGACGATGGCCAGGCGGCGCTCGGCGTCGTAGGCGGCGGCGCCGTTGCCTCGAGAGGGTGGACCGGAGTCGGTCAGTGGTTCCCAGCGAGTGCCGGACCAACTCCACAACCGGTCGCGACCGCCGGCGCGGAGCTGGCCGGCGCTCCCGGAGAGGACGACCCGCCGCAATGCGGGGTCGTAGTAGCCCACGGCCCGCTCGACCCTTGGGATGTCGGGCCGCGTCGGTTGCGCGGACGCCATCGTCGTCGCGGCACGGGAGGCGATCGCGAAGCCGATCGAGAGGCAGAGGGCGTGCCATGGGTTTCGCGATCGCATTCGTTGGTTCGGTCGCACTCCCGATCTCGTTGAACGGCGTTGTCGCCTGGGCGGCAATCCCCTGATTCTATGCGTGGCACCAGTGGTTTCAATTGAACGATCTTGCTTTCAGCGCATCGTCGGTGATCCAGTCGCGGCACCATTCGGCGGCGGGTTCCGTACGGTCAGCATGGCTCATGTTCCACGTTGGTCGATGACCCGTCGTCAGGTTCTCAGTGGCATGGGTCACCGCGGACGACGGGGCCGGCGGGTTTGGCCACGTTCGCGACTGGTCGGAGCACGGCGGTGGTTTACGTTCCTCCCGGCGTCGATCGGACCCGCCCGGCGCCGCTCGTCGTGTTCCTTCACGGCGCGCTTCGGACCGTCGACTTCTTCGTGGCCGGGCATCGCGAGCCGGCCGATCGAAACGGGGTGATCGTGCTGGCACCTTACGCCACCAGCGGGACGTGGGATGCGGTCCGCCGGCAGTTCGGCCCCGACGTCACGACGATCAACGAAGCCTTGCAGTGGGTCTTCGATCGCTGGACGATCGATCCGGCGAAAGTGGTCTTGAGCGGGTTCTCGGATGGAGGGACGTACACCTTGGCGGTTGGTCGGGCCAACGGCGACCTGTTCAGCCGCATCGTCGCCTATTCGCCGGGGTTTTTGATTCCGGTCGACGCGGTCGCCAAACCCCCGGTCTTGATCACACATGGGACCGAAGACACGGTGCTGCCGATCGACCTGACGAGCCGGCAGATCGTCCCGCTTCTCCGTCAAGCGGGCTACCAAGTGGATTACCGGGAGTTCGTCGGACCCCATGCCGTGCCAGAGGACGTCATGGTCGAGGTCGTCGGCTCGTTGGCCGGTTCGTGATTCGACCGACGCTACGAGCGCCGGCGTCCGGTGGCGTTGAGCCCCGCCGCCTTTCGCAGCCGAGCCTTCTCTGCCGGTGTCACCTCAGTCCAGTGCTTGTCTTCGATGGCGGCGTGTAACGCATACAGGAGATTGGCCGTGGCGGCCCGGCCCCATCGAAAAGAAACCCGACCGTATGCCTCGACCGCCCCAACCGCGCGTAATTCGGCCGGGGTTCGGATTCCGACATCGAAGAGCCACCCCGCGCTGACCGGGCCAAGGCCTTGGAGTCCGGTCAACGCATCGCTCTGTTTCTGTTTCATCAGCCCTCGGGTCTACCTACGTCGCAAGTCTAACGCGGGCCCACCCAGAGGTTCAACGACCCGGCTGTCGTCGGGGTTCACGTTCCGGCCCGATCCGGTGTCTTCAGGCTGACGCGTTGGTTGCCGTCTCACGAAGGCCTCGACCCGGGAACTCCATGCCGCTGCTCGCTCTTGCCGTCCTACTTACCACGTCCGTCGCTCTCGCCGATTCACTCGCCGTTCGCCTGGAAAAAGAACTCCGGCCGTACCTCGACCAGCGGGCCGCCGCCGGCCGGTTCTCGGGCGTGGTGATGGTGGCCCGCAAGGGCACCCCGATCTTCTCCGCCGCGTATGGGATGGCCGATCGCGCGCGGGGCGTGGCCAACACGGTGGACACCCGGTTCAATCTGGGGTCCGCCAACAAGATGTGGACGGCGATCGCGATTGCCCAACTGGTGGAACGCGGCAAGATCGACCTCGACGCACCGGTAGGCCGCTATCTCCCCGACGTGCCGAACGCCGCGGTTCGCGACCGGGTCAAGATTCGGCACCTGCTCAGCCATACCTCCGGGCTGGGGAGCTACTTGCAGAATGGATTCCTCAGGAACCGAACCTATGTCGAGTCGATGGCCGACTATCTCCCGTTCTTCATCCAGGACTCGCTCGCCTTCGAGCCCGGCAGCCGGATGGGATACAGTAACGCCGGATTCGCCCTCCTCGGTTTGATTGTCGAGCGGGTCTCCGGCGTCTCCTACTACGAGTACATGCGGACCAATATCTTGGCCCGGTTTACCAAGAATAGTTCCGCGTTCATCGACGCCCGCCAGCCACCCCCCGACGTGGCCACGGGGTATACGACGCCGCCAGGTCAAACCGCGGCGGTCCCGAACTGGGCCCTGATCGAGCAGCGGGGTTCGCCCGCCGGGGGCGCCTTCGTCAGCGCGCCGGACATGGTGGCGTTCGGCCGGGCCTTGTGGAGCGGGCGGCTGGTCGGGATGGAGCTCGTCAAGCAGTTCACGACCGGACAAGTGCCGATGGGCGTGGGGATCAAGTATGCGTTCGGGTTCGGCGACGGCACCATCAACGGCTGGCGGCACGTCGGGCACAACGGCGGGATTCCCGGGGCAAACGCCGAGTTCGTCTCGTTTCCGGATCACGACATCGATCTGGTGGTTCTGGCTAACCAGGACGCTCCGGCGGCCACCGACGTCCATTTCCGGGCGCTTGGGATTATCGCCGGGCTCGAGCGGCCGCTCGAGGTGAATCTGGCGACCGATGACGATCCGCCGGCCGCCGCCCAATCCTCTCCCCCGGCCGACGCCGATCGGCTGCCCGATAGCGACATCGGCCGGCGGACCGCGGCCTTCCTCGCGGCTTACTCCAAGGGCACCGGTCAGGCCATGGCCGAATTCCTCACGGCCCATGCGGTACCGCGAACCGACCGGACCATCGAAGCGCGAGCCGGCGCTTTCGAAGCCTGGTTCGACACCACCGGCCCGCTCCGTTTCGAAAGGGTGGTGCGCCTGACCGCCTCGGCCATCGACGTCGCGGTCGTCTCGGCCAAGGATGGTGCCGTGGTGCTCAAGCTCACCTTCGAAGCGCAGGCTCCGTTCCGGGTCCAAGGGGTCGCCTTGGAGGCCGGCCCCCGGTAGGCGGCCGCCCGTTCCGGCAACAACGTTCAAGACCTCGATGCACCGGACCGATTTCGTTGGGTCCATGATGTATGAATCTTGGTTGTCGAGAAGCCTCAGACCGGTTCGGGTCCGGAGCCATGCTTTCGCCCTCGCCGCCCTGCTTGCCGGGGGAGTCTCCACTGGGCAGGCGCAGCCTGGTTCACCGGCCGGGCCGGTTCCGGTCGAGCGGCTCCGGGCCCGGCGGCAGGCGCTCGCCCACCGGATCGGTACTGGGGTGGTCCTTCTCCGCTCGGCGGACGAACGGAGTGCGGAGCCCTATGGCGACTACCCCCAGGACACCGACTTCCGGCAGGACAACGACTTCTTCTATTTCACGGGCCTCGAGACCGCCGGTTCGTGGCTAGTCCTCGTGGCCCGCGACTCGCAATTGATCCATGAAATGCTTTTCCTGCCGCCCCGAGACTCCATTGGCGAGCGATGGACCGGGGCCAAGTTGATCCCCGGTCCGGAGGCCACGACCCTCACGGGAATCGGCGAGGTCCAATCCAGTGAGCGGGCCGAATCGACGGTCCGTCAGCTGGTCGGAGCGCCGCAATCGCCGGCGGCACGCGGCGCGGTGTTCTTTCGGCGGGGGGAACGGGACCGCGCGACGGATCTGTTTCAGAGTTTTGTCTTCGACAACGGGGTGCCGATCCAGGATCTTCGGCCCCATGTGGCGGCCCTTCGGCTGCGGAAAGATCCCGACGAAATCCTCCGGCTTCGACAGGCCGCCAAGATCTCGGTTGCCGGGCACTTGGCCGCCTGGGCCGCGGCCCGTCCCGGGGCCCTCGAGCGGGAACTCGAAGCAGCCGCCGAGGCAACGTTCCGGCGCCAGGGTGCTGAGCGGGTTGCCTATCCGAGTATCGTCGGATCGGGTGTCAATGGCACGACCCTGCACTACGAAACCAACCGGGGCGCGCTTGGGGCCAATGACCTGGTCGTCATGGATATGGGCGCGGAGTACGGCTACTACGCCTCCGACGTGACCAGGACCATTCCGGCGAGCGGCCGCTTCACGGACCGCCAGCGCACCATCTATGAACTCGTGCTGGCGGCACATCAGTCGGCGCTCGACTCGATCCGCCCCGGGGTGCCATTCGCTCGACTCAACCAGTGGTCGCATCAATTCATTCGCGATCACTCGGGTGATCTCTGCCGGCCCCGGAACTGCAATGACTACTACATCCATTCCCTGGCCCACCTCGTGGGAATGGACGTTCACGATGTCGGGAATCTTCCCGGTCTGGTTCTGGAGCCGGGCATGGTCTTCACGGTTGAGCCGGGCGTGTACTTGCCCGATGAGGGGCTCGGCGTCAGGATCGAGGACACGGTGCTGGTGACGGCCACCGGTTACGAAGTACTGTCGACCGGACTTCCCCGGACGGTGGCCGAGATCGAAACCTGGCTGGCCGAGCGTCGGAAGCGCGGCGGTTCGGGGCAGTGAAGGCACCTCTACCGAACGGACCACAGGATGGGGCGTCCGTGAATGCCCACAACGCGTTCGACCCGCAGCCCGAATCGCCGCACGCCTTCAACGAGAGCGGGTTTGAAGGGATGGACGGGAGCGTCCCCGTTCGGCCCAGGTGAGACATCGAGGTCCGCTTGGATCAGGATTCGCTCCGCGGGCAGGTACGCCATAAGCATGGAGCCCGCGTGCTCGTCTCCGGCAACCTCGTACAATTCGATCGGGCGCTTCGTGTCCCGCAGGACCAGTTTCTTGCGCACGCTCGTGAGCTTGAGCGGCTGCGGGTTGCCTTGCAGCGCGTCAGGCCGAATCATATGGCGCCCCGGATAGACGGCCTGTTCGTAGAAGTCTCGGTTCCCTTGGTGCGTGATGATCGTGAGGCCTTCCGAGATGGCCGCCCGCACTCCGCCGGCGTGGTCGAAGTGATGGTGAGTATTTACCAGCGGACCCAGTGGCTTTCCGGGGCGAAGTTCCCGAGCCTTCGCGATGAGGGCCAGCGTGCGGGCGTCGTTCTCCGGGGCTTCAATCAACACGATCTTGTCTGACTGCTCGATCGCGATGGTGTAGTAGACGCCACCGTTGAACGGGGGGCCGCTGAGCAGCCAGACACCTGGCGCGATCTCCTCGGCATCGATGGCGAGGGCCGTCGCCTCACCGGGCGCGACGGGTGTTGCCGCGCGGACGCCGTCGGTCGCGGCAAGGTCCCCCGGGTCGACATTCGCCCGGGTCGTGGCGATGCGGTAGTCCGACAAAACCCAACGGGCCAGCCGTTGGACAATTCGCGTCGGCAGCTTGAGATCCGCTGACCCGCGCCATTCGGAAAGCTCGACCTGGAGCGTCACATCGCCCAGCAGCGGGTGATCGACGACCTGGGTGATGCGGGTCGGGAGGTTGCTACGTTGATCGAGGTACATCGTGTAGGACATCGCGTCGGCGGTGAGGCGAATGCGGCGAATGTTCCCGTCCGTTTCCTCGGCCACCTGATTGCCGGGGGCATACGCCGCCTGGATGAATCCGATCGGGTGAGAGATGAACTCCCTCGATCGGTCGGTAGCGACGCTGGCGGAGGTACCCGCCATGTCGCCGTCCCCGAGGACATTGTAGCCCACGGCACCATCGAGCCCGAGGCGCACCCGCAACGGCGGCGGCATTGGCGTGAGGAAGCGTGACTCGCGGGTTTGGTCGAGCAGCCAACGACGACCGACGAAATCATACGAACGCCGAAATGCCGTCAACGTGATCTGCGTCTTCGCATCGGGCGTGTGGGTTTGTCCGAAGAAAAGGAGTTCCCCGGTGCCTTCGAGGACTAAGGTGCGAACCGCGAGCACTCGCTCCTTTCCGCCCATGGTCTGCGCAACGGCGTCCAGGGCTGGCGTGCTTCGGACCTTGGGGACGCGAGGGTGGAGCGCCGGACTCGTGCCCAGAAGGAAGGCGAGCGCGCCGACCACCGGGAAGGGATGGAGGAACATGATCCGAAACCTCTGACGTTGCCCTCCGAACAGGCTTGAATGATTTTGCTGGGGTGGTGTCGCGCATCACGGTGACGGCGCCCGCCGCTGGGGCCGGGTAGTGGAAGCGCAGGTCCTGAGCGGCCAACGGGAGCGCAACCAGCCCGAGTGAGCCGACGACGCGACCTAGCATGAATGCCTCGGAGGTTGAGGGACTTGGTACTATTGGGGCGTCGCCCGGGTCTGCATTCGGGTTCGCAACGCATCCCGCTGCTCGGCGCCAAGAGCGGAGTCGCGATCGATGCGATCGAGCGCCTGACGGGCGGCGACTCTCGCCTCATCCAATCGGCCGAGGCCCCAGTACGCATCGCTCAGCCGGGCGAATGCTCTCGCAGACGCTGGGTAGCCAAGGGTGACGATCTCGTTGATGATGGCGGCATCCGAAGGACGCCGATCCCTCGTCGAATTGGCCAGTCGATTGAGCGAGCCCTCGGTGAATGGCGGTGCCGCTTCCGCGTCCCGCTGCCTCAACCGGCGCAGGGTAGCGAGTGCCTCGCCTGGGCGAGTCTCGGCGAGCCGGAAAAACTCCTCTCGGCCCGGATCCGCGGCCGCCATCGGGAACGTCTGTACGGTGATCCCAGTTGTCCGCGGTGTTGGCGGCCACGCCGAGCTTGGCGTCGTGCCGAGGTTGGCGCGGAAGAATGCCAGCACATACTGGTTCGTGCGCTTGAAGACCTCGCGCGACTGCAACGACAGTCCTTGAAAGTCCCCATGCAGAGCACTGTCGACTTCGACGCGCCATCGGGGCGCGAAACGGATCGAGTCGAAGAACGCGGTGGTCTTTCGAAAGGCGGGCGACGGACTCTCCACCGCGGTTCCGATGCGGACGAAGGCGGCCGTGAACCGGGCCGGCTCAAAGTGGCGGTACCCAGTGATGATCGGGACGCCGGCCTCGGCTCCTTCCCAGCCCTCGACCGAGATCACGGCCGACGGCACCCGCGACCGGAAGGTGAATGCGATGGCGCTCAGGCTCCCACTACTGAAGCCCATGACTCCGACTTTGGCCGCGTCGGCATTCCTCCAGCTCCGCGCTGCCCCCAGGGTGAACTCAAGGTCCTCCACTTCAGCGTCGATGCTCGTCAGGTTGGGCGTATTCTCGAGGGCCTCCACCGTTCCGCCGGAACGCTGGGCGGTACCGATGACGACGAAACCATGGCTGGCCAGCAATTCCGCCGCGACCAGGAATCCGCCCGGCCACGCGGGGGTGAGCAGAACCACCGGGAACGGCCCGGTCGCGGCGCGAGCACCCCGGCGGGCCAGCATCGGTAGCGTTCCGAGCGAGTCAAGCCGCGCGGTGGCGATCGCAGAGTCCGCCCTGACGTATTGACGGCGGACAAAGCCCTGGGGGTCCTCCGGCGGCGAGTGGAGCGGGTAGTTCTCGCGGATGATCTCGCCCCAGGTGACCCGCGGTCCCGTGGCGCCGGGCAGGGCGGGGTACCAGACATACAGGCGCACGGGCCGCGGTGCCATGGCTCCTGCGGCGGATGGGAAGCTCCGAGTGACGTCGACCGTGTCGAGGAGCCGGAAACCGACCGGATGCGGTCCCGCACGAAGGCCGCTCCAGAACGCGGACTGAGCGTCGACGGGTAGGGCCAGCGGCCCGATCGCCAAGACGATGGCGAACGCCGCGAGGTGACGGCTCATCATCCTCGAAGGCTAGGGCAGGTCGGTATCAGACACTTGAATGATATTGCCGGGGGACGCTATGGCGGGCTGAGGACCTTGACCGGATCGACTCGGGTGGCGCGAAGCCCTGGGATCACCGCGCCGATCACCGCGGCCAGGAAGACCACCAGGGGACCGGCGGCGAGGGCCACCGGATCGCGGACCGAAACCTCATACACCAAGCTGCTGAGCCATCGCGCCCCGGCCACTGAGCCCGCCACCCCGACCGCCGCGCCGATGGCAGTCCAGACCAGCGCCTGGCGGACCGTCATCCACATCACCGCGCCGCGAGTCGCGCCTAACGCCATTCGGAGGCCGATCTCCCGGCCCCGCTGTGATACGATCAGCGACAGCACGGCCGTGACCCCTCCGATGGCCAAAAGGAGTGCGACCGCCCCGAACGAACTGAGGAGGAACAACTGCAGCCGCCGGGGCGCGAGTGACTCGGCCACCAGCCCGTCGAGCGTCGTGACGCTGAACACGGCCGACGAGGGAAACCACGCCCGGGATACCGCCTCGATCGCCGCCGACTCGAGCCGGGTCCCATCGGTTCGGATCGCGATGTCCATTCCCCAATTGCCGTCGTGGCCTTCCCCGGCTTGCTCGAAGGTGGTGTAGTACGTCGGCTCGGACTTCTCGTCCAACCCACTCATTTTGACGGCCTCAGCGATCCCGACCACCCGGGCAACGACCCGGTCGGGGCCGAAGAACAGGACCAAGCCTTGCCCGAGGGCATCCTGATCCCCCCAGCCGGCTCGCGCCAGGGCTTCATCGACCACCACGACGGGCGGAGCCCCCGCCCGATCGGTTGCCAGCAATGGGCGACCGCGGATGATCTTGGTCCGAACGGCATCGAAGTACCCCGGAGAGACGACCCGGACCATGGCCGGCTGGTACTGCTCCGGGGTGGCCGCCGGCCGGGCCGCAATATCGACAGCCGTTCCCCACCAGTTGCCGGTGACCGGAAGCCGGTTGATCCCACCGACGGCCGTCACGCCCGGCATGGCGCGAAGGTCTTGCTCAAGGAGGCGAAAGCGCTCCGCAGCCATGTGACGGTCGGCCGGCCACGGTGGTTCGATCCGGAAGGTGACCACGTCCTTCGGGTCGAACCCGAGCGACCCGCCGAGCAGGTGTCCCACCGTCCTCGCGACCAATCCCCCGCCGATCAAAACGACGACGGCGAGGGCGATTTCGCCGCTGACGAGGACCCCCTGCCAGCGGCTGCTCCACCGACCTCCAACCGGCCGGGCATTCCCGAGGACCGTACTCAACGAGAGTCCGCGCGCGGTCCGGATCGGAGCCAAGCTCGTGAGCACGGTGATCAGTCCCGCCACACTAAGGGCGACGCCCACGACCAACGGTGACAGGTGCGGCCGCTCGAGTCGGGGAATGGCGGTTCCCGCCAAGCTCCACACCGGACCGACCAATACCAACGCCAAAGCCAGCCCCGCCGCTGAAGCACCCGCCACCAGCACCGCACTCTCGGTGAGGCTTTGCCGGGCCAGCCGGCTGGTCCGGGCGCCCAGCGCCCCCCGAATCGCCATTTCCCCGGCGCGTTGGAGCGACCGGCCCACCAGGAGGTTGGCCACGTTGGCGATCGCAATCATGAGCACCAACCCGGCGGCGGCGAGGATCAGCAAAAGCGGGTTCCGCGCCTCGCCGACGATCGCTCGGCGGAGGTCCCGAACCGCGGCGGTCCAGCCGGAATTCGACGCCGGGTACGTTCTGGCCAACGCAGCCGCCCTCGTCCTGACCTGCCCAGCCGCTTCGGCAGCGCCGACGCCGACCCGAAGCCGCCCGACGGCGGCCAACGATCGCGCCCCGCGCCGCGACGCATCCTCCGCGGAGAGACCGAGCGGCGTCCACAGCGCGACGGATCGGTCGGGATAGTCGAAGGCGTCCGGCATCACCCCAACCACCCGATGGATGGCATCGTTGATTCGAATCTCTCGGTCGATGATCGCGGGGTCGGCCCCGAGCGCCGACACCCAGAACCGATGACTCACCACCGCGAGGTTCCGGCCAGGTACATCATCCTCGGCTCGAAGAGTGCGGCCCAGTGCCGGGGGGTCGGTAAACACTCGAAAGAACGCCCCGTCGACGGCGGCAAATCGAACCCGAAGCGGGCGGTCGCCCAGGAGGACGGTTGCGTTTCGGCTGGTAAACCCCGCCAGGGCCGAGAACGCCGGTACTTCGGACAGATCGCGGAGGTTGGCGGGGGAAATTCCGAACCGGACCAATCCGCGACCGGGATTCTCCTCCAGGACCTCAACCAGTCGCTCGGGCTCGCGATACGGCAGCGGCCGTAGCACCGCCGCGTCGACCATCGAAAACACCAGGATGTTGCCACTCATCCCAATGGCGAGAATGGCCGCCGCGACGAGGAACGTCGCCGGCGCTCGGCGGGCCTGTCGCAGTGCGAGCGACAGATCCTGACGAAGGACGTCGAGATGGGCCGGAGGCGCGGCCCGGAGGATGTCGGCCGCGAACGACAATCGGCGCCGAATCCCGGAGTCGGCCCCGGTCAGTCCCACGGCCTCGGCGATCTCGCGGCCGTGCTCGTCGCGCACGTGACGGGGAAGCAACCGCAGCATCAGTCGGTGGAACCAGTCGAGGCGGGCCATCACGCGGTCTCCGAATCGGCAGCAAGCGACCGGCGAGCGACTCGGACGAGAGCCTGCAACCGATCGGTTTCGCCGACGAGCGCGGTTCGGCCGGTCCGGGTGAGCCGGTAGTACCGCCTGCGATCGTCATCCAGGTCGGCGTCCGGTCTCCAGGCCGACTCCTCGATCAGACCGGTGTCCTCGAGCCGGCGCATGGCCGCATAGAGGGTGGCCGGGCCGAGCCGAATGGCGCCGGCTTTCTCGACGGCCTTCAAGATCGCGTAGCCGTGCCGGTCCCGGCCGGCTAGGGCCAGGAGGATATGATAGGTCGCGGGGGTGAGTGGCGGTGCGGCTTCGGGCATGGTGCGTGGTCTCGCCGGTGGCTAGTCTATCCATCATAGTACTATACCATCAGATACGCTATTGAGCCCGGAACGTTGCGACCCCGGCCGTCACGGTCAGGGCTGGCGCGTCACCGACCAAGGCCCTCGGCCCCGCTCCTGGCCGTCCAGCAACCCGACGTAGTTTCCGGTGGCCTCGGACCCCTTGACCACTCCGGCAAACCGGAACTCGACTGCGCCGACGTTCGTCACAAAACCAATGAAGAACGTGAGGCTGTCGCCGGCCACGCGCCATCCGCCTACCTGGCCGCGCAACTCCCGGTCCATGAACGTCATTCGGTAAGTGGCCGTCGATTCGGACGGCGGAACGGAGAGTTCGAGTGGTCCCACCCCGTGCTCCGTTTGGAAAGATCCATTCCAGGTGCCGCGGAGTTTGGCGGGCTGGCCGAGTAACGCAACCAGGGCGACAGCCAGAAACAGCATTTTCATGAGGGTAGCCTGAGTCGGGTTGTGACGAGTCTAGTCTCGCCTCCGACGACGGGCTTGAATGATCCTGCGAACCCGGACGGTGCCGGCGCCGGGGCACGGGCGGGTCACCGCGCCGAGTCGTTGCGGATGATCAGGGTATCCCGGCGGAGCCGGCCGCTCCGGGATGCTTCCCATGCCGCCCGTTGGCCCGGATCGAGAATCGCGGCAATCTCCGATTCGGTCGAGTCGATCGCGGCCTGGATCCGCGGGTCGAATTCCTGGAGCACCCGAAAAATCCTGGGCCGGCCCCGGCCCAAGGCCGCCTGAATCGACTTACGCTGGGGTGCCGACAGACCCAGTCGCTCGAGTTCTTTGGGGATTTGATCGGTCGCGGTGACCCTGATCTCGACGCCCGCAGGCGGCCGGCGGCCGATCGCGAGACCGGCGGCAAGGCCGGCCGCAAACGCGAGCCCGAGGAGCAGCATCCCGAGCAATCGGGCCCGGGTGAAGGAACTCGTCATCGTCGATCCTCCACTTTGGATATGGCGGACGCGGTGGGGGCGCCGCGAAACAGGTCTGGAACGCCGATCGACTCGGCCACCGTTTCCGGCACCGGCGGACCCGATGGTCCCGATCGAAGCATCAAGGTCGCCGCGAGTGCGAGGATGACGGTGGCCGCGACAGCGACCGGAGTCACCATCGATGCCATCCCCCATACGACACCGAGCGGGACCGGATAGGGATCGGGGTTCGTCGCGATTCGCCCCATGACACCGGCGGCGATCTCGGCGTGAGACCATTGCTCCAAGTCGGCCAAGAGCACCACCTCGCGTTGGACGGCCGACAGTTGGGCCAGCGCTTGCCGGAGCCGGTCGCGGAGCTCTCGGCGATCGAGGTCGTCGGCTGAATCGGCGGGTGCCTGGATCGAATCGTCCAAGCCAACGGCCCGCCGGCGCCGGATCGAACGCACCCGATTGAGGGCCCGCCGTTTGACGCTGGTCAGCAGCCAGGCGCCGAATCGGGCCGGATGCCGGCAGGTGGCGAGTTCGGCATAGCCATGAATGAATGACTCCTGCGCCACATCCTCGGCCTCGGCGGGATCGCCGACAATGGCGACCGCCCGAGCCAGGGCTGCCCGCCGATATCGGTGGACCAGCAGGGCGAAGCTCGCCTGGTTTCCGGCGAGCGTCGCGTGAACCAGCTGTTCGTCGGTTGGAGTGACAGTCACGTCTGGAGGATGACACCGGCGGGCAGAAGGTCGTGAGTCGGCAGCCGGCTCGGGCTCAGGCCCCGCCGGGCCGCCATTGGGCCCCGTCCCATTCCCAGATATCAGCCCGATAGCCGTAGGGTGGCGCCCCACCGGGGCTCAAGGATCCGCCGCCGAACAGTACGACGCGCTGCCGGCGACTGTCATAGGCCATGGCGTGGACATAGCGGGGCGTCGGCCCGGGGGTCGAGTGCTGCTTCCACTTGGTGCCGTCCCACGTCCAGGTGTCTTCCGGGAAGGTGGCCGTGCGTCCGGTACCGATCTGCCCGCCGAACAGGACGGTTTCTCCGCGGGCGGCGTCGTACGCCAGACGATGGCGCGTCCGAGCGCCCGGGCCTTCGGTGGTGACCCGCTCCCAGCGCACGCCGTCCCATTCCCAAGTGCCGGCGGAAGCCTGACCCGCGCTATCCGAGCCACCCACGAGCACGACCCGTTGCCGGCGACTGTCGTAGGCCATGGCGTGGTGGACCAGCCCGCCCGGCCCGGTTACCGAATCGGCCAAGTTCCAGGCGGAACCGTTCCAGGTCCACGTGCCTCGCGGCCAAACGTACCGGTCGGCATCGATCCCGCCGAACATCACCGTCGTCCGGCGGGCCTCGTCATAGGTCATGGCGTGATGGTCTCGCGGTCCCGGAGTCAGGACGTTCCGTTCCGCCCAATCCTTGCCGTTCCATTCCCAGAGATCGCCATAGCGAGTCCGGGTTCCGATGGAGCGGCCGCCGTAGACCACCAAGACCCCTCGATGGGTGTCGAAGGCCGCGCCCGGCATCGTTCGGTTTCGCGGCCCTGTGCCGGAGAGGACCTGCCACGTACTCCCGTCCCAGCGCCACAACGAATCGACCAGTCGTGGACTGTTGTCGAGAATCTGTCCGCCGAGCGTCAGCACGCCGCCGCCCGGGCCGGCCGAGGTCATCACGTGGCCGGCCCGGGGCGCTGGTGACTGCGAGTGAACCCAGGCGGGCATGGCCGCGGCCCTCCCGACGACGACGAGGAACACGGCCGCCCTGAGGCCCGCGATCTCCGCGAGCGCGCTGAGCCGGACATTGGCCCGGTAGTTGTCGTCTCGGCGCGCGGTCATTCGGTTTCCGAACGTAGGGGCTATCTGGCACCCACCCGCCGGAACACCTCAACCAGGTTTAGGTTCCCAGGCCCGCGGGGCACCCAGCCGCGGGGCTCTCGAGTAACCCGCATCGTTCCGTCAGTCAGCAACTCGCCACGTAGTACCAGCAGTGCCGCAATGCCCCGGAACCATTCGAGCCCCCACTCCAGCCTCCCGTCGGACGTCATTTGAATAACTGGGCGTTCGGCCTCATCCCAGTCACTCGATCAAAGACGGACCCGGCTATGGACAACGATCGTATCGCCTGACGCCCTCACCTCGATCGTGTGGCCGGCTGAATCACCCAC
>JANMHX010000004.1:0-1660 GCA_031375485.1 Gemmatimonadota bacterium | reverse complement strand
CGGGCGGCAACCCGCAAATCGCAAAAGCCGACGGAGACTCGCCGGTGCAGGCGTGAAGTGGAACTCGCCATTCTACGGCCTCGAAGGGTCAGGGCTGGCTCCTCGGGTTCCCCGTGTTCACCCTCTACGTCAAGGTGACCTTTTTCCGCGGCACCTCGCTCCGGCCCGTCCCGCCGGGAGACACCGGCAAGTAGCCGACGTGGCTACCGCGCCTTCCAATATGCCGCCATCCGGGCCCGCGTGGTTCCGTCGGGAATCGCGCCGCGCGCCGCGTCGAGGTTGTCGGCCAGGTGTCGAGGGTTGCTGGTGCCGGGGATGGCACAGGTGACCTCGGGGTGCGACAACACCCACTTCAACATGAACACCGCCCACGATCCGATGCCCTGCTCCGCCGCCCACGGGGGCAGCGGCTTGCCCCGGACTCGGCCAAACGAACCGCCGCCGCCGAACGGCCGGTTGGCGATGAACGCCACTCCGCGATCGGCGCAGATCTTCAACACTCGGCCCGCCGCCTCCGGTTCATCGAGCGACAGATTGAATTGGAGAAAGTCGACCGGCTCGCGCTCGAGGATCCGGATCACGGCATCGGCGGCCGAGGCCTGATAGTGGGTGATGCCGAGGTACCGGATTCGGCCCTGCTCTTTCCACTGGCGGAGGGTCCGGAGGTGGACCTGCCAATCGACCAGGTTGTGAATCTGCATGAGGTCGACCTTGTCGGTCCGGAGCTTCCGAAGCGACTCGTTCATCTGGGCGATACCGGCGGTCTCCCCCTGGGTCCACACTTTGGTGGCCAGAAACCGGCTGGTGGTAAGGCCGGCCGGTCCGAGGAGATCGCCGAGGACCGACTCGGACGATCCGTACATGGGTGAGGTGTCGATGACCGACGACCCCGCGCGCTGGAAGGCCCGGAGGGTTTCGAGCAATTCGGCGCGTTTGGTCCGGTCGTCGCCCACATCGAACGTCGACCAGGTACCAAGGCCGACCCGGGCGATTCGTTCGCCGGTTGATGGGATGGGGGCGGTGTGGAGCGGCATCGCAGGCTGGATGGCGAAGTGCCGCCACGGGACGAACGCCGCGGCGGCACTGTGGGAAAAGAAGTCCCGTCGTCGCACTCAGGGCGTCAGTTCGCGCCGCTTGGGCTCGAGCCGGACGATCCAGAGTCCGTTGTACATGTCGTTGACGTAGGCAAGCCCGTCCTTCGGGTTGACCACCACGCCCCAGGTCATGGCGGCGTTCTGGACTTTGCCGGTCATGTCGGCGGTGTTGACGTGGACCATTTCCCGCCCCTGCGCCCGGAGATCGCCCTTGAGCTGGCCCGAGACATCGAAGGCCCGGAAGCCCGCGTTGTAGGCGCCCATGTAGAGGGTATCGCCGGCGACCCAGACGTTATGCACTCCGCCGTACTCCGGCTCATACCACGCCACCGACTTCGGGTGCTCCAGATCGGACACGTCGACCACTTGCAGACGCCCGTAGGCCCGGCCCGCCGAGGCGTCCTTGCCGCCGCGGACGCCCGCGGCCGGAAAGACTTCGTCGGCAATGAAGACGTAATTGTTGTGGCGCCACGCGGTGTGGGTGCCCCGGATGAAGCCCGGGCCGCCCGAGGCCTCGACATCCCGGTAGAGGGCGTTCAAGTCGTACTTGAACTGGCTCACGAGTT
>JANMHX010000337.1:0-2206 GCA_031375485.1 Gemmatimonadota bacterium | reverse complement strand
CGACCGCGGCTACTGGGGCGATTCGTTAGGGGGTCTGTTCGGGTCCTACGTGCTGTTCACCAAGCCTGAGACCTTCAACCGCTATATCATCGGGAGCCCGTCGCTCTGGTGGGGCGGGGAAGACGCCCTCAAGCTGGCCGAGGCATACGGGAAGAGCCACGGTGACCTCCGCGCCAACGTGTTCATCGGGGTTGGTGGTCTGGAAGAGATGGGGCCGGGGGCGGCCTCGTCGCGGATGGTGACCAATGTCCTCCGCTTGGAAACCATGCTCCGGGCCAAGAAGTATCCCGGTCTGCAGTTGTCGACCCGGATCTTCCCCGATGAGTCCCACATCTCGGTGGTCGGGATGAATCTGGTTCGCGGTCTGGTATCGGTGTTCGGGCCCCAGTCGCCGGAGTCCGGGCTCGCGGCGAAGTACGCCGCAATGGTGAAGCCGCCTAAGGAATGACGGCGCCCGATCAGCCCGTCAGCCGGCGGTTGGCGGCGTTCTCCTCCCGGGCTCGATTCGACGATCTGCCGCCGACCGCGCTCGCCGATACCCATCGGGCGGTGCTCGACTGGCTCGGGTCGGTGCTGGCGGGCGCCGAGGAGCCGGCGGCCCGGATGACGCA
Organism: Gemmatimonadota bacterium; assembly: GCA_031375485.1. Lineage (GTDB taxonomy): Bacteria > Gemmatimonadota > Gemmatimonadetes > Gemmatimonadales > GWC2-71-9 > SHZU01. The sequence continues at coordinate 1,595 of JANMHX010000337.1, read as the reverse complement.
ACGGGTGGTGGCCACGCTCGGCCGTTCTGATGAAGCCACCCTGTTCGGCGCCGGCCGGTCGGCGGCCGCGAACGCCGCACTCGCCAACGGCGTGGCCTCTCACATTCTCGAGTTGGACGATGTCCACAAGGGCTCGACCCTTCACGCCGCGGCCCCGGTCATTCCCGCGGCGTTGGCCGTGGCGGAACGGGAGCACCGGAGCGGGCGGGACTTCCTGCTGGCCGTCGCGTTAGGCTACGAGGCCGCCCTCCGGGTCGGGGAGGCGGTGAACCCCAGCCATTATCGCTTTTGGCACCCCACGGGCACCGCCGCCACTTTCGGGGCCGCTGTGGCCGCCGGGTCGCTGCTTCGGCTCGATGAGGCCGCGATGCTCGATGCGCTGGGAAGCGCCGGGACCCAGGCCGCCGGGCTCTGGGAATTCAATGCCGACGGCGCGATGAGCAAGCATCTCCACCCCGGCAAGGCCGCGTTCAACGGCGTCCTGTCCGCGGATCTCGCCCGCCAGGGGTTTACCGGCGCGAGCCGGATTCTCGAAGGCGCCCGGGGTTTCTTCCGGGCCACCAGCACCGATTTCGATGCGACTCGGATTACCGACGGCCTCGGGATCCACTGGAAAGTCAGCGAGAATTGCTTCAAGCTCCATTCGTGCTGCGGGCACACCCACTCCGCCATCGATCTAGCGCTCGAGTATCGCACCGCCGCCGATTGGGCCGGGGTGGAGTCAGTCGAGATCGCCACCTATGCGTCCGGCTACGAGATCGTGAAGGAACCGAACCCGAAGACGCCCTACCAGGCCAAGTTCAGTTTGGCATATTGCATGGCCGCGGCACTGGTTGAAGGGCGGGTCGGGCTCGCGCAGTTTACGCCGGATCGGTTTGCCGAGGCCGGCGTCACTGATCCAAGAATCCGCCCCCTCCTCGATCGGATCCTGGTCTCGGTCGATCCCGGCGTAACGGCTCGATATCCAGCCGAGTGGGGCACTCGAATCCGGTTTACCCGGAAGGATGGCACCGTGTCTGACCTGTCGGCCGCGTTCCCGAAAGGCAACCCTGAAAACCCCGTCACGACGGAGGCGCTGGAGGCGAAGCTCCGAGATCTGGTTTCGAGCCGCCTCGGGATGCCGGTGGCCGAGCGCGCCATCGCGGCGGTCGGGGCGCTCGACCGCTGTCCCGACATGGCCGGAGCATTTGCCGGACTCGATCGATGAGCGAGATCAATCCGAAGGCCCGCGAGTACCGCGAGATCCGCGAAGGGGTTCGGGCGGCCTGTGCCCCGTTCGACAGCGCCTACTGGCAAGAGATCGAACGCCGGTCGGGTTATCCCGAGGCCTTCGTGCAGGCCCTGACCGATGCCGGCTGGTTGGCGGCCCTCATTCCCGAGGAATACGGGGGGGGCGGGCTCACGCTGACCGAGGCGTCGGTCATTCTGGAGGAAATCAATCGGGCCGGCGCCAATTCCGGGGCCTGTCATGCCCAGATGTACGTGATGGGAACCGTGCTCCGCCACGGGTCGCTCGAGCAGAAACAGCGCTACCTCCCCGAGATCGCGGCCGGCCGGCTCCGCCTCCAGTCGTTTGCCGTGACCGAACCGACGGC
>JANMHX010000315.1:0-3468 GCA_031375485.1 Gemmatimonadota bacterium | reverse complement strand
GTTCCAGTTCTTATTGGTCCCCGACAGCGTCGGGAGCGTCGCCCTCCCGGATCTGGCCTATGGATACTTTGACCCCGCGACGGCGGCGTACCGCGAGGCGGCCACCCTCGGTCTGGTGGTTCCGGTGTTGGAGGGTCGCGGGCGCTTCACGGAGCGAACCCCACCGCCGCTGGTGGGACCCGCCCGCGCCCCGGAATGGATCGACGCGGTCCGTCCGGGCACGACCGGCTGGTGGATCGGGCTTGGCGTCGGACTCCTCCTCATCGGCGGCCGGACCGCCCGGACCCTGCGCCGGCGGCGGCTCGCCCCGGCGGCCAAGACCGCCCCGCCCGATGCCGCCGCCGCCGTGGAACGGGTCATCAGTTCCCTGGTGCCGGAGCGGGACCGGGGAAGGCCGGAGACCATTGAACAACGGCTCCGCCAAGCGGGACTCGACCGGGCGGCGGCGGCTGAGTTGGCAACGGTCAAGTCCGAACTCGACCGGCTCCGGTTCACCCCAGGCGACGCCAGCGGCGTGGCGTCGTTAGGCAAACGGGCCGATACCCTGATCGGCGGGCTCCCGCAACGGTTCCGGCGTCGCGCCGGGCTTCTGGTCTGTTTGGTGGTGCTGCCCGCGGCCGGCTCGAGCCAATCGGCCGAGTCGGCGGAGTCGTTGTATCGGGAGGGGGCCTTTAGGCCCGCCGCCACCGGGTTCGAGGGCCGGGCCCGGGCCGAGCCCTCCGAATGGGCCCATTGGTACCACGCCGGAGCCGCCTATTACCTCGCCGGATCCGATGCGGCGGCCGCGGCTCGGTTGGTGCGGGCGCTGTCCTTGGCGCCGCGCGCCCCGGAACCCCGGGCCGTCTGGAACACGCTCGAGCGCCAGTATGAGCCGCTCCGGGAAGCGCGGCCTCCGCAGGGTCTCTCCCGAGCGGAAATGGCCGCCCTGGCCCTGGCGGCTTGGCTGCTGGTGGCAGTCTGGTTCGGGTTCGGCCGCTCGACGGGCCGGGTCCGAACCATCGGTCTGGTCGTCGCCACGGTCGCGTTCGGGGCCGCCGAGCGGGCGCCGCCGACGCCCTCGCCGGCTGCCTTCGCCGCCTCGGCTATCCGCCTCAAGCGGTCGCCCCACGGCTTGGCCCCGGACCAAGGCGGACTTCCGGCGCTGGCCCGGGTCTCGGTCGAGACCGACCGGGGTTCCTGGATCCTGGTCAGCGACCGGAGCGGCAACCGCGGCTGGGTACCGGCCACGGCGGTGGTCCGGATCGACCGGCTAGATTGAAACGTGTCCGTCCCATCGACTCCTCGCCGCATCGCCATTCTGCCGGACGCCGTCGCGAACCAAATCGCGGCGGGGGAGGTCGTCGACCGGCCGGCGTCGGTCGTCAAGGAACTGGTCGAGAACGCGATTGATGCCGGCGCCTCATCGGTCCGCATCGAGGTCGCCGAGGGCGGCAAGTCCTCGATCGTCGTCAGTGACGACGGCAGTGGCATGGAGCGGGAGGACGCCCTGCTGGCGCTCGACCGCCACGCCACGAGCAAGATCACGGCGTCGAGCGACTTGATCGGCGTCGCCACGTTCGGATTTCGAGGCGAAGCCCTGCCGGCGATCGCCTCCGTCTCTCGGTTTTCGTTGACCACCTCCGACGGATCCGGACCGGGCACGGAGGTCGTCGTGACCGGCGGCCGGGTCGACCAAGTGGGCGTCGTGGCCCGGCAACGGGGCACCACAGTCTCGGTCCGGAACCTGTTCTTCAATACGCCGGCTCGGCGGAAGTTCCTCCGGTCGGTCTCGAGCGAGACTCGCGTCGTGTGGGACGCCGTTGGCGTTCTGGCCCTCGCCCATCCGGAGGTCGGATTTGAATTGGTGGCCGACGGGGCCGGCCGGCTCCATGTCCCCGGGGGCGAGGGAGAGGTGGCGCGGATCGGCGCCGTGTGGGGCCGCGATATCGTGGCGACGTTGGTGCCGGTCCAGCATGCCGTCGGACCCGTGGCGGTTCGGGGTCTGATTCAGCGCCCGGGCGACGCTCGGCCGACCGGGCGGCGGACCCAATTGTTCGTGAATGGCCGGCCGTTTCGAGACCCGTTCCTCATCCGGGCCGCCGAGGCCGGGTATCGCTCCGCGATTGCGCCGGGCGACCGCCCCACCATCCTGCTCCGTCTCACGGTGCCGCCCGAGGACGTCGACGTCAACGTACACCCCGCCAAGCTCGAGGTCCGGTTCCGGGAACGATTCGCGGTCGAACGGGCCGTCGAGGAGGCGGTTCGCCTGGCTCTCGGTGCCCTCGATTCGGCAACCTCCCTGGCCCCCCAGGGCAGGCGGACCGACTGGAACCTCCCGAGCTCCACGACCGAGGCGCCGGTTCCGATGTGGCTCCCGCTCGGCTCGGCCGAATCGGCCCCGACCGACCAGCCGACCACCCAAGCCCGTTCGTTCTCCGGACCCGTGATCCAGTTGCTCAACACCTACCTGGTGTTCGAGACCGCCGACGGCGCCGTCTTCGTGGATCAGCATTCGGCGCACGAGCGGGTGCTCTACGAACAGATCATGGCGGACTTCGCGAGCGGAGCGGTGGCGAGCCAGCGCCTGTTGCTGCCTCTCACGATTGAGTTGACCGACGAGGAAGTCGAGGTCACCGAGCAATATGGGGAGGAGCTCCGCCGCGCCGGCTTCGAGGTCGAGCCGTTCGGCGGTCGGAGCGTGGTGGTCCACGCTGTGCCGACGCCGCACCCCCGGTTCGATGCCGCCGCCTGTTTTCGGGAGATGGTCGCCGACCTCGCCCGGGGCCGGTTCGGGGGCTGGGCGAATCGGTTGGAGCGGTTTGCGGCGACGTTCGCCTGCCGGGCCGCCGTCAAGGCGGGCATGCCACTCTCCGAGCCCGAGATGCGGCACTTGCTGGTCCGGCTGTTCGACACCGAATTGCCACCCCATGACGTCCACGGCCGGTCGACGATCGTCACGGTGCCGGCCGACGAGTTGGAGCGGCGGTTTGGCCGACGCTAGGGTCCCCGTCCTGCTCGGCCCGACGGCAGTCGGGAAAACCGCGGTGGCGCTGGCCTTGGCGGCTTGGTGGCCCCTCGAGGTCATCTCATCCGACTCCCGCCAGATTTACCGGCGGCTCGACATCGGTACCGCCAAGCCGACGCGCCGAGAGCGGGAGCGGGTACCCCATCACGGGATCGACACGACCGAGGTCGGGAGCCGGTACAGTGCGGGTCGGTTCGCCCATGACGCCGAAGGCTGGATCGGTGACATTCGGAATCGTGACAAGATGCCGGTGGTGGTGGGCGGCACCGGCCTCTATGTCCGAGCGTTGGTCGAGGGACTGTTCCTGGAACCGCCACTCGACCGCCAGCGACTTCGCTTGATCGAGGCCTGGGTCGATCAGCTCGGGACCACCGAGTTGGTGCGATGGGCGTCTCGCCTCGATCCTCGGTTCGCCGGCGGCGGCCGGCAGCGGGCGGTGCGGGCCATCACGGTCGCGCTGCTGG
>JANMHX010000274.1:0-12422 GCA_031375485.1 Gemmatimonadota bacterium | reverse complement strand
GGCGCACCAGCGGCCGGCGCCGCCGCGGTCCCGGCCGATCGACGGCGGCGCCGGTCGTCGGCGTCTCCCTCGGTACCTTCGCCGGTGCTGTAGGTCTGGGCGTCGCCGTCCTCGCCGCCCTCACGCGCCGGCGCCGCCACGCGGGCCTCACGGAGAATATCGGCGAGCGCCTGGGTGATCAACCCGACCGACCGGATGGCGTCATCGTTGCCCGGAATCGGAATCGTGATGACGTCGGGATCGGCGTTGGTGTCGACGATGGCCACGACCGGGATGCCAAGCTTGTTGGCTTCCAAGATCGCAATCCGTTCCTTCTTGGCGTCGACAACGAACAGGGCCCCCGGCAGGCGACCCATGTTCTTCACCCCTTCGAGATAGCGCGACAACTTGACCCGCTCCCGTTCGAACAGGAGCTTTTCTTTTTTGGTGTAGTTGTCGAAATCCCCATCCGACGCGCCCTGCTCGAGCTCGCGGAGGCGGCGAATCTGCTTTTTGATGGTCTGGAAGTTGGTCAGGGTGCCACCCAACCACCGCTCGGTCACGTAGAGCGCCCCGCAGGCCACGGCGTCGGTCTGAACCAACGCCTTGAGCTGCTTCTTGGTGCAGACGAACAGCACGCTGTCGCCCTTCATCACGACGCCGCGCAAAAGCTCCTGGGCCTTAGCGATCTGGGCCTGGGTCTTTTGGAGGTCGATGAGGTAGATGCCCGACCGTTCGGCAAAGATGAACCGGCGCATCTTGGGGTTCCAGCGGCGCGTCTGGTGGCCGAAGTGAACGCCGGCTTCGAGCAGTTCCTGCAGTTGGGGCAATGCCATGCGAAGTACCGAATTCCTTCCAAATTGTTGGGTTGATCCGCCACCGCCATCGTTTCGGCCACGAACCCCTGAGGGGCACCCCGCGACCGATCCGGCGATGTGTGGGGTTCTCGGCACTCGGCGCTCGGGGCTCGACACTCGGCGTAACAGCCGAGTGCCGAGCGCCGAGTGCCGAGTGCCGAGCTCTTACCTCTTACTGAACTGGAACCGCTTCCGGGCGCCGGGGCGGCCGGGTTTTTTCCGTTCAACGGCTCGGGCGTCCCGGGTCAGCAGCCCGCCGGCCCGGAGTTTGGTGCGATGGACGCCGTCGACGGCGAGCAGGGCGCGGGCAATCCCGAGCCGCATGGCGCCGGCTTGGCCGGTCACGCCGCCGCCGTCGCAGTGGGCCATGACGTCGAACGCGCCCAGGGTGTCGGTGGCCGAGAACGGCTGCTGGATGTGCTGGACCAGCGACGGACGCGGGAAGTAATCGCCTAACGTCCGGCCGTTGACCTCCCACTTCCCGGTGCCGGGCTTCAAATACACGCGGGCGACACTGGTCTTGCGGCGACCGACGCCGTGCCAGCGAAGTTCGGGAGTCGGGGTCATGCGGTCACCTTGATCAAAAAGGCCTTCGGAGCCTGCGCGGCGTGCGGATGGGTTTCGCCCGCGTAGACTTTGAGCTTGGTGCGAAGCCGCTGCTTGGAGAGCGAATTCTTGGGCAGCATGCCGAACACGGCCTTTTCAATGACCCGGTCCGGATGCTTGGCCATCATGACCTTGAGCGGAGTAAACCGCTCGTGGCCCATGTAGCCGGTGTGACGAAAGATCTGCCGGTTCTCGAGCTTGTTGCCCGTGAACTTCACCTTGTCGGCGTTGACGATGACGACGAAGTCGCCTCCGTCGATGTGCGGCGTAAAGGTGGGCTTATGCTTCCCGCGAATGAGCTGAGCGACCATGCTCGCCAACCGACCGAGCGGAACTCCGCTCGCGTCGACGACGTGCCAATCGTGGCTGACATCCTGGGTCCTGGCCGAAAAGGTCTTCATGGCCCTGAGACTTCCCGAAATAGCGTGAAATCCGCCCTGTGGCGGAGCCGCGGATAATAGCTCCTGATACGGACTTAGGTCAAGAGTTGGGGGTCCGAAGGCCGGATCGGTCAGGCGGTGGGAAGCGGCCGGTAGGTGACCAGGACGGCGCCCTTCTCGACCGCTTGGCCCGGCTTGACGAGGATCTGGTCGACCAGTCCGGGACCGGCCGCCTTGAGCTCGTTCTCCATTTTCATCGCCTCGAGGACCAGGACCGGTTGCCCGGCCATAACCTCTTGTCCAACTTCGACTTGGACCTTTGCGACGAGACCTGGCATCGGGGCCTTTTGGGCGGCGGGCCCGGTGGCGGCGCGGCCCTCCCCCACCAGCGATCGGATATGGCGGGTCCGCTCGTCGACCACCTCGACCTCGAACCGGTCGCCCCGCCGCTGGATGGCCCAGGTACCCCGTCCGGTGGCTTCCATCGGAATGATCCACGACTGGCCGTCGAGCAGCAGATTCATGACCGGGGTGCCCGACACCGGGCGGAGTTCGGCATGATGGGGCGTACCGTTCACGAGGATCTGCTCCCCGTCGATGTCGACGTCCACCTGCTGCCCGGCGATGGTGACCACGTATTTCATATTCGCTCCAGCACGGCCACGGATTCGACGTGGGCGGTTTGGGGGAAGAGGTCGTAACACTCGGTGCTCGGCACTCGGTACTCGGCACTCGGCGCTCGGCGTTGGGCACTCGGCGCGGCGAGGCGGGCGATGTCTCGGGCGAGGGTGGCGGGGTCGCATGAGATGTAGACGATCCGGGTGGGGGCGCGGGTTTTGAGGGCGTCGATGACCCTCTGGTCCATGCCGGTCCGGGGGGGGTTGGTGATGACTTGATCGGGTTTGGCGAGGGAGGCCACGGCGTTTTCGACGCTCCCGACCACTCGGTCGATGGTGTAGCCGGCTTCGCGGTGACGGCGTTCGGCTTCGTCGACCGCGCGGCGGTCCCACTCGACGCTTTGAACCCGGGCGCCGCGTTCGGCCAGCAGAGCCGAGGTCTCGCCAATCCCGGCGTAGAGATCCCAGATCCGCTGACCCGTCACGTCACCTAACGCCGCGACGGCGGCGGCCCGGACCCGGTCGCCCATGGCCGGGTTGATTTGTTCGAATGCGGCAGCCGGGTAGGCCGTGTCGGATCCGCCGACCGCCCGGGCGGCGCCCTCATGGGGACGCCACCAGACGGTGAGCGAGGCGGCCCGTCGGACCGCTGCCTGCAGCGCCTTTCCGCCGGTCCAAATCGGGCCCTCGCCGGTTTCGAGGATCACGTGCTCGCCCCCGGATCGGTCCAACCGGAGAACCACCCGCGCCAGCGACGCCGGCCACAGGCTTCGCGATTGGCGAAACCGGACCCACAGGTCGTTGACGCCCGGAGCGGCCACGGGACAGCGATCGAGCGGGAAGACGCTGTCGGGGCGATCGACCCGGTGGAACCCCAGGCGGCCACTGGTGCCGCGCGTGAGGGTGATCTTGGTGCGATAGCCCCAATCCGCCGAGGCCGGCGACAGGTCCGGATCCTCGACGGCCTGTTTCCCAATCCGGCGGAGGGCGTCGCCGGCAATCCGCCGCCGGGCCTCGCGCTGGCTGGTGGCGTTCAGGTGTTGGAGTTGGCAGCCGCCGCACTCATCATCCCGGTAGTGGCCGCAGAGCGGCTCGATCCGGTCCGGCCCCGGTTCGACCAACTCCCGGATTCTGGCCCTGGCGAACCGGGCGGCCTGCCGGGTAATCGAGACCAACGCCAGATCGCCGGCGGCGGCTCTCGGGACGAAGACGGCCCGGCCGTCGGCCAGATGCCCGACGCCATCGCCACCGGCGGCGATCCGGAGGATCCGGACGACCTCTTCCACGCCTAACGCAGCCCGTCGCGACGACCGGCGGCCGACCACTGGCCCCGGCCTTGCCCGTCGGCCGAGACCGCCGGCTTCTGCTGGTGCCGTCGGTCATGCTCCGCGAGCGCGGCGGCCACCGCCAACCGTTGGATCGTGTCTTCGGACGGCGCCGAGAGGGCCAAGTCAGGGCGCCGTTCGAGAAACTGAATGTCGATCCGGCCGGCCCGAAAATCCGGATCGGCCAAGAGCCGGAGATGGAAGGACTGATTGGTGGCCACCCCGACGACGATCAGCTCCCGGAGGGCACGTTCCATCCGGACAATGGCATCCTCGCGATCGGCGCCGTGGACAATCAGCTTGGCCAGCATCGAATCGTAATAGAGGGTGACGGTGTCACCGGTCTCCACCCCGCTGTCCCACCGGATGCCGGGGCCGGCCGGGGCGCGGAGATAGGCAATCCTTCCGGTCGAGGGCAGGAACCCGTTGGAGGGGTCTTCGCTCGTAATCCGGCATTCCATCGACCAGCCCCGGGGCATCAGGGGTCCGGCGGCCACGGTCATCGGGAGACCCCGGGCAATCCGGAGTTGTTGTCGCACCAAATCGACGCCATAGACCAGCTCGGTGACGGGATGTTCGACTTGGATCCGGGTGTTCATCTCGAGAAAGTAGAACGACCCGTCCGCCGCCAGCAGAAACTCGCAGGTGCCGGCGCTTCGATAGCCGACCGCCTTGGCCGCGGCGACGGCGGCCGCACCCATCCGCTCCCGGAGGGCGGGATCGACCGCGACACTCGGGGCTTCCTCCAGCAGTTTCTGGTGGCGGCGCTGGACCGAGCATTCGCGTTCGCCCAAATGGATGGTGCGCTCGTGATCGGCGAGGACCTGGATTTCGACGTGACGGGGCCGCTCGATGAATTTCTCGAGGTAGACCGCCGAATCGCCGAACGCCTTCAGGGCCTCGGACGCGGCCGAGGTAAGCGCCCCGGCCAACTCGGACTCGGCATGGACGACCCGCATCCCCTTGCCGCCTCCGCCCGCGGCCGCCTTGACGAGGACGGGATAGCCTAACGCCTTGGCGAGGGTGGCGGCAACCACCGGGTCAGCCAGCGCCGCCATGGCGCCGGGCACCACCGGGACCCCAGCGGCCTCCATCCGGCGACGGGCTTCGGTCTTGTCGCCCATGGCCCGGATGGCACTGGCCGGCGGGCCCACGAACACGAGGCCGGCATCGGCGACCGCTTGGGCAAAGGCCGCCCGCTCCGACAGGAAGCCAAACCCCGGGTGAATCGCTTGGGCCCCGGAGGCCTTGGCCGCCTCGATGATGCGTTCAATGAGCAAATAGCTCTCTGAGGCGGGTGCCGGCCCGATCGGCACCGCCGCATCCGCGGCCCTGACGAACGGGGTGGACCGGTCGGCATCGGAATAGACCGCCACGGCCTCGAGGCCCTCTTCGTGACAGGCCCGGATGATCCGGAGCGCGATCTCACCCCGGTTGGCAACCAACACTCTGGTGATCTGCATCGATGCGCCGGTCACAGGGGGATGTTGCCGTGTTTCTTCGGCGGATTCCGGTCGCGTTTGGTGGCGAGCACCCGCAAGGCATCGATCAACCGGGGCCGGGTATCCCGGGGGTCGATCACGTCGTCCACGAACCCCCGGGCCGCCGCTTTGTATGGATTGGCGAACGTGGTGGTGTACTCGGCGATCTTCTTCTGGGTTTCGGCGGCCGGATCGGCGGCCTTGGCGATCTCGTCCTTGAACAGGATTTCCACCGCCCCCTTCGGGCCCATGACGGCGATTTCCGCCGTGGGCCACGCCAAGTTCAAATCGGCCCGGATATGCTTCGAGTTCATGACGTCGTAGGCGCCACCGTAGGCCTTGCGAGTAATGACGGTGAGCTTCGGGACGGTGGCCTCACAATAGGCGTAGAGCAGCTTGGCCCCGTGCCGGATGATTCCCCCGTGTTCCTGCGCCACGCCGGGGAGGAATCCGGGCACATCGACCAAGGTGATGAGCGGGATATTGAAGGCATCGCAGAACCGGACGAATCGGGCGGCCTTGGTCGAGCTGTTGATGTCGAGCACGCCGGCCAACACCGCCGGCTGGTTCGCGACGATCCCGACCGACCGGCCACCGAGCCGGGCAAACCCCACCAAGATATTGCCGGCAAACCCCTCGGCGATCTCGAAGAACTGCCCGTGGTCGACGATGGCCCGGATGACTTCATGCATGTCATAGGGGCTGGCCGGCGACTCCGGAATGACATCGAGCAACGATTGATCCCGTCGGTCTTCAGGATCGTCGGTGGGCCGGTTGGGCGCGTCATCGAGATTATTGGACGGCAGAAATCCGACCAGTTCGCGAATCGAGGCCAGGCACTCCGGCTCGGACGACGCGACCCGGTGGGCAATGCCCGATATTTCGCCGTGGACGTCGGCGCCGCCCAAGTCTTCGAACGTCACCTCCTCGTGGGTGACCGTCTTCACCACGTTGGGGCCGGTGACGAACATGTAACTCACGCCCCGAACCATGAAAATGAAGTCGGTGATGGCGGGACTGTAGACCGCGCCCCCGGCACAGGGCCCGAGGATGGCGGAAATCTGCGGCACCACGCCCGAGGCCATGGTGTTTCGCAGAAAGATGTCGGCGTAGCCACCTAACGACGCCACACCCTCCTGAATGCGGGCTCCCCCGGAGTCATTGAGGCCGATGACCGGAGCGCCGTTTCGCACCGCGAGATCCATCACCTTACAGATCTTCTCGGCGTGGGTCTCGGACAGCGAGCCGCCGAACACGGTGAAGTCCTGGGAGAACACGTAGACGAGCCGGCCGTCGATCCGGCCGTGGCCGGTCACCACGCCATCGCCGGGGACGACCTGATCGGCCAGTCCGAAATCGGTGGCCCGATGAGTGACGAACCGGTCGAGCTCGACGAAACTGCCTTCGTCGAGCAGGAGATCGAGCCGCTCGCGCGCCGTGAGCTTGCCCTTCTTGTGCTGCTGGGCGATCCGGGCGGCCCCGCCGCCCATGTCCGCGGCCGACTGGCGGCGGTGAAGATCCTCGAGCAACTGCCGGGACTTAGTCATAGCAGGAAAGTAAGGCGCCCCAACGCCGCGTGAAAAAGACGAATCCAGGCCCTCGAACGCCCAACGGGCGGCGCCCACCCGCACGCCGCCCGCCGAGCCCCCACTTGCCGAGCGCCGAGCGCCGAGCGCCGAGTGCCGAGCCTACATCTCCGAATCGGTGATCGGCGGCAACGGCGCCTGCTTCGGCGGCGCCCCGGTCTCGTCGTCGGTGTATTCCTTGACGGCCACCACGATCCGGTGATGGATCGGGTCGACTTCGAGGACTTCGACGTCGGCCACTTGGTTTTCCTTGACCACGTCGGCCGGGTTTTCCACGTTCGGGAACAGGAGCTGCGACATCGGGGCAAAGCCCTCGAGATCGTTGCCCAAGTCGACGACCACGCCCTTGTCCATCATCCGGACGATCCGGCCGCGAATCATGGTGCCGACCGGCAGATTCTCGCCGATCTTGAGCCAGGGATCTTCTTCGGCCTGCTTCAGCCCAAGCGAAATCCGCTTGTTCTCGGCATCGATATTCAGGACCACGACGTCGACGGCATCGCCCTTCTTGACCACTTCCGACGGATGCTGGACCCGCTTGGTCCAGGACATATCGGAGATATGGATCAAGCCGTCGATCCCGACTTCGATCTCGACGAAAGCGCCGAAGCTGGTCAAGTTGCGAACCTTACCGGCCAGCCGGGTACCGACCGGATACCGCTGCGGCAGAATCATCCACGGATCCTGCTCGGTTTGCTTCATCCCGAGCGAGATCTTCTCTTCGGTCTCGTCGACCTTCAGCACCACGGCCTCGATCGTCTCGCCGATCGACACGATCTTCGACGGGTGACGAACGTTCCGGGTCCAGCTCATTTCCGAGATGTGGACCAAGCCCTCGATGCCGGCCTCGAGCTCGATGAACGCCCCGTAGTTGGTGATCGACACGACCTTGCCCTGGACCCGGGTGCCGACCGGATACTTCTCGGCGATGTCCTTCCACGGATACGGCTGGAGCTGCTTCATGCCGAGGGAGATCCGCTCGCGCTGCCAATCGATATCGAGAATCTTGACATCGATTTCGGCGCCGATGTGGACCAATTCGGTGGGATGCGACACCCGCCCGTACGACATGTCGGTGATATGGAGGAGGCCGTCGACCCCGCCGAGATCGATGAACGCACCGAAGTCGGTGATGTTCTTGACGATGCCCTTCCGGATCTGCTGGGGCTGCAGTTCCTTCATCAAGTGCTCGCGCTTGCTGGCCCGTTCGTTCTCGAGAATGACCCGGCGCGACACGACGATGTTCCGCCGCCGCTTGTTGAGCTTGATGATCTTGAACTCGAAGTCCTGGCCGAGGAGTTCGTCGATGTTCGGCACCCGGCGGAGCGCGATCTGCGATCCGGGCAAGAAGGCGTCGACCCCCATCACGTTCACCACCACGCCGCCCTTGATCTTCTTCATCAAGGTGCCCTGCACCGGCTGGTCGCTCTCGTGGGCCACCCGGATCTTTTCCCAGACCCGCATGAAGTCGGCCTTCTTCTTCGACAACACGACGGCGCCTTCTTGGTCCTCGAGGTGCTCGAGGAAGACTTCGACTTCTTCGCCGACCTGCGGCGGTTCTTTGAATTCATCGAGGGGAACCGACCCCTCGGACTTGAAGCCGACGTCGAGGATGACGGCGTTGTCCGTGATCCGGAGAACCTTCGACTTGACGATCTCGCCTTCGACGATCTGCGCCATCGTGCCCTCGTACATCGAGAGCATGGTTTCGTAGTCGGAGTCGGAGTAGGTGTCGTCGTAGAGGTCGGTCCGGACCCGAAGCCCGGTGGCGGTGGCAAACTGCGACGCGCCTTTGTTGCGCTTGGACATAGGAGGAGACTCGCGGGGCCCGCCAGACAAACGCCTGGGCCCGGAAGAGGGTGGTGATTGACCCGAGCGCCCCCGAATGAGGCCGACGGGAAGAGCCGTGTAGTATAGGGCGGAAGTCGATCTAGGACAAGACCTTAGCGGCAAGTCCCACAATCACGTCGACTTGGCCCCGGAAGGTCAGATGGGTGGTGTCGAGCACGATGGCATCGTCGGCTTGCCGAAGCGGGGCGATCGGGCGGTTTGAGTCGGTCGCGTCCCGGGCCGCCAGGTTCGCCGTTTCGCGGGCCAGGCTCTGGGCGTCGAACAGCTCGCCCCGCTGGGCCAGCCGGCGCCGGGCCCGGGATTCGGGCGAAGCAGTCAGGAACACCTTGAGCCGGGCGTCCGGGAAGACGGCGGTGCCGATGTCCCGGCCATCGAGGACCAGAACTCGGTCGCCGCCCGCGGCGGCTCGCAGCCGGACATTGACCCAGTCGCGACACGGGCCGATGGCCGCGATCTCGGACACCCCGGCCGTTACTTCGGGGGAGCGAATCAAGGGCTCGGCCGGCGCCCCGTCGAGGTATGGGGCGATTTCGGCGCCGTCGAGCCGGAGGGCCAAATGGCGCCGGCGGGCCGCCTCGAGGACCGAGACCGGGTCCGTCGTTCCCGCGTCGAGTGCCACCCGGGTCAGACCACGATAGAGCGCGCCCGAGTCCAAGTGGAGCGCACCGAGCGCCCTGGCCACCGCCGCCGCCGTCGAGGACTTTCCGGAGGCGGCCGGCCCGTCGATCGCAATCACGCGGCTCATCGAGGTCCCTTGGCCCGATCCAAGGCCGCAAAGAAACCGGGGAAGCTCACCGCCACGCAGTCGCGATCGTCAAGGACGATCCGGGCCCCCGACACAGTGCCGAGCACGGCAAAGGCCATGGCGATCCGGTGGTCGCCGTCCGTGGTGACCCGGCCCCGGGGCGAGTGGTCCCCGCCCTGCACCGTCAGGGTGTTCCCCGCCCCGGTGGCCCGGTACCCGAGGGTCGTGAGATTGCCCGCAATCTGCGCCAACCGATCGCTCTCCTTGACTCGGAGTTCACCGACTTGCTCGAATCGGGTCTCCCCTTCGGCCCGGGCCGCGAGGGCGGCGAGCAGCGGCACTTCGTCGATCAGCCCGGGAATCTCTTCGGCCCTGACCACCGTTCCCCGGAGTTCACCCGGCTCGGCGTGGATGGTCCCGAACGGCTCGCCGAGGGTCTCGCCTTCGACCGACAGCGTGACCCGCGCGCCCATCCGCCGGAGGACGTCGAGGTACCCAAGCCGGGTCGGATTGAGCCCGACCCGAGCCACGGTCACCGCCCGTTTGCCAATCAGCCCGGCACCGATCAAGAAGGCCGCCGAACTCGGGTCGCCGGGGACGGTGAGCTGGAACGGGGGCACCGCCCCGCCGGACCGGAGCACGATCCAGTCCCCTTCGGATCCAATCGGAAAGCCAAGGCCCGCGAGCATTCGCTCGGTGTGATCCCGGGACAGCCCGGCCGGCTCCCGGACCGCCACCCGGACGTTGCCGGCCAAACCGGCGAAGAGCAAGGCGCTCTTCAGCTGGGCGCTCGACACCGGGAGTTCCCAGTCGAGTGGCATCAGCGCCCCCCCGCGCACCGTGAGCGGGAGCCGGTCGGCGTTAGGCGGATCGAATCGGGCGCCCATCAGCGACAGCGGCTCCGTCACCCGCCGCATCGGACGGCGGCGCAACGAGCGGTCGCCGGTCAGGGTGCTCCGAAACCGGTGGGCCGAGAGCAAGCCGAGCAAGAGCCGGGCGGTGGTGCCCGAGTTCCCGCAGTGGAGGGGGCCCGAAGCGGTTCGAAGCCGACCGCGACCGACCACCGTGAGCGGGCGGCCGGCCACCATTGGGCCGACGCCGGCGCCGAGTTGGCGGAGGACCCGGGCGGTCGAGCGGGCATCCAGGGAGGCAAGCGCCCCCTCGATCACACTGGGTCCCCGGGCCATGGCGGCCAACAGGAGGGCTCGGTGGGTAATGCTTTTGTCTCCCGGGACGATAATCAAAGTCGAGCGGGTCATCAGGCTCCAGGGTCGGGATCAGCGACCACTAGCTAGACCGTTCTGAATCAAGTACTTAGAATAACCACCTACGCGAGCCAAGACTTCGTGAGCCAGCCGAGGACCGGATCCATTACCGCTGACATGCCAGCCCCGCCGACGGCAGGCCAGGGTCCCAAGGATCTTTGGTTGATCGAGCCGTTGGTGTCCGCCGGCGTGATCACCTCGGCGCACGCGACCGAGCTGCGTACGGTGGAACGCGAGAGTATCTGGCTCGGGATCGTGTCCCGGGGCTATGCCGTCAACCGGCAGATCCTCGAGGCGATTTCGATCCGATTCAAGGTCCCGGTGGCCGACCTGAGCAGCCTCGATGCCCGGGTCGCCGCGCTGCTCCCGGAGTCCTTGGCCCGAAAATACCAGATCGTGGCCATCGGTGCCGACGATCGCTTGATTCGAATCGCGACCGCCGATCCGCGCGATTTGGCCCAGGAGCAGACGCTCGCGTTCGTCACCGGCCGCGATGTGCTGTTCCTGGCGGCGGCACCGGATGAGCTGGCCATCAAGATCGAGGAGCTCTACCGCCCCGAAGCCGCCGTCAACCGGCTGGTCGACGGCCTCAATCCGAGTTCGGTCGAAACGATCGACGAGACCGCGGCCATCCCCGAGCCGTCCAAAGATCCCACGCTCGACGCGCCGATGGCCCGACTGGTCGATGCCATGATCTCGGACGGGGTCCGGGAAGGCGCCAGCGACATCCATTGCGAACCGATGATCGAGGGAACCTCGGTTCGGTACCGGATCGACGGCGTGATGAAAGAGGTGATGCGACTGCCGGCGTCGGCCGGGCCGGCGCTGGTGCGGCGGGTCAAGATTCTGGCCAAGCTCGACGTGACTGATCCGCTCCACCCCCACGACGGACGGTGCGCGGTGCGGGTGGATGGCAAGGCGATCGACTTGCGGGTCTCGAGCGTTCCGGTGGCCCGGCGGGGCGAGAAGGTCGTGATCCGGATCCTCGATAAGAACAACCTCCGGGCCAACATCCCCGACCTCAAGCTGCCACTGGCCGAGGAGAACCTTCTGGTGCGGCTGCTCGGTCACCGGGAAGGGATCGTGCTGGTGACCGGTCCGACGGGCAGCGGAAAAACCACGACGCTCTACGCCGCGCTCAATCAGCTCAGAACCGGCAAAGTGAATATCGTGACGGTGGAGGACCCGGTCGAATACGACGTGCCGGGGATTTCCCAGCTCCAGGTCAACGAGGCCCAGGGCTTTACCTTCGCGAGTGCGTTGCGATCGGTGCTCCGGCAGGATCCGGACATCGTGTTGGTGGGCGAAATCCGGGACGGCGAGACGGCCACCATTGCGACCCAGGCCAGTTTGTCGGGCCACTTGGTCTTGAGCACGCTCCACACCAATGACGCACCCTCGGCGGTGGTGCGGCTCCGGGATCTCGGGATCGACAGCTTCAAGATCGGTTCAGCCATCAAGGGCGTCGTGGCGCAACGGCTGGTTCGGCGGCTTTGCGTGGAGTGCTCGGTGGCCATTCCTGTGGAGACGCTCCCCAAAGACGCCCAGCCCCCGAGTGACCGCGTCGGCGAGGTGGCGCCCCGGAGCGCGGTCGGTTGCAAGGGGTGTGGCGGCACCGGCTATCGCGGGCGATTGGCGATCATCGAAATCATGCCGGTCGACGAGAAGGTGGCCCGGGTGATCGGGTCGGGCGGCCTCAATGATGAGCTGATTGCCGCCGCGCGCCCCGC
>JANMHX010000249.1:0-11034 GCA_031375485.1 Gemmatimonadota bacterium | reverse complement strand
CCCGCGCGCCAAGCCATCGCCTAACGCCTGCTCCAGGGTCGCGTCGGCGTACGATGCGAACGTCGGGGTCCGGCGCCGTTGATCGGGCAGCGCGGCCGTGAGGCGCGAGAGCGTCATCAGCGGCGCCACCCCCTTGAGCCGGGCATCGGCCTGCGCCAAACTCATCGAGACCCCATCGCCACCCCAGGCGCCGTAATACAGGTACAGCGGGCGCGCCGAGTCGGGACGGGCCAGGGTGTTGCGCCCCCAGTTGGTGGCCACCAGGTCGATCCGGCCGTCACCGTCGAAGTCTCCCGTCGCCAGCCCGTTCCATCGCCCGGACCACCGGTCGAGTTTCCAGGCCTCGGTCCGGTCCACCAACCGCCCGCCCTGATTCTCCAACACCTTGAGCGGGCCCCACTCGAGCGCCAGGACGAGGTCCGGATCGCCATCCCGATCGAGATCCGAAAACACCGCCGACGACACCAACCCAACCGACCGCAACGCGGCCCGGTTCGATTCATCGAGCACGAACCGTCCGCCCTCGTTCCGCCAGAGCCGGCTATTGCCGGGGAGCGGATAGACGCCCGGCGCCACCCGGCCCCCGACGAAGAGATCGAGATCACCGTCGCCGTCGACGTCGCCGAGCGCGAGCGGGCCGGCACTGGTGGTATCGCCGGGGACCACCGGTTCGGGGCGTCCCCCCGGGGCCCAGCGGAGCACCGGCGCCGCACCTAACGCCGAAGTCGGGCTCCCCGCCTGATAACTGGATTGCCCGACCAGCACCCCGACCCCCGGCCCGGAAACGATCTGGGTCAGATCGAAACTGTCGGCCGCAAAACCGCCCATCGGACTGAACCGGCCACCGGTGTTTCGAAACGCCGAGAGCCGCCCGCCGGCCCCGGCTCCGATCACCAGGTCGTCGTCGCCGTCGCCGTCGAGATCGATCCAGCTCACGCCGGGTCCGAGTTGGCTCAACTGGTTCGGCAGCAGCGGTTGGCGGGCAAAATCCTGGAACTCGGTCTCGGTCTGCCCGTGGCGAAGCCGGTCGGACACGTCCTCGAACAGCGGAACCGGAACCTCCGGCGCCGCCGCCCCCTCCGTCCGGGGGCCCGGCGGCTCGGCAATCCAGTATTCCCGGCTCGCCGCCGCGCCGGTCACGGTGCTTACCACGCCGCTTCGCCACCGCACCTCGATCACCAGGCTGTCGCCTTGGGCCGCGAACGCCGCCACCGGTTCCGAACCCGACAGGTAAAGCCCGCCCGCCGCAATTTCCTTCGACTGATCGACCCGGCCCCGCTCCCGGACCCGGATCACCGCTCCGACGCCGTCGACGTTCGGCGCCCGGCCCGCCAAGCGGACCGCGAGCCGGCCGGCCGTGGCGTCGTTCCGGAGCATCAGCGCCGGGGCATCGAGCCGGTTCACCACCACGTCGAGGTCGCCATCACCATCGAGGTCGCCGGTGGCCATCCCGTGGGAGATGTCCGCCTCGGTCCCAAACCGCCAAGCCGCTCCGGCCTCCTCAAAGCGAAGCCCGCCCAGGTTCCGAAACGCCACGTTCTTCAACGCCAGGGTCGGATAAAACTTCCGTTCCTCCCGCCAGTCGACGCCCGTCATCAGACTCTTGAGGCGTTCCTGGACGTCGGTGTCCATCAGATCCCACCGGTGCCCGTTCCCGATCAGGAGATCCTCGTAGCCATCGAGATCGACATCGAGAAACAGGGCCGACCACGACCACCCCGAGGCCGCCACCCCGGCCATGGCGCCGACTTCGGCGAAGGTGCCGTCGCCCCGGTTGGCCAGCAGCACGTTCCGCTGCCACTGACCCCGTTCCCGATAGTCACCTAACACTTTGGGAATCGGGGTGTGGGTCGGGGTTTGGGTCTTCCGGCGGTGGCTGTCGTTGGCGAGCATGTCGACCTCGAACAGATCCACATCGCCGTCGCGGTCCACATCGGAGACGTCGACGGCCATCCCGGAATTACTGGTTTGGCGAACCGCGGTCCGGTCGATCAACCGGAACCGGCCGGTGCCGTCGTTGATCCAGAATTGGTCGGGGTCTTCGAAATCGTTGGCGACGTAGAGGTCGGGGGCGCCGTCGCCGTTGGCATCGAAGAACCGGGCCGCTAGCCCGAAGTCATCCGGCTCGCGGTCCAACGGCCGGCCATCCTCCCCGAGGAAACGGGGGTTTCCCGCCAACATTTCGCGGCTGAAGTGGCCGGCACCATCGTTGAGATAGAACCAATCCGGATCGGCCCGCTGCACCACGCTCACGGCCCGAATGTCCTCCCGGAGCACCACCCGATAATTGTCCCGGCGCCCCGGCACGATCTCGTACCGGCCCTCGACTCGCTTCACCAACTGGTCGAACGCCCGTTCCTGGGGCGAGAGCGAGTCGAGCATGGTGATCGCTTTGTAGTTGGCGATGTAGAGATCGAGATCCCCGTCGCCGTCGACATCGGCCAGCGTGGGGGTGGTACTCCCGCGCGACTCCGGCACGAAGCCGCTCCCGGCCGTGACATCGGTAAACCGGCCCCGGCCGTCGTTCAGGAACAGCGAGTTCCGGCCCGCCATCGCGGTCACGATCAGATCCGGATCGGCGTCGCCGTCGACGTCGGCAAACACCGCGCCGGTCGAGGCCCGGTCCGCCAACTCGACTCCGGCGGCCGCCGCCGTGTTCTCGAACTTCCAGTTGCCCAGATTCCGATAGAGCGCGTTGGCCCCGTCGGCCCGGGTCAGGTAGACATCGGCCCGGCCGTCAGCGTCCACATCGGCAATCGCCACGCCCGACCCCTGGACCAAATGGCGATTCGCGAAGGCCTTGGCGTCGGCGACGTCGTTTCGAAACCCGACCCCGGTGCGTCCGCTTCGCTGGCTCGTGAAGCCGGCCGACCCGCCGGCGGGCTCGGCCACGGCGCGCCATCGATACCCGGCCTCGTCATGCCAGGGCCCGGGCGCCGACGGCCGGCACCCGGCCAGCCATCCCACCACCAGCGCCGCCGATCGCCACCGGTTCATCAGGACCGCCTAACGCCGAGTGGCGACCCGGGCCAACACGGCCCGGCCGATACAGGCGCCTTGGATCTTGCCGCCCTCGTGGTCCATCCGGAAGTGAATCCCCCCGTAGAAGCGAGACTGCCCGGCCTCCTCCGCCGCCGCCCGAAACGACGCCAGTCGCTTGATGCCATGGCCGAGCGTCACGTGCGTGGCGTCGTCATAGGGCCGGTCTTCCCCGAACAGCGCCGTGAGGACCTCGGCGGCCGCCGCGGATTGGGTCGAATGACCCGAGGTGTAGGTCGGAAACGGCGGGGTGTTGAGCAAGGTCTGCCACTTGGGATCGAGGTAGCGCTGGATGTAGGTCACCGGGCGGATCAGGTCGGTCCGGTACTTCTCCCGCCAGCACCCGATAAAGGCATCCGCCACCGCAATGGCCGTCAACGCATAGGCCTCGACGGTCCGCTCCGGCGAGAGATGCCATTGGCCCGCCAGCCCGGCAACGACACTCATCCAATGCCCTGCCGGCGTACCGGACTCACCGGGATTGTCGGCCCAGAAGTAGGCGATCTTCCGCTGTTCGTCCGTCAGGGACTGCCCCAATCGGTAAATTTCCTCGGCCTGCCGATAGAACGGCGACCCGGGCTTGGTGGAGAATTCGAGCGGCGGCGGGGCCGGACAGGCGTCGGACCCCGTCAGCACGAAGGGCCGGAGCGCTCCCCAGCCCGGCTCGAGCGCCGTGGTCGGATTGATGCCGGGGGCATTGGAGGACCCCGGCGTCTTCGGCCGGTTGACCGAGAGCGACCGCTCGCCGGTGAGCGCGCCACTCTGGGCTTTGCCGGTGGGATTGTCGAGCAGGACCACATCGCTTTGGGCCGAGAGACTCTGCGACCGAAACTGCGCCCCGGTCGCCGTCGGCTGCCAGGCATCCGGGGTCGAACGCGGGGTGTATGCCAGAGTTCGGCCGGCAAACCCGTCACCCGCGGCCCACTGAAGCACCGCCAGGCCGATGGCGTTCCCGTAGTCCAACGAACGACCGGTGACGGCCTGACTCACACCGGCGCGAGTCCGCGCCCCGACCAGCGAATCGTGGAGGGCCGTGATGGCCACGTCGGTTGAGGCAAATCCGCCCCGATACAAGCCTCGGAGCACCACGGTCTGGGCCTCGAGGGCCACGAGCGCCGGGTCGAGCCGGCCGCCGGTGGGCGGCTTCGGGATCCGATCGAACCCGTTCAGTTGACCGGCGAGACTCCGGAGCGAATCGCCGGCGGCCGCCCAACCCTCGTAGAGCGCGATGGCCGCGTAGGCGCTGGCCCGGGCCGCCACCGGCGGTGACAACCGTTCGGCGCGGGCCAGGGCATAGTGCGTTTCGGTCCATTTCGCCACGAATCCGGCGTCGGCCGGAATTACCTTGGTACAGCCGGTCGCCGCGACGACGACGACTAACCCAACCCCGCGCCACGAAATGAGCTTGCTCCCCATGAACGCCTCCCATCTGCTGCTGGGCCTGCTGGTAACGACCGGCGCCTGTGCCTCGGCCGACCCCCCACGGGCGGTGCCCACCGCGAGCCAAGCCCGCGAATTGATTGCCCAGGGCTCAGGGTCGAACTTCGCCGCCACGGCCGACACCAGTTCCGACCCGCGGCTCCGGCCCCGGTGGCGCGCCGGCGCCCCGGCGGCGGTTCGCCAGACGATCGAACGGGCCATCGCCACCCTCGCCCGATGGCGGATCCAAGCGGCCGACGACTCGGTGATCTCGGCCACCCGCACCACTCGGGTCTTTCGGTGGGTCGACGACGTCGTCATCGTGCTGACCCCGGTGGGCGACTCGACCCGGATCGAGGCCCGGAGCGCCTCGCGGGTCGGGAAGGGCGACCTGGGCCAGAACCGCCGCAACCTGGCGGAACTCTGGGCGTCCTTCTGATCGGAGCTACGCGGCGGCCTTCCGGGCGAGCATGTTCTTGATCGGCATGATCAGCAGCGCCATGATCAGCGCGAACACGAACACAAACCCGGCGTTGGCGGTAAACAGCGTGGTGATCGAGAACGACTCGTAGAGTCCGCCGACCCGGCCGGCCACCTTGTTGCCGATCGAGGTCGCGAGGAACCAGACCCCCATCATGAGCCCCTGGGCCCGAGCCGGCGCCAAGGTCGACATCGCGCCCATCCCGACCGGGCTCAGACACAATTCCCCGATGGTCTGGAGGAAGTAGCACCCGACCAGCCACATCGGGGTGACCCGGACGCCATCGGCGGCGCTCAACGACGCCCCGATCATCAGCACGTAGGCCAGCGCCAGAAAGAACAGGCCCAGCGAAAACTTGGCCGGGCTCGAGGGATTCCGAGCCCCGAGTTTCAGCCAGACCAAGCCCACCACCGGCGCCATCACGATGATGAAGAACGAATTGACCGATTGGAGCCAGCTACTCGGATAGGCCCAGCCGAAAACCGTGTTGGCCGTGTTCCGGTCGGCAAACAGGTTCAGGGTCGAGGCCGCTTGCTCGAAGCCGGCCCAAAAGATCGACGCCCCCATGAACAACACCAGAATGACCACGAGACGCTTCCGCTCCTCGGGGGTCCACTTGGCCACCGTAAAGAGCCAGAAGAAGAACCCGACCGTGAGGACGACCAGAAACACGTCGACGCCCCCGGCAAATCCCTGCGGGGTGATCGTGATCGTCCCCGCGGAATTCAATCCAACGGCCGCGAGCACCACGAGCAGTACCGTCCCGAGCGCCATCCCGAACTGCCGCCGCGCTTGGGCTCGCTCGGGGTCGGTCGATACCCCCAGCGGCCGCTCCACCGTGGCGGGGAAGCGGTCCTTGCCCAGCGAATACTGAATCAGGCCAAAGAGCATCCCGACCGCGGCGGCGCCGAACCCGAAGTGCCACGCGGTTTCGGGGGCGAACCCCCAGCCGATCAGGCGTTCCCGGAACGCCGGCTGTTGGGCGAAGTACCCGCAGAAGAACGGACCCAGAAACCCGCCCAGGTTGACGCCCATGTAATAGAGGGAATAGCCGGCGTCTCGCCGGGTGTCATCGGGCCGGTAGAGTTGGCCGACCATGACCGAAACGTTGCCCTTGAGAAGCCCGGTGCCTAACACCACCAAGAGCAAGCCGAGATAGAACGAGGCCGTGCCCGGAATGGCCAAGCTGACATGGCCCGACATGATCAGCACCCCCCCGAGGAACACCGATCGGCGGAGCCCGAAGAGTTTGTCGGCGAACCATCCGCCCACCATCGTCATCATATAGACCATGGCGGTGTAGGTCCCTTGGACCGCACCGGCCTCCGGCACCGCCATCCCGAGGCCGCCCTCCGTCAGGGGCGCCACCATGAACAGGATCAGGATGGCCCGCATCCCGTAGTAACTGAACCGCTCCCACATCTCGGTGAAGAAGAGCGTGGACAGTCCGCGGGGATGTCCAAAGAAGCCCCGGTCGTTGTCGATCCCGTTCGGATTCATCAACCCTTCCCCATCTTCTTCTTGAGCAGTTCGAGTTGGGCATCGACCGCGGCTCGAGCCGCTTCCCGATCGATTTTGGCCTTGAGCAGGCCGGCATCTTCGCCCTCGGGCTCGGGCATCCTTTGACCGGCGGACGGCTGCTGCGATGAGACAGCTTCGAATTCCTGCTCGGCCAGCGTGAGTTCATCCCGTTGGACCCCGAGCTTCCGCTCCAGGAGATCAACCCGCTGGCGATGTTTGTCGGCAAATTGGCGGGCGATCGCCGCGGTTTCGGTGTCCCCGATGTCCTGCGCCAACTGGCCCCGGCGTTCGGCCGTGGTCAGTTGTTCGCGCTCGGCGGTCAAGTCCCGCTCGGTCTTGTCGAGAGCGTCCTTCAGGTCTTTGAGGCCGACGCGGAGGTCGACGAGGGCGTCGTGCCAAGCGCCCCCCCTGAATCGCGCCTTGAGATCATCAATTCCCATAGGGCAACGAATGTTACCGCCCGAGGGTATCTTTGGGAACCATTCGTAACGGACGGTTCTTGGTGCGTGTCCCGCTTTCCCTCTCGCTCGTTGCCACCCTCGCCTCCTGCGGTTGGTCCAATCGGGGCACCCAATGCGGGATCTTCTCGCTGGCCGGACCCACCATGCTGCTGGAAGAATTCACCAAGCCCGGGAAGACCCTCAGCGCGGTACCGGCGTCGATGCCCCCGGTCCTGGCGGTGCGGGTGGTGACGGGCCAAGCCCAACGGGCGCTCGTCGGCAAAGCGGACTCCGGCTGGGTGGTCGGCGTCGACGGACCCCTGCCCGACCAGCCGGTCCCGGGCTTCGGGGTGCTCCTGACGGACCGGGTCCTCGGCGTCCAGGGCGTGCTGTTGTATGAGGGCCTCCCCATTCCCGGGGCCCCCAAGCTGGGCTCGGTCCACATCGGGGCCCGGATCATCCCGATGATCGGCCTGGAGACCCAAACCGCCGGATTCCAAGACGGCCGCTGCCCCTTCTTTCCTGATTCGCTGAGGCGGTGACCGGCCTCCCACGGATCGTCCATCTCGCCTCGGGCCGGGAGTGGCGAGGCGGGCAACGGCAGGTCCACCTTCTGGCCCGGGCCCTCGCCCGGCTCGGACTCGACCAAGTGGTCATCACCACCGCGGGCAGCCGGCTGGCCGCCGAGCTTGCCGCCGCCGGTGTCACCACCCGAGCCATCGGGTGGCGGGCTGGTTTGTCGCCGCGGGCGCTCCGAGCCGCCGTGGCCGAGACCTTCCGGACCCGCTCCATCCTCCACGCCCACGACGCCCACGCGCTCACCCTCGCGGGTCTGGCCTCGCTGGTCACCCGGGCACCCGTCGTCGTGACCCGGCGGACCAATCTGCCGCTCCGCCGGCCGGGGTTCTGGACCAAGGCGAGCGCGGTGATCGCCATCTCCGAGGCGGTGCGACACACACTCGGGGCCGACGGCATCGATCCCGCCCGGATCACCGTCGTGCCCTCGGGGATCGACCTGGCGGCCCGGGTTGACGTTAGGCAGGACCAGATTCGGACGGCACTCGGGCTCCCGGCGGACGGACCCTTGGCCGTCACCGTGGCGGCCCTGACCCGCGAAAAGGACCACCCAACTCTCCTCCGAACCGCCGCCCGGCTCCGCGACCAAGTGCCCGGCCTGCACTGGGCCCTGGCCGGTGACGGCCTTCTTCGGGCCGAACTGGAGGGCCTGGCCCGCGACCTCGGGATCGCGCCGATCATCCACTTCCTCGGCCAAGTTCCCGATCCCCGCGGGCTGATTGCCGCGGCGACGGTTTTCGTGCTGACATCGAGCCAGGAGGGGCTCGGAACGGTGATTCTCGACGCCCAGGCCGCCGGCGTCCCGGTCGTCGCCACGAGTGCCGGGGGCATTCCCGAGTTGCTCCAGGACGGCGCCGGGCTCCTGGCCCCCCCGGGCGACGTGACCGGCTTGGCGGATGCCATCGCCCAGGTTCTTGGCAGCCGCCACCTTCGAGACCGAATGGTAGCCAGAGGGCTAGAATCGGTGGCCGGGTTTAGTGACTCCGGGATGGCAACGCGGGTCGTTCAGGTGTATCGTTCCGTCGTCCTAGAACGTTGGTAGAGAATGATTTACGTCTGTATTCCCAGCCGAGATGAAGCCGAGACTATCGGGCTCGTGCTGTGGAAAATCCGGAAGGCCTTCGAGACCCTCGGCCGGGAGTACCACGTCCTGGTGGGTAACGACGGCTCGAGCGACCATACCGCCGAGGTCCTCGCGACCTACGCCGAAGTCTTGCCGCTGACGATTCGAGCCGATCGGACCGTCCAGGGCTATGCCGCCACCGTCGAGGCCCTGCTCCGCCAAGCCCTCGATTTGTCCGACCGCCACAAACGCGACGGCGCCATCCTGATGCACGGAGACTTTGCCCACGGCCCCGAATTCCTCGGCGACTTCGCCAAGAAGCTCGACAGCGGCGCCGACCTGGTCGTCGGCGAAGGGGCGATCGATCCGCACTGGGAGCGGCCCTACCGCTGGACCCGTAAGTGGAGCAAATACCTGCTGGGCCGAAGCGCTGGAGTCGCCGGTGTCCGTGACCCGACGTCCGGCTACCTCGGCTTCCGCCTCGCCGCCCTCAAGTCGGTGTTCAACCGGCCCGAGCGGGTGCTGCTGGCGGACGGCTGGGCCGCCAACGCCGAGCTGGTCGGGCGGACGGCCGTGCATGCCCGGCAGATCGATACCGTCTCCTTCCCGGAACGGCACGATCTGAAATCCCGGGCCACCCGGATCGACCCCTGGCCCACCGCCCGCGACCTCTGGCGCTCGAGCACCGTCGTCCGAAAAGCGGTCGCCGCCGAACGAAGCGCCCCCCGATCCAAACGGCGCGAGAAAGGCCAAGAAGCATGATCCCCCTACTGGTCTCCCTGACCTCGCTCCTCATCCCCGCCAACTGCCGAGCGCCGAGCGCCGAGTGCCGAGCGCCGAGTTACCCCTTCGCCGTCGGGGAGCGATTCGAGTACTTGGCCAAATTCGGGATGCTCAAGCTCGGCGATGCGTCGATCGGGGTGGTCAGTCTCGACACCGTGCGGGGAGAGCCGACCTACAAGTTCAGGTTCCACCTCCAGGGCGGCAACTTCATTTTCAAAATCAAGAACACACTCGAGTCGTGGACCACCGTCACCGACTTCAAATCGCTCCGGTTCCGGAACGACAACACCGAGAACGACAAGAACCGGCTCCGCGAGTACGACATTTTTCCCGATTCGGGCTTTTACCGGCAGCGAGGCAAGGAAGGCACTCAGCCGACGCCGAGCCACCCGCTCGATGATGCCTCGTTGCTGTACTTCGTCCGAACCACACCGCTCGAAGTGGGCAAGGTGTACCGGTTCGAGAACTACTTTATGAACGACAAGAACCCACTCCTGATCCGGGTGCTCAAAACGGAGAGGATGGAGCTTCCCGACGGCAGCAAGGTCAATTGCTTCGTCTTGAATCCGGTGATCGACGACCGCGGCATGTTCGCCGATCGGGCCGAAGCCCGGCTCTGGATCACCGAGGACGCCCGCCGGATTCCGGTGCAAATCCGGTCCAAGCTGGCGTTTGGCCAGGTGACGCTCCGGCTCACCAAAATGACCTTCGCCCCGGCCGACTGAGGGTGGAGTACCGCGAAGCCGACCGGGCCCGCGTGCGCACCGTTCCGATCACACTCCGCTCCAACAAAGTGGACCCGTCACTCCTGGCCGGCGTGCCGGGGACGGACCGGTCGTTTGCGGGCTTTCTGGCCGCGATGCCTAACGTGCTCGCGGCCCGGGACCTCCGGCTGGTGATCGACCGGGTCCGGTCCGCGGCGGCCCGTCGCCGCGGGGTGGTGCTGCTGCTCGGCGGGCACGTCATCAAAGTCGGACTTGGCCCCCTGATCGGGGTACTGCTCGAGCGGGGGATCGTGACCCACATCGCGATGAACGGCGCGGCGGCGATCCACGACTTCGAACTCGCGGCGTTCGGTGGCACCAGTGAAGACGTGGAAGCGGGCTTGGGCGACGGCACCTTCGGCATGGCCGAGGAGACCGGCACCGAGATGAACGGGGCGATTCGGGCCGCCGCCGATCGCCGCGAAGGCCTCGGCGAGGGCCTGATCCAGGGACTCGTCGGCCGCTCGGCGTTGCCGGGCCGCGAGGCGAGCGTCCTGCTCGCCGCCGCCGCGGCGGGCGTCCCGGTCACCGTGCACCCGGCCATCGGCGCCGAGATCATTCATCAACACCCCGCGGCCGACGGAGCGGCGATCGGGGCCACGGCTATGAAGGACTTCGACCGGCTGGCGGGATCACTGCCGGATTTGGATGACGGTGGCGTGGTGCTCAACTGGGGAAGCGCCGTGATCATGCCGGAGGTATTCCTCAAGGCCCTGACCGTGGCCCGAAACCTCGGGGGCGGGAAACCCATCAATTTCTTGGCGGCGGATTTCGATATGATCCGGCACTACCGACCGGCCATGAACGTCGTCAAACGGCCCACCCAGGCCGGCGGCGAGGGCGTTCAGATCACCGGACACCACGAGATCATGATGCCGCTGGTTGTCTGGGGCCTGACAGAACCCGGGAACGACCCGCTCGCCCCGTTGTCTCAAGCGAATCCGTAGG
>JANMHX010000247.1:0-3530 GCA_031375485.1 Gemmatimonadota bacterium | reverse complement strand
GTCGCCGCGGCGACGTTGAGCGACCGGTACATCGGCGACCGGTTCCTGCCCGACAAGGCGATCGACTTGGTGGATGAGGCGGCGTCCCGGCTGCGGATCGAGATCGACTCGATGCCGCTGGAAATCGACGAGGTCGAGCGGAAGATCCTGCAACTCGAGATCCAACGGCAAGCCCTGCTCAAAGAAAAGGACAAGGCGGGCGTCGAGCGGCGGGAAGGGGTCGAACGGGAGATCGCCGACCTGAAGGAGAAATCGGGCGGCATGAAGGCCCAATGGCAAGCCGAGAAGGCCGCCATTCACTTGCTCCAGGGCAAGAAGGCCGAAGTGGAGCAACTCCGGAGCGAGGTCGAGATCGTGAGCCGTCGCGGCGATCTCCAGCGCGCGGCCGAGCTTCGCTACGGGAAGATTCCCCAACTCGAAGCGTCGATCGTTGAGGAGGAGAAACGACTCGAGCTGATCCAGCGCGATGCCAAGTACCTGAAGGAGGAGGTCGGGTCCGAGGATATTGCTGAAATTGTCGCGAAGTGGACCGGAATTCCCGTCACCAAGATGCTCGAGTCGGACCGGGAACGGCTGACCCGGCTCGAGGCGGAGTTGGCCAAGCGGGTCGTCGGGCAAGAGGAAGCGGTCGGGGTGGTGGCCAATGCGGTCCGGCGGAGTCGGGCCGGTCTCCAAGATCCGCACCGGCCGACGGGCTCCTTCATTTTCCTGGGGCCGACCGGCGTGGGCAAGACCGAAACCGCCCGGGCCCTGGCCCAGTTTCTCTTCGATGACGAGCGGGCGATCATCCGGCTCGACATGTCGGAGTACATGGAGAAGCACTCGGTGGCCCGGATGATCGGGGCACCCCCGGGATATGTCGGGTACGAGGAAGGAGGCCAGCTCACCGAAGCGGTCCGGCGCCGGCCGTACAGTGTGATTTTGTTCGATGAGATCGAAAAGGCCCATCCGGACGTCTTCAACGTCTTGCTTCAGCTCCTCGATGACGGCCGTTTGACTGATAGCCAGGGACGACTGGTCGACTTCCGGAATACGGTCGTCATCATGACCTCCAACATCGGCAGCGGCCTGATCGTCGAGGCGGCCGCGGAGGTCGGCACCAGCGACTGGGCCGCGGTTGAGGAACGGGTTCGGGGAGAATTGCGGAAGCACTTCCGGCCGGAGTTCCTGAACCGGGTCGATGACATCGTGGTCTTCCACCCCCTGGGCCGCGACCACATCGCCCGGATCGTCGATCTCCAATTGGTCCACCTCGCGGCCATGGTCGAGGCCAAGGGGCTCGGGTTTCAAGTCGACGCCACCGCCCGCGATTTCCTGGCCGACCGGGGCTACGACCCAGTGTTTGGTGCCCGCCCGCTGAAGCGGGTCATTCAGCGGCTGCTCCAAAACCCGATTGCCCAGGCCATCCTGGCCGGCGGCTTCGTGCCCGGCGATACCGTGGTGGTAAGCCGCGACGGCGACGGACTCAGGATCGGGAAAGCCGGTGGGTGACGCCCCGGTGCGGGTCGACCGGGCGTTGCCGATGCAGTGGGCGCTGGCCCAAGCGGAGCGAGCGGTTGCGGCTGGGGAGGTGCCCGTTGGGGCGGTGATCGTGTCGGGTGGCGTCGTCGTCGGGGAGGCCCACAACGAGACGATCGGCCGCCACGACCCGACGGCGCACGCGGAGGTCCTGGCGATTGGACAGGCCCTTCGCCATCTCGCCACCGACCGGCTGACCGACGCGACGCTCTACGTCACCCTCGAGCCGTGCGCCCAATGCGCCGGCGCCATCGTGCTGGCCAAAATCGGCCGGGTGGTGTTCGGGGCCTATGATGACAAAGCCGGCATGGCGGGTTCCGTCGGCGACCTCCTCCGCCATCCGAAACTCAACCATCGGCCTGAGGTGATTGGCGGGATCATGGCCGACCGGTCCGCCATGCTGCTACGGAGCTTCTTCCAAGCCAGGCGCTAAGTCGCCACATTTCCCGAATCCTAGACCACGACGGCCCCACCATGCGCTACCGCCTGACCCTCGCCGCACTTTTCGCCGGGCTGCCAGCCGCCTCCGCGCAACAGCCTCGCGCCGGCAGCGAGGCCTTGCTTGCCTCCCTCGAGGCCAACGCCCCGGCCTATGCGAGGATCGCGAGCCAGATCTGGGGGTTTGCGGAAGTCGGCTATCAGGAGACCAAGAGCAGTGCACTCCTTCAGGACGAACTCAAGGCGGCGGGTTTTCAGGTCAGCGCCGGAGTCGCCGGGATGCCGACCGCCTTCGTGGCGACCTTCGGGTCGGGTCGGCCCGTCATCGCCATCCTCGGGGAATACGACGCGCTCCCCGGGCTCTCCCAGGATGCGGTCCCGACCCGCAAAGTGATTTTGGACGCCGGGCCGGGCCACGGGTGCGGGCACCACCTCTTCGGCACGGCCTCGGCGGCCGCGGCCATCGCGGTGAAAAACTGGCTCGGATCGGAGCGGCGGGCGGGGACGATTCGGTTCTATGGCACTCCGGCCGAGGAGGGCGGGGGCGGCAAGGTCTACATGGTGCGGGCCGGCCTGTTCAAGGACGTCGACGCGGTCGTGGCCTGGCACCCCGGTGATGTCAATCAGGTGAGCAAGTCCACCACCCTGGCCAATGTCTCAGCCAAATTCCGGTTCCGCGGGGTCAGCGCCCACGCCGCCGCCGCGCCGGAGCAGGGCCGCTCGGCCCTCGACGGTGTCGAAGCGATGAACGCCATGGTGAACCTGCTTCGGGAGCACGTCCCGGCCGAAACCCGGATCCACTACATCATCACTTCGGGCGGCAAGGCGCCGAACGTGGTGCCCGATTTCGCCGAGAGCTACTACTACGCCCGGCATAGCGACATGCGAATCCTCGACGGGATCTGGGACCGAATCGTCAATACCGCCAAGGGGGCGGCAACGGGCACCGGCACCACCATGGAAATGGAACTCGTCAATGCGGTCTACAATATTCTTCCAAACGACCACTTGGCCGACCTCGCCGAGCAAGCCTTGAAGCGCGCCGGGGGGATTCGATACACGCCGGAGGAACGCCGCTTCGCCGAAATGATCCGGCCAACCTTGACCGGCGCCCTCCCACCCCTGGGATCGGAAGCCCAAATCCAGCCGGCCGAGACCGGCGTGTCGAGCGGCTCGACCGACGTGGGTGACGTGAGTTGGGTGGTGCCGACGGTCCAGCTGACGACGGCCACTTGGGTTCCGGGCACCCCGGCCCATAGCTGGCAAGCGGTCGCGGCCGGGGGGATGAGCATCGGGGCCAAAGGCATGATGGTGGCCGCCAAAGCGATGGCGCTGACGATGCTCGAACTCTTTGCCGAGCCCCAACACCTCGGGGCGGCCCGAGCCGAATTTGAGCGTCGACTGAACGGCTTCGTCTACCAGAACCGGATTGGCGACCGGACGCCGCCGCTGGATTACCGGCGGTGACGGGAGGAGGACCGATCCCCTACCGCTAACCCCTACTCCAGCCTTATCTTATGCCGCTCTGAGGACAGGTGTCCGAGTGGCTGAAGGAGCCGGTCTCGAAAACCGGT
>JANMHX010000198.1:0-27203 GCA_031375485.1 Gemmatimonadota bacterium | reverse complement strand
CGGGCGTCGACGACGCGGGCCAGTCGGCCTGGCCGGACCGGTTCGGTCACAACACCTTCATGGCCGAGCAACAGGATCTCGACGCCGTACTGGCCGCACTCGATGGCGGACACCTCGGCGTCGTCCGGCCGTCCTCGGTCGGGATCGTCGGCCACTCCCGCGGGGGGGGCATGGCGGTGCTGTGGGCGGCAACCCGGCCGCGGATCTCGGCGCTGGTGACCTGGGCCGGGATCGCGACCGTTAGGCGGTGGAATCCGGCGCAATGCCGGGCCTGGCGCGAGGCCGGGCGGCTCGACATCGTGAACGTCCGGACCCAGGAGGTCCTGCCGATGTATCTCGACACCCTCAATGAGGTCGAAGCCCTCAGCGATTCGACGCTCGATATCGAAGCCGCCGCCGCCCGGATTCTGGTGCCGTGGCTCCTCGTGCACGGGTCGGCCGATGAGGCCGTGCCGCTCGCCGAGGCCAAACGACTCGAGGCCGCGGCCCGGCCGGGGACCGTGGAGCCCCTCGTCATCGAGGGCGCCGGGCACACGTTCGGCGCCGTTCATCCGCTCGTCGGCGTCCCGGCCCAGGTGCAGCAGGTGTTCGACGCCTCGATCAACCTGCTGAGCCGCACCCTGGCGTGACGGCTCGGGGGCCTCTGTTGCCGAACCGCGTCGAGCGGATCGCCGGGGCGCTCGCCCGGCGGGTGCCCGCCACGGTCGATGATCCGTCCCGAAAACTGGCCGCGGTCGCCGTCATCTTGGTTCCCGATCCGGACGCGGTGCTCTTGATTCGCCGCGCCGACCGGGAGGGCGACCGGTGGTCCGGTCACATGGCGTTTCCGGGCGGGCGGTGGGGGCCGGACGATCCGAATCTGTTGGCCACCGCCATCCGCGAAACCATGGAAGAGGTCGGGGTCGACCTCCAGGGTGCCCGGCTGCTCGGTCAATGCGATGATTCGGCGCCCCGATCCCAGGCGTTGCCGCCGGTCATCGTCCGGCCCTTCGTCTTCCGGCTCGAGTCCCGGGCCGAGATCATCGCCAATCATGAGGTGGCCGGCGCCGAGTGGACCACGATCGACCGGTTGCTGGCTCCGGGGGTGTATCGTCCGTTCGAGTTTGAGACCCAAGGGATCAAGATGCTGCTGCCCGGGTACCATCTGGAGCAAGGCGTGGTCTGGGGGATGACCGAGCGGATTCTGACCCCCCTTCTTACGCTGGGGTCCTGACAGTTCTAAGGTAACTCTTGACCATATCAAAGGTTTAGTATATACTAAATTATTCTGACGCTATTCCGTAATTCCTTGGGGAGTCCATAAGTGCCTGAATCGGCGATCGCGCTCCTGTGGTTTGGCCTCCTGGTCCTTCTGCTCGCCGTGGCGGTATGGCCCCGGGTTGGGGTCCTGGCGTGGCTCCGCCGGGGCCGCCGCTTGAGCCAGCGGGTCCAGATCGAAGACGCCCTGAAGCACATCCTCAATTGCGAACTCGCCGAGCAAACCGCCACCGTCCAGAGCCTGGCCGGCGTGCTCGAGATTCCCCCGGCCCAAGCCCATGCCTTGGTTACCAATCTCGGGGCGATGCGGCTGTCGGAGTTGAGCGATCGGGGCCTCGTCCTGACCGGTGAGGGGCGGGCGTATGCGCTCCGGATTTTGAGGACCCACCGGCTCCTCGAGCGCTATTTCGCCGACCGCACCGGGGTCCCGCCGGCCGATTGGCACGACCTCGCCGAGTCGGCTGAGCACGGCCTGAGCGAGACCGAAGTCGAGGCGCTGGCCGCCAAGATGGGACACCCGGCGTACGATCCCCACGGCGATCCGATTCCCACCAAGGCCGGCCAGCTGCCGGCGGCCCATGGGATTCCCCTCGGGGCCTTGGCCGCCGGCGACACCGCCACGGTCATCCACGTCGAGGACGAACCGGCCACGGTCTTCCACCGGCTCCTGTCGTTAGGCGTGAACGTCGCGGTGCCGGTCAAGATGATCAAGGCCGACCCCAACGGCATCGAAGTGCTGATCGGCGGAGTGGCGCGCCGGTTTGATCCGCTGATGGCGTCGGCGGTCACCGTCGAGCGGGTCGAGGAGGGCGACGGGCATACGGTCCTGTTCGAGCGGCTCGACGACCTGAAGGCGGGCGAGCGGGCCATCGTGGTCCAGATCGCCCCCACGGTACAGGGGCCCCAGCGCCGCCGGTTGCTCGATCTCGGTGTGCTGCCGGGCACCGACATCGTGGCCGAACTCCAAAGCCCGAGCGGCGACCCAATGGCCTTTCGGATTCGGGGCGCGCTGATCGCGCTCCGGCGTCCCCAGGCGCGGGGGATCTACATCCGGCGGGCTCCGGTACCGGTGGCCGCGGCATGACCCTGGTCCAGCTGGCCGGTCCGTCGAGTCGCCAAGACTATATCGTCGCGCTCGCGGGGAATCCGAACACCGGGAAGAGCACGGTGTTCAATGCCTTGACCGGGCTCCGCCAGCACACCGGCAACTGGCCCGGAAAAACCGTGGCCCGCGCCGAAGGCACCTTCCTCAATCAGGGGAAGCGGGCCCGGCTGATCGATCTCCCCGGCACCTACTCGCTCCAGGCCGGAAGTGCCGACGAAGAAGTCGCGCGGGATTTCCTGCTCTTTGGGCGCCCTGATGTGACCGTGGTGGTGCTCGACGCCACCCGCCTCGAGCGGAATCTCAACCTCGCGCTCCAAGTCCTCGAAATCACCGATCGGGTCGTGGTCTGCCTCAACCTGATGGATGAGGCCCGCCGCCACGGCATCGGGATCGACGCCGCCAAGCTCGAAGCCGCGCTCGGCGTGCCGGTCATTGCCGCATCGGCCCGCCGGGGCGAGGGGATCCCTGAGCTGCTGGCGGCGGTCCACGCGGTCGCCACCGGCGCCCGCCGGACGACGCCGTACCGGATCGAGGAACATCCGCCGGCGGTCGAGTCGTCCATCCGGGCCTTGGTGCCGTTGATCGAAGCGGCTTTTCCCGGGCTTCCCAACGTTCGGTGGGTGGCGCTCCGGCTCCTCAACGCCGACGACCGGGTCCGGCTCGCGGTCGAAACCGGCGAAATCGGGAGCCTCGCCAGCGGGGAATGGCGTACGACGCCGGATCAAACGCCGTCGGCGGCGCCCGTGATGACCACGGCGCAACGAGCGCTGCTCGATGCCGTGACCGACCAACGCTGGCGGTTGCCCCCGGACTTTCACGATACCCTGACCGCGAGCATGTACGAGACGGCCCACCGGATCGCCGAGAGCGTCAGTCTGGTCGGGGTTCGCCGGGTCAAATTCGATTTCGACCGGGGGCTCGACCGGCTGCTGACCAGCCGGTGGTTCGGCTTCCCGCTCATGCTCGCCTTGCTCATGGCGGTGTTTTGGCTCACCATCACCGGCGCCAATGTGCCCTCGGCGTACTTGGCGGACTTGTTGATCGATACCGCCCATCCCTGGCTCAAGAACGGGGCAGCTGCGATCGGGTTCCCGTGGTGGCTGTCCGGGTTGTTGATCGACGGCGTCTATCTGGCCACGGCGTGGGTGGTGAGTGTGATGCTCCCGCCGATGGCGATCTTCTTCCCGCTCTTTACCCTGCTGGAAGACTTCGGCTATCTGCCGCGGGTGGCCTTCAATCTCGACCGCTTCTTTCAGCGGGCCGGCGCCCACGGGAAGCAGGCCCTCACGATGTGCATGGGGTTCGGGTGTAACGCGGCCGGCGTGGTCGCCACCCGGATCATCGACAGTCCCCGCGAACGCCTGGTCGCGATTCTCACCAACAACTTCTCCCTCTGCAACGGACGCTGGCCGACTCAGATCCTGATTGCCTCGATCTTCTTGGGCAGCCTGGCCCCCGCCCGGATGGCCGGACTGGTCTCCGCGGCGGCCGTCGTCGGGATCGCGGTGCTTGGCATCGTCACGATGTTTACCGCCTCCTGGCTCCTGACCCGGACCATGCTCAAGGGCGAGGCCACTACGTTCAGCCTCGAGTTACCGCCCTATCGGCCCCCGAAAATCCTCGAGACCCTTTACACCTCGCTCATCGATCGGACCCTGATCGTGCTCTGGCGGGCCATCGTGTTTGCCGCCCCCGCCGGCGCCGTCATCTGGCTGGTGGCCAACGTCACCATCGGGAACGCCAGCATCGCCGATCACCTCGTCGGGTGGCTCAACCCCGTTGGCGTCATGCTCGGGTTGAACGGGGTCATTCTGCTGGCCTACATCGTGGCCATCCCGGCCAACGAGATCGTCATTCCGAGCGTGCTGATGCTCACCGTCCATACCGCCCGGATCGCGGGCATGGGGGCCGGCAACGGCGTCATGTTCGAAATGGAAACCGCCCAAGTCGGCGAGTTGCTCCGCTCGGCGGGGTGGACGACCCTGACCGGACTGTGCTTGATGCTGTTCTCGTTGCTCCACAATCCCTGCTCGACGACGATCTACACGATCTATCGGGAAACCAAGAGTTGGAAGTGGACCACGGTGTCGGTGGTGCTGCCGGTCGCGCTCGGCGTGGTGGTCTGTTTTCTGGTGGCCCAAGTCTGGCGGCTCCTCGCATGACAGCCCACAGCAGCGGCGAGCCGCTGACCCCGTCCGGCGAAGACTACCTCAAGGCCATTTACCGGCTGTCCTCGGGTGAGGACCCCGTGTCGACCACCGGCTTGGCGCTGCGTTTGGCCCTGACGCCGGCGTCGGTCAGCGGCATGGTCAAGCGATTGTCCGAACAGGGTCTGGTCGAACACTCCCCGTATCGCGGAGTGCGGCTGACGCCCGACGGCCGCCGGATTGCGCTCCGGATGCTTCGCCGCCATCGCCTCATCGAGAGCTATCTGGTGGGCTTTCTGGGTTACACCTGGGACACCGTCCACGATGAGGCCGAACGGCTCGAACATGCCGTGTCGGACGGGTTGGTGGAGCGCATGGCGGTGGCGCTCGGGAATCCCCGGTTCGATCCCCACGGCGACCCGATCCCCGACGTCGATGGCGGGATCGTCGACTTCATTCACGTTCCGCTGAGCGATGTCCGCACCGGTGAGACGGTCACGATTCGGCGCGCCGATACCGGCGATGCCGGCCGGCTCCGGTATCTCGCCTCGGCCGGCCTGGTTCCGGGAACGCCGGTCAAAGTGGTCGATGCCCAGCCGTTTCAGGGCCCGATGAAGCTCGATCTCGCCGGGGCCGAACGAATCGTGGGCCATGAACTGGCCGCGTTGCTACTCTGTTCCCGGGACGGCACTTGATGCGCACTCTGATCGTCGTGACCCTGGCCGCGGCGTCACTCGCGGGCTGCGATGCCGTCCTGCCCGGCGCGCCGGACCAGGACCGGGTGTTGGCGGGATCCGTCGCGGGCCTGAGTCGCGAGCAAGAAGCCGCCCATCTGGCCGGCGACGCGGAGTTCAACCGGATCTTTGGCGTGGCCGACGGCTTGGGGCCGATCTTCGTCGCTCAGGCCTGCGCCAGTTGCCACGTCGGCGACGGCAAGGGCCACCCGGTGTTCAACCTGACCCGGTTCGGCCGGATGACGCCGACCGGCTTCGATCCGATGCTGGCTGACGGCGGCCCTCAAGTTCAGAACCGCGCCATCCTCAACTATGTCGCGGAGCGAGTGCCCGATGGCGCCACCGGCGTGGCCGTGTTCACCGCGCCGAGTGTCACCGGCCTCGGCCTGCTGGAAGCGGTCGATGATGCGACTCTGGTCGCGCTGGCCGACCCCGACGACCGGAACGGCGACGGAATCTCGGGTCGCCTCCAGCTGCTCCTGCCGACCGATCTGTTGGTCGAGGCCGCCCGGCTCGAGGGCCGCCATCCGGTCGCCGAGGGGCGCTACATCGGCCGGTTTGGGAAGAAGGCCGGGGCCATCAATCTCCTCCATCAAACCGTGAACGCCTACCACGAAGACATGGGGCTCACGACCGATCTCCTGCCGAACGACCCGGTCAACCCACAAGTTGGTACCTTCGCGAGCGACGGGGTGCCGGATCCCGAGGTGTCGTCGAGCACGGTGGCTCGGGTGGTCTTTTATCTGAAGACGCTCCGCCCGCCGCCTCGCCGGAATCCCGCCGGCACGGACGAGGCGGCCGGCGCCGCGGTGTTTACCGCAATCGGATGCGCCAAGTGCCACGTTCCGGCCCTGACCACCGGACCGTCCCGGCTCCAAGCCTTGGACCGGGTCACGTTTCACCCTTTCACTGACCTCCTCCTCCACGATATGGGACCGGCTCTCGACGACCAGTACACCGAGGGCACGGCCACGACCGCCGAGTGGCGGACGGCGCCGCTCTGGGGCCTTGGTCTCGCGGAGCGGGCCCAGGGTGGCCGGGCTTTTTACCTCCACGACGGCCGGGCCACCACGCTCGAGCAGGCAATCGAGCTCCACGGTGGCGAAGCGGCCGCGAGCCGGGCCGCCTTTCGGAGCTTGCCGGCCGGCGATGTCCAGCGGTTGCTCGCCTTCTTGAGGTCGCTATGAACCGGCGTCAATTCGTCCATCGGCTGGAAGGGGTGGTCGGCGGGTGCGCGGCGCTCTCGGCCACCGGATGTATCCCGTTCTCCTTCGCCAACGTGTCGGTGGTGGGCCGCCGCCTCCTGGTCCGGATCGATGAGTTATCCCGTCAAGGGTCGGCGCTGATCGATCCGCCTGGTGGCGACCTGCCGATCTTCGTTCACCGGCTCGCCGACGGCACCTACTCGGCGGTGTCCACCCGGTGCATGCACCGCGGATGTCCGGTCGAACCGGCGGCGGAGAAGCTGGTCTGCCCCTGTCACGGGAGTGAGTACACCCACACCGGCGAAGTCCTGAAGGGTCCGACCGAACGCCCGCTCCGGAAATTTCCGACCACCATCGAGGGCGACCACGTCGTGATCGAACTATGATCGCCGCGCTGCTGGTGGCCACCTTCGCGGTCCAGGACACCGGCATGGTGCAGGGCGGAATCTTCCAGCGGCCGTTCATCGCGTCCGCCGGACGGACCGCGATTGGCGGCTATGCCGAAGCCAATGGCTCGTACCTCCTCACCGACGGGGTCGGCGAGGGTTGGTCGATGGAGCTCCGGCGCTTCAACATCTTCCTCTACTCGTCGGTCGGGCGGCGGATCCGGTTTCTGTCGGAGCTCGAGTTCGAGCACGGCACCGAAGAAATTGCCCTCGAGACGGCCTTGGTCGATTTCGTGATCACGCCGTCACTGGTGGCCCGGGCCGGCATCCTCCTCCCGCCGATCGGCGCCTTCAACGCCAACCACGACAGCCCTCGCTATGACTTCGTCGAGCGGCCGCTGGTGTCGACTGAGATCATTCCCGCCACGCTGTCGGAGGTCGGGTTCGGGGTCCATGGGCGCCTCGCTCCCAAGGGGTTTTCGATGTCGTACGATGCCTACCTGACCAACGGCCTGGGCGACGGGGTCATCCTCAATCCCCTCGGGCGTACCCGACTGGCGTCGGGTAAGAGCGAAGAACGGTTTGCTGAAGACAACAACGGCTCCCCGGCGGTGTCCGGCCGTTTGGCGGCAATGGCCCGTCGGTGGGGCGAACTCGGCGTCTCCTATTATGGTGGGATCTATAACACCTTCCGGACCGACGGAGTGGTCGTTGCGCCGAAACGCCGGCTCTCGATTCTGGCCGTCGATCTCGCCACCGATGTCGGCCCGGTGGCGCTCCGCGGCGAGACGGCCTGGGCCCGGATCGACCTCCCCGACGATCTCGGCGAGTTGATGGCCGACCGCCAATGGGGTTTCTACCTCGATGCCACGATGCCGGTCTGGCGGCCGAAGATCCGGGGCCTGGAACGGCCCGTTCTGAGTGCGGTGGTCCGGCTCGAGCGGGCCGATTTCAACCTGGGCCGTTTCGCCGCCACCGATCTCGTCCGGGGTGATGACGTCAATGCCATCACCGCCGGAATCAGCTTCCGCCCGGCGGCGGGCACCGTATTCCGGGCCAATTACCGGCACCAATCGACCCGCGATCTGGTCGGCAACCCGCGGAGCCAGACCGCCGGATTTCAGATTGGCTTCGCCACCTACTTCTAAGCCCATGGAAATCGAACTCGCCGTCCTCTTGGCCCTGGTCATCCTCGGCAACAGCATCTTCGCCACCTTCGAGGGCGAAACCCCGTGGTGGAAGAAGGTCCTAAAATGGACGATCCTGTCGGGCGCGACCTTGTTGTTGGCCCGATCGATCGGCCACTGGGCCTTGCTCCTGCCGGCGGTCTTGGGGCTGCTTGGACTGACCGTTCACTTCTGGTGGTGCCGCCGGAACGGGATCCACCCCTTCAACGCGTTGCCGCGGCGCCGCTACTACGAACTCCGCGGGTGGCGGTGGCCGGACTGAACCGTTGGGTCCTGGCGGCCGCCGTCATCGCCGGAGGTCCACCGGCGGTCGTTGTTGCCCAGCGGGAAGTACAGCTGAGTGTCCAGGTCACCGGAGGCGGCCGGGCGTTGGCGGGTGCCCGGGTCACGCTGGACTCGGTGGTCCGTTCAACCGACCGGGCCGGGCTGGCTCGGTTCGCGGCGGAACCCGGCGCCCATCGGCTCGTGGTCGTCGCGGTCGGGTGGATTCCGGACACGGTGGCCTTGGTGCTGGCGGCGGCGGACACCTCGATCCAGATCGAATTGGATGAGGCGCCCGCCGAGCTGGAAACCCTGATCGTCACCACCGCGCGAACCAACCGGCGGGTCGACGACGAGGCCCTTCGGGTCGAAGTCCTCGACACCGAGGAGATCGACGAAAAGCAGCTGATGACCCCGGGCGACATCGTCATGATGCTGAACGAAACCGGGGGCGTCCGAGCCCAAACCACCAATCCATCGTTAGGCGGGGCCGGGATCAGAATCCGAGGGCTTCGGGGGCGCTATACCCAGGTCCTGGCCGACGGACTCCCGCTCTTTGGCGAACGGATCGGGGCATTCGGACCACTCCAGATCCCGCCGGTCGATCTCGGCCAAGTCGAGATCATCAAAGGGGTGGCGTCGGCCCTCTTCGGTGGATCGGCGCTGGGCGGCGTCGTCAACCTGATCTCGCGGCCCCCCTCGGGGGGCGGTACCACGCTCCTCAATGCCACCAGCTTGGGTGGAGCCGATGTGGTGTCCTATCTAGGCCGGGAACTGTCCCCCACCTGGGGCGTCACCGCGTTGGTGGGCGGTCATACCCAGGCCAAGGCCGATCGCGACCAGGACGGGTGGGCCGATGTCCCCGGCTACCGCCGCGTCGTGGTCCGGCCTCGTCTGTTCTGGCATGACTCGACCGGCCAGTCCCTTCTGGCAACGGTGGGTACCACGATCGAATCGCGGACCGGCGGAACCTTGCCGGGCCGTGTTGCCCCCGATGGGCTGCCCTTCGAGGAGCGAGTGGGGACGACCCGGGTTGACGGCGGGCTGGTGGGGCGATGGCGGGCAGGCAGTGGACGGTGGCTGCAACTCCGGTCCTCCGGTACGTCGCTCCGCCACGCCCACCAGTTCGGGCCGGTCGACGAGCCCGATCGCCACCTGACCTGGTTCGCCGAGGCCACCGTGACCGAAACTCGGGGCCAAACCGAGTGGTTGCTCGGCGCGGCGATCTCGGCCGATCGGTATCGGTCGGAGCGGCTCCCGGGGTTCGATTTTGCCTTCACGGTACCAGGCGTCTTCGTCCAAGCCGACCATGCGGGCCGCCGAGGGGCCGTAGCGGCCAGCGTTCGCCTCGACCATCACAGCCGGTACGGGACCCAGCTGAGTCCGAGGGTCTCCGGTCTGGTCAAAGCCGGCTCGGGTTGGTCGCTTCGCGGGTCGCTCGGCGCCGGCTTCTTCGGCCCGACGCCCCTGGTCGAAGAAACCGAGCGCACCGGCCTGGCCCGGTTGCAGCCGTTAGGCAACCTTCGGGCGGAGCGGGCGGTGAGCGGGTCGATCGATGTCCGCGGCTTGCTCGGCCCCCTGGAGCTGAATCTGAGCGCCTTCACCGCTCGGATTGCTCACGCCGCCGAGCTGCGCGACGCGGCGACGGCCCTGCCGCGGGTCGAACTGGTCAACGCCATCGGGCCGGTTCGGTCGGCCGGGGCCGATTTGTCCCTCAATTTTCGCCGGGCACCGTTTGCCGTGATCGGGTCGTACGCCTTCGTTGCCACCAGCGAACCGGAGCCGAACGGCACCTCGCGGCGATCGACGCCCCTGACGCCTCGGCATACCGCCGGCTTAGTAGCCGTCGCCGAAGACGAACGGGGGCGGATTGGGTTGGAGGTGTACTACACCGGTCGGCAGTCGCTGGAGTCAAACCCCTATCGCTCGTCGTCCCAACCGTACCTCGTACTCGGCGTGCTGGCAGAACGGCGCGTCGGCCGGGCGAGTTTGTTCGTCAACTTCGAAAATCTGACCGACGTCCGTCAGACCAAGTCCGACCCGCTGATCCGGCCGTTCCGGGCGCCGGATGGTAACTGGACCGTCGATGCCTGGGGGCCGCTCGACGGGCGGGTCGTTAACGGGGGCGTTCGATGGACGTGGTAGCGGGCTGATCGTCCCGGGGCACCCAGTCAGCCACCCGGTCCATCACGATCCGGCGGGCCCGGTCGGACAGTCCGAGCCAGGCGCCCACTTCGCCCAGGGTCCGGCCGCAGCCATCGCAGCGGTGGTCGTCGCCGATCCGGCAAATCCGCCGACAGGGAGAAACAATGGGCGGGTTCATTCGACCACCGGCGCATTGAGGGTAAAATCGGCGTACACGATGCCCTCACGCTCGACGACTTCGCCGGGAATCAGCCGAAGCGGCGACTGGAACATCGGGCCATCCGAGGCGATCGTATGAAACTCGCCCCGTTCGCCGCAGGGATCGACGTCCGGCGGTAGGGCCTCCAGGAACGTGCGATCGATGGCCCAGCCGGCAAATCGCGACGGCACCTTGGTGGGATCGAGACTCGCCACGTGGGCCACCACCCCGGCCCGGAGCATGTTCCGGATCAGCAAATCGGTTCGGCTGCCCCAAAGCGGAAACTCCGGCACCAAACCCAACGGCTCGAGCAACTGCTCCCGGTACGCCCGGACATCCGACAAGAAGAGGTCGCCGAACGCCACCCCGGTGATCCCGGTCTGTTCCGCGACCTGCCGGAGCGTGCCGGCAAACGCAAACTCGTAGAACTCGTTGGTACAGGGATACGGCAACTCAACCTCGAACAGCGGCAAACCGACCAGCGCGGCCTGGTGGCGAAGCACGCTCCGGCGCACCCCGTGAATCGCCACCCGGTCGAAATCCCGGGTCACCGTCGTGATCAGCGCCGCCACCTCGCGGCGCTGCTGACGCAGCAGGTGCAGCGACCACGCCGCGTCCTTGCCGGTGCTCCAGGCCAACGCAATCGCCATGTGACCTAACGGTTGATCCCGAACCCAACGGTCACTCGCCGGCCGAGTGCCGGAAAGCCATACGCCTCCTCATACCGCGACCCGAACACATTCTCGAGGCGGGCCTCCACCACCAGCCCCGGCCCGAACCGCCACCCGCCGTAGATCCGGGCATCGAGGTAGTCGCCCGGATTGACCCGGCGGAACGGAAAGACA
This sequence comes from Gemmatimonadota bacterium, assembly GCA_031375485.1. Classification (GTDB taxonomy): domain Bacteria; phylum Gemmatimonadota; class Gemmatimonadetes; order Gemmatimonadales; family GWC2-71-9; genus SHZU01. Next base: position 15,732 of record JANMHX010000198.1, on the reverse strand, counting down.
TTGAAGTCGCTGTCCTCCCGGCCCAAGGCGCCGAACATCCCAAGTCCGGCCGTCGCCGCCCCGTGCCGGAATCCGAGATCGGCCGCCACGGCATGCCGGGGTCGCCGGATCAGTCGTTCCTCCTCGACGGTCGGCGCGCCGAGATCGATCGCGTCGGTAAAAGTGTAGCTCAGCCGGCCGTCGAATGCGCCGTGCTCCGCCCGCGCCGAGGCCTCGACCCCCCGGGTCCGGGCTCGGGCGATGTTGATGCTCCGCCCGAGTTCCGGATAGTCCGCCGACTCGAAGCCGATCAGGTCGGTGAGCCGGTTCTCGAACACCGTAACACTCGCGACGGCCCGGCCGCCATCGAAGAATCGATCGACACCGACGTCGATGCCCCGCGACCGCTCCGGGCGGAGACTGGGATTCGCCTTTTGGAACGGGCTGCCGTACCGGGCCGCCAGACTCGGCGGCATGAACCCGGTGCCGATGGTTGCCCGAAACTTGAGGCCGGCCGCCGGAAGGAAGTAGGCCGCGGTGACCCGGCCCGTGGTCCGGGCGGAAAACGTGGTGTAATCATCACGCCGGGCGCCTGCCGAGATCACCAGATTCCGGTTCGGCGTCGCGGTCAGTTCGGCGTAGCCGGCCTGGAGCCGCTCGTCGCGCCGGCCGTCGTTGTCGGTCACCTCGCTCCACTCCGCGTTGATCCCCGCGATCGCGGCCACCTGCGAGCTGACCGCCACCCGATGCTGCCAGTCGGCCACCCACCGGGTGGTTTTCAGGCGCGACACGAACTCGTCGCCCCCGTTGTACCGGCTCTTGCCGCGCAGGAAGTATCCTTGGCCGCCTAACGTCAGTCGGGTGGACCACCGGGAACTGGGCTGGGCATTGAGATACGCGGTGGCGAGCGAATGGTCGAAGGTCGTGGTGCCGGACGGGGTCGTGTTGCTGGTCCGGATGTCGCCCGGGCTCACCACCGATTGCTGGAGGCCGCGAACCGTGGCGCCGATCGCGAGCGTGGGGCTGGCGCGGTACTCCATCCGGAGGGATTGGGTTCGTTGGTCGTAGGCGTTGTCGGGTCGCTCGTTCTGGACATCGGCGCCCGACAACGAACTCACCAACCGAAACCGCCCGCTGCCGGCTGCCACCGTCGCTCGGCCCCGGTAGGTTCCGAACGAGCCCGCCTCGGTCCGCGCGGTCACGCTGGTCCCGGCGTCTCCGAGTGCGCTCGATATCGCCACCACGCCGCCGATGGCCGCCCCGCCGAACGAGGTGCTCTGCGGTCCCCGGGCAATTTCCAGCCGGTCCGACCCGCCGAATTCAAACCCGCCGAGCAGCGCTCCCGGGTTGGCGTTGGCATCGTTGACTCGGATCCCGTCGATCAGGATCAGGGTCTGGTTCGAGTTGACCCCCCGCGTGAAGAGCGAGGTGGTGCCCCCGAGGCCGCCGGTGCCGACCACGCCGTGGCCGGGCAGGAGTCGCACGGCCTCGGACAATCGGGTGAGCTGTCGACGGGCCCGCTCCTCAGCGGGCATGACGTCCGCGGCGGCGGCCCGAACTCTGGCGGGCACCACCTCGCGACTGGCGGTGACGACCAACTCCTTGAGCCGGACGGAATCGCGGGCCTGTTGGGCGACGACGGACGATGGAACGACGAGCGCGGCGACGGCCGCCATGACGCGGAAACGGGTGATGCAGGACATCGGTGGGTTACCTGGGGACCAAAGGTATCCCGAACGAAAAGCCCCGTCAGCGACTGACGGTGCTGGCGGGGGCAACAAAACGCGTTGCCTCGCCCCGCTCCCTCCCCCGAGGGAAATCGTGCGGGCGAGACAAGGGCCGGTCTCCTGGCTCGAGGGTCGTTCGCGATGCCTTCCCGAGGCCGGACTTCGGCCCCAGTGGCAACCAACCTCGCGAACGAACTGATCCCTCTTACAGTGGCGGGGCCGCGTCGGCTTTGAACCGAACTTCCGGGAGGCCCTGTCTCTCGATTGCGAGCCAACACTACCCCCCGCGGTCGGTTTCAGCAAGGCTCGCAAAATCGGGGGCGGCCGATGTAACCTCCAGTATGATGTTCTTCTGGCTCGCGCTCGCGGTCTCGGCCGATCTTCCCGGGGTAGCCATCGAGCAGCGCCTGGCCGATCGATTCAAAGTCGGCGTCGGCGATACTATTGCCCTGACGTCCGCAGCCGACCAACCGGCTCGTCGGTTCATCGTCGAAGCCATCTACCTGCCGAGGCCCGACCCCGCCACCGCCCTCCGGGGTGAATACCAGGTTCGCTTTCACCTCCCTGATCTGGCGGCCATGCTGGGCTATCCCGACCGGGTCGACCGGATCGGGGTCGCGGTAGCGCCAAATGTCTCGCCCGATAGTGCCGCTGGCCGGCTCGACCAGTTGGCGTTCGGGTACCGGGCCTATCCCTCCGCCGCGATTGCCGCGGAGTCCTCGCAGACCTTCGCGGTGGTGAGCCGGTTTCATCGGGCCATCGGCCTGATCGCGATCGTGGCGAGTGCGGTGTTCCTGCTCTGCATCATGCTCCTCAAAGTCGAGGAGCGCCGGCTCGATGCGGCGGTCATGCGGATGATCGGGATCAGCCGGACCACGATCTTCACCGCTTTCGTGCTCGAAGCCACCCTGATTGCCGCCGTCGGATCGGTGGTCGGCATCGGCCTGGCCGCCGCCGCCGGCGCGATCACCAATTGGGTCTATCAGCGCCGGTTCGAAACTTCCCTGGTCTTCGCCTACCTGACCCCCGACATCATCGCGCTCGGCGTCGGCCTGTCCCTGGTGTTAGGCATCGGCGCCGGCGCTCTCGCTGCGGCCCGGCTGGTCCGGGCCCGGCCCTTGGCGCTCTGGCGGCGGGCCGCGTGATCCTCCCGCTCGTCACCAAGAACCTTCGCCGCCACCCGGTCCGGACCGGGCTCGTGGTGTTAGGCATCGCGGTGGCCGCGGCCCTCCTGCTCGACATGGTGATGCTCTCAGGCGGGATGGAGCGGTCGTTCAGCCAGATGCTCTTGAGCCGGGGGTTCCAGATCCGGCTTTCGCCGAAGGGCACCTTGCCGTTCGACACCGAGGCCACCATCGCCAACATCACTCCGGTGCTCGCGGGCCTTGGCGCCGATCCCGACATCGAAACCGCCGGCCCGGTGGTGGCCGGCTCGATTCACACTCCGTCGGGCGACAGCTTGGTCACTCTGGTCGGGTATGGGGTCGATCCGGCGGGGCAGGGCCTCTATCAGGTAGAGCAGGGTGCTGACCTCGGACCCTCGGATACCGCCGGCGTCTTGGTGAGCGCCCCCGTCGTCGCCGCCATCGGTTGGCAGATCGGCGATACCGTCACCGTGCTGGGCCGCCTCGATCCGCAGTCGGCCCAGGCGGCGGTCGAGCGCCGGCTCGTGGTCCGCGGCGTGGTCCGCTGGCTCTACGACGCCCGGGGCCAGCGCTCGGTCGGGGTCAACTTTCGGGTCATGCAGCAACTCGGCCGGTTTCCCGATCGAGATGTAGCCTCGATGGTCATGGTCAAGATCAAGGACGGCGCCGACGTCGAGGCCGCCGCAAAGCGGATCACCGCGGCCTATCCTACGATCGAGGTCAACAGCGTTGCGGCCATGGTGGTCCGGTTTCGAACCCGGCTCGCCTACTTCCAACAGCTCTCGCTGATTCTGGCCACCATCAGCCTGGTGGTGGGCGTGCTGCTGGTGGGCACCATTCTGACGATTGCGGTCAACGAGCGGAGCGGTGAGATCGCGGTGCTCCGGGCCATCGGATTTCGGCGGAGCCGGATTATCCGGATGGTGATGACCGAAGGCGCCGTCCTGACGGTCGTGGGTGCCGGGTTGGGCGTCGGGCTCGGATTGGTGACGGCGCGGTACCTCGATGCCATTCTGACGTCGTTCCCCGGGCTCCCGGCGGCGATTTCGTTCTTTGTGCCCGATCAGCGGAGCATCACCGTCGCGTCGATCAGCGTCCTGCTCTCGGGAATCTTGGCCGCGGCCTACCCGGCCTGGCTCGCCGCGCGGTTGCCGGTGGCCGAGGCGCTCCGGGCGGATGCGGAGTAACCGGTGAGTCGGTTCAGGCCGGTGCTCGCGGCCGCCAAAGGAATCGGCGGGGGTCGGCTCGAAAGGCGGCCCGGAGCGCGGCGCCCAGCCGCTTTCGTTCCACCGACCCGAGATCCCGGGCTCGGGCCGCGGTTCGAAGGGCCAGGACGAAGGAAACGGCGAAATTCGCGGTGCCGATCAGCAGGATGCTGAGCCCCCCCCACGCCACCTCCCCCCAGTGGAAGGCCTCGGTCCCGTAGAGCGATCCCGCCGCAAGCGTGAGCGATGCCGCCTGGAGGGTGACGTGCCGCACCTCCAAGCCGAGACCGGCGAACTTGTCGAACGCGACGGGCACGAATCCGAGCAGGAATCCGAGCGCCAGATACCCCACGAGCCCGCTGACGTTGCGGCCGACCCAGCGTCCAAACCGCTGAGCCCGCTCGGCGCCGATGACCGCCCAGAGGCCCCGATGTTTTTCGAGGGCTTCAGGGAGCCCGCGGTAGGCGCTCCAATTGGAAGCCCACCCGGCGGCGAGGCTCGCGATCCAGAGAAAGACGCCGGTGACCATCGCGAACGGAATGGTCAGGGACCGGAATGGATGGACACTGTGGATCGAGTGGATCGCCGTCGCTTCGGGGAGCGGAGGCTGGCCACTGAGCCACCCGGCCAGGACCACGATCACGACGGACGCCGGGATGGTCGCGAGGACGTTGCCGAGGGTAGCGGCAACCTGCGAACGAGTGATCCCGGCGACGAGTTCCACCTGCCGCTGGACGTCGTCCCGGTCGCCCATGACCGAGGCCAGGGCGGCTCCCGTCATCGCGGGCTGCTTCGAGGCGAGAGTGAAATGGGCGAGTTGCATCGCGAAGAAACTCGCGCTGTAGTTCAGGGTCGCGGCCAGACCCTGAACCAGGGGCACGAGGGGCGCTGCGGCGATCAGATACTTGAGCCACGCCGTGACCCCGGTCACTAATCCTCCCCCAACCGCGGACCGACTGGTCGTCTCCCACTCCTGTCGGTCTCGGACCACGTAGTGCTCGCCCGTTTCGGCGGTGTGCTCGGTCACTTTGAGGGCGAGGCGTTTCATCGTCTGGCGGGCCAGCGACCGAAGCCCATGCTGGTGCACGCTGGCTCGGAGGATCTCGGCGGCGAGGTAGGGACCGGTGGTCGTCGCCAACAGCGTCCCGATCAGGTGGTCCAGACGGTGGAACAGGGCTCGCAGCAGCTCGAGTTGGTACAAGAGGTCGGTCGAGACGCCCCGCGCTTCGAGCGCCTTGTCGGCCTCAATGAGCACGTCGGCGCACTCAGCCCTGAGGGCGGCGTACCGATCGCGGAGGGCGAGGTCGGCTGGGCCCGCGGCCAGGGCGTCGACGGCGGCCGGCAGCCTGAGGAACGGCGACGCCGCACCTTGCGTCGCTCCACCGAGTTCCAGCACCTCTCGCCCCAGGCCGAGCGCCCCGGCGCGGACCGCCACCAGCCGAGCCGCGTCCGGCACGGCGCTTTGGAGCGGGGCCAGGATCGGCTGCCAGGGCCCTTGGTCCGGTTCCGAGCGGCTCGCCACCCAGAGGGCATCCGCGTCCGTCAACGGGAGCCGGGAGATCATCAGGAAGAGGTCGGCGTCGGACTCGAACCGTGGCACCAGCCGGTCGACCAGTCGCTCGGCGGCTTCCTTGATCAGGGTGCCGTGAGCCGGGAGGCCAGTCTCCGCCAGCAACCGCACGGCCGAAGGGTGGGCCCAGACCTCGCTCAGCTTGATCCGAAGCCGGTCGGCCCGTGGATGCGCCGTCACGGCGGCCGACAGCGAGGCCAGGCGCGCGGCCCGTCGGTCCCTCGCTCCGTTCGCATCCGGCGGCGCGGCGAGCAACCACCGGAGCAGTGCCTCCATCGTCCGGGCGCTCGGGTCGGCGAGCGCGGCATCGAGCAGGCGAGTCAGATCGAGGGCAGGGTCGGCGGCGGGCATGGGTCCCAACTTAGCCCGGCGCCAACCGTTTGGCCCGCGGTGCTACCTTCATGGCAGCAGCCACTCTCTGATCGTTGCTGTGCCACTCGGAGCCACGCGGTGATGAGCCCGACCCGAACCTGCTCGGTAATCCTGCTCCTGTTAGGCGGCGCCGGCGCATCGACCGGCCGCGTGGCCGCCCAGTCGGTGGTCCGGGGCGTCGTCCGGTCGGATTCCGGTTCGCGGCGTCTCCTCGGCGCTCGGGTCCGCCTTGAGCCGATCGGCCGGGTCGCGCAGTCGGACCTGCAGGGGAGGTACCGGCTCGACAGTATCCCCGCCGGGCGCTATGCCGGGACTGCCCAAGCGATCGGGTACCGGGCGGTGGAATTCGAGTTGGTGGTTGGCCCTGCCGACACCCTCGATGTCGATATCGGGCTCACGCCCGAGGTCGTCCGGCTTCCTGACCTCGTGGCCAAAGCACCGGAGTCCAAGTTTCAGAGCGCCAAGATGGAAGAACTCGAACGACGCCGTCAGATGGGGCTCGGAAAGTTCCTGACTCGGATCGAACTCAAGGGCAAGGAAGCGTTGCCGCTCAGCAACGTCCTCCGGAGTCTGGTCGGGGTCCGGCTGGTGATGCGTCCATCGAACTGCGGCGGCGGATTCGCGGCGGCAACGGGCCGGGGGGTTGGCGCGTCGAACGATATCCGACTGCACTGCCCGGCGAGTCCGCAGATTCTGTTTTCGGAAGCCTGCTATCTCTCGGTGTACCTCGACGGGGCGCAAATCTGGGCGTGGAATCAGCCGGACCCGCCGAACATCGACGACTACCTGGTTGGCTCGCTCGAAGGGATCGAAGTGTATCGCGGGCCGAGCGAGCTCCCGCCCCAGTTCCAGAGCACGGGCACGCCGTGCGGCGCGCTCCTGCTCTGGACGAGGACGGGCGAGGACTCGTGACCGCATAGGGCCGCGGTTCCGGATCAGGTTCCCCCCCCGACGGGTTGGCATCGGTGGATTGCTGGGCTAACCCCAGTTCATGCTCTCCCCTTCCCGGCCCCTTTCCGAACGAGAGCTGGTCCTCCACCGGTTTCTGGCCGGCCAGCCAGGCGGAATCGGCGGGATCGATGCCCTCGACGGCCTGTTCGCCGCCCTGGTCTCGGCCCCCGACCTCGTCATGCCGAGTGCCTACCTGCCGGTCGTGCTCGGCGAGGAAAAGGAGCCGGCGTTTAAATCGGCCAAGGAGGCTGAGCGGTTCAGCGGCTTGATCATCGGAACGAGGTCGGTGGTGCAATTTGTCAATAGTGTCGCCGATATTCGTCAATAAATCAATTCAATCGATCGCCCGATTTCGCAACCCTCTAAATCAAATAACCTTATCCACCGGACTGCGTCGGCCAGGTGTCTGTCGAAGGAACACACGACGGGTCAAAGCAGCCTTCGCCTTCACCCTACCGTTATTTGTTCTCCTCGGCGATCAATCCAGAGCTCCCAGCCCCCCCCAGCGAGAATCCAGGAAGTTGTCGATCTCACGTACCCGATCAACCTCGTAGACGAGTTCGAGGCCAAGCGAAACCAGGTGCGCGTGAATCGCCTCCCTGACAATTTCGCGGCTCGCGCCGGCGTCACGGGCGGCTGCGATCATCGCCAGGGCCCGTGCCTCATCGTTCGGGTGGCCGGCGAACTGGGCATCCTCCCCCCCGAAGGCACCCTGAATCAGATTCCGCCATTCCTCACAACCCGTCCCGTCCATGGCCAGCTCCGGTTTCTTCAGGGTGGATTGTTCTGGATCTTCTTGACGACTTCAGGGCATGTTTGATGTTGTCGAATTCGTACGTCGAGCCTGAGTTCCAGCGTGCCCTTATTTCTTCGCCGCCATGACTACGAGAGCACTCAACTGGTTGCCCGTTCCGATGCTATGACCGTTTTTATCGTAGGTGTATTTGCCATCGAAACGGCCCACCTCGTGCCCATTCTTATCGTAGCCTTTGCACGCGCCCGTCTTGTTGCACACCTGTTTGCCTATGGTGTGATCGTTCTTGTCTTTGAAGATCGTCGTCACATCTTGCCCGAGCATCGCGACACCTGCGAGAACAACGAACCAACTTCTCATCGACGTCTTCATGCCACTCACAGCGCCCCCTTAGTCAAGGACAAATAGCTTGGGGTACGCCGCTCGTGGCACCCCCGATCATTCGAACTACTATTGAGGGCCGTTGCGGGCTAGTTGCGGCCCAGCCGCCGGCCCAGGCCGCCATCGGCCCCTACCGCTTCCATCGAACCGCCTCCGGCTGCGCGGTTCCCGCTGGGATCAACGTCGGATCCGAGCCGTCGGCCCGAATTCCCCACAACGCCAGGTTACCGGAGCGGGTTGAAAAGACTGCGAGCCAGTCGCCCGTGGGGCTCCAATCCGGCACGAAGTCGTCCGCGGGCCCGTTCGTTATTTGCTGAAGGCCGGACCCGTCGACATTGATCCTGTAGATCCCGAAGTTGGCGGCTGTTGTCGGCCGCCAAGAGAACACCAGCGCGGTCCCATCTGGTGACCAGGCCTGTCCGGCCAATACGCCGGTGAAGGATGCCACCGTCTGAACGTCGGTACCGTCGACTTTGACGGTGTAGAGCGTGGTGGCGTAGGAGTAGGCTAGCCGGTCACCAAGTGGCGACCAGCGTGGCGTTTGAGTCGCGCAAATCGGGAAGACCGTCAGGGCAGTTCCATCCGAGTTCGCTGTCGCAACGTGAACCCCGCCTGCGCAGCCACCGTACATCAACGTGAACGCCTGTCCGTCAGGCGAAAGGTCTGGAGAGTACGCTGGCCCGCCGGGACCAATGATCTGGTACCGATTCCCGCCGGTCCCGTCCATCGCATAGATCGCGTTGTCTTGATACGCCCCCCGGGCAAGAATCAGGTTGCCTCGCTGGGTCGGACCCGTTCCGATGTTCAGGTACTGGTTATTCGATCCGTCGCCCTGCAACGAGTAGATCCGCAGGTTGTTGCTGGGGTCGAGGTCCGAGAAGAGAAGCTGAAGACTAGCCAAGGGCGTAGCTGGGTCGACCCGCCGCTCGATCCGGAACGGAATCGGCAGCGGCCACCCGGCCACTACCCCCACCACGTCCTTCGGTACCGATCGAAGGTCCCCCAGCCGCCGAACTAATTGAATGTCCGCGAACCCCACCGCACTCCCCCGCGCCGTGACCGTCGCCCGGTACCGCGCCCCGGCCCTGGCCCGCGGCGTGACCCACGTGGCGATGTAGAACTCGAGGCTCGACCACTGACGCACCGTGGTCGGCGAAGCCCCCGGTTGGTCGGCGTAGGGGAACTCCGCCACGGTCTCGACGCAGGCCCCGTTTACGGCCCGGCAGATCGTCACCGTTGGTGCGGCGTCCTGGTCGAACGGTTGGGCATGGGGTGCCGGCCCCGCCACGATCGGGAACAGGAAATAGAACGTCGGACTCCCGTCGGTCCGGCCGTCGGAGATCACCGGCAGAGGCCGCGCCGCCGGAGAGGCCGGTCTGATGGCCGCTGCTTGGGTCAGATCCTCAGGTGCGGTTGGTTCAGCGCCGCAACTGGCTAGGAGAACCGGGACCATCAGGGCGATGTAGGAGCGCTGCAACATTTTTCGGCCTCGAGGTGTGGATCGAAGCCGGAAATCTTCACCGCGTGCGTTAAACCCCCGTCAAAACACCTCCAAGTGGATGGTAGTCATTGCGATATGGATTGGCTCCCGATTCCGCAGGAAGATCCAATTTACCGGGATCACACCATCGTGATCCGCCCGATCGTAGGAACTATCCGGAAGTGTGGCTAAATCGTTGCCATCACCCCATACTGGCGCCAAGAGCCAATTGGTTCCCGACATCAACGCGTGCCCGTTGGCTTCCCATGCAAACACGAAAACCAATCGGTAGCGACCGGGGCGATCGGGTGCCTGAATGGTCACGGCGGTGGCGAACGGGGCGTCCACCACTGGCGTTCGCAACGCGGTGAGATGGCCCCAGGCCGTTCGTGGGTTTCCCCACGTCGGGGTCATCGCGAACATGGTCGCCGCGGTCGGGATGCGGCTGGTATAGCGAAACCTGAGGCGGCCGCTGATCGCCGCTCCGGGCCGGGTTCGGATCACTCGGCGAACTGAGTCGACGAGCTGGCCATCGAACGAACCGTCGATCAGGTGGAGCGACTTGTCGCGGCGGTGCCACTCTTCGACCTCGAGCCGCATGACCGTCGGCTTCAGGCCAGGGGCAACGAACGTGAGATTGATGTAATTGTCGGGTGGACCGGATGGCGGCCCGATCAATTGAAGGTTCTCGAAGGTGGCGCGGCCGCTGGCGGATAGCACCACCGTGTCGCCGACCAATACCGCACGTCCCTCCGTGATCCGCGCGACCACCGCCGAGGCCGCCGGTGCCTGCCGTCCCCACCAATCAAGAACCTCCACGACCGGGAATGGCACGAGCACATCTCCCGTGATCGGTGCGGCCGGGTCGTCGCGATCCCCACCGCAACCACCATCAACGCCGCGGCGATGAACCCTACCCAGACCAGTGCCCGGCCCGGCCGCCCAAGCAGTCCCCGGCGCCATGGGGCCGGAAGCCGGTCGCCCACGAAATCACTCAGTAAGTCCGCTTGAGAGCTCCGATCCCCGGCCCGGCGGGCCTCCGTCACCCACTGCCGCCAAACCGGGCGGAGTTCATCGAGAGACTCCGCCCGAAGCAAGTGCAACCCGGCAGCCCGAATCAACCAGAGATTCGATCCCGCCACTGCCGCCAGGTGCCCGCCTACGCGGAAGTGAATGCCCCGGCGCGCGTCCGCCGAGACGCCGTCGACCAACGTCTCGGTAATCAGGTCGTGGCTCACCGCCCACTCCCGCCCCCGCGGGACCACCTGCCCGGCCTGTTCGAGCCGGTACAAGGCTTGACGGACCTGGTCGGTCGTTGACTCAGCCGCCGCCGCCAGCGCCTCGACCGAGAGCGGCGAGCCGACGACGGCCAACGCCATCAATACGGCCCGCTCGAGCGGCGTCTGTGCGGCAAAGCGGGACTCGATGACCCCGCCTTTGACCAGCCGCCGCTCCAAGGCCGCCGGATCCGACACCGTCCACCGCTGTCCCTCGCGTACCAAGAGCCGCTCGGCGTCGGCCAGCCGGAGTGTCTCCAACACGAGCAGCGGGTTGCCACCGGTTTCCTGTTGCAGGGTGACCAGGAACCGGCAGCACCACGGCTCGTCCGGTAGCGTGCCCAGATCCTCGACCAACCGCCGCGTATCGTCGGCCGACAACGGCATCAGCTGGACCACTCGAGCCTCGGGCCCCGGGGCGCCCCCGCTGAGCGGACGAGCCGCCGTGAGCAGAAGGACCCGCTGTGGGAGCCGGCCCCCGAGCAATCGGAGTACCTCGAGGGAAGGAGCGTCCGCCCAATGCACGTCGTCGACGATCAGGGCCAGCGGCCGCTCGGTGGCCACGGCCTCGAGCAGGTCGCGAAGCGCCCCGACCAAGCGGAGCGTTTCGGAGCTCCGAAGATCACCGGGCTGGGCAACTTGGTGAGCAAGGGCCGTTAGCGTTGCCAGACTCGCCCCCGAAGCGCCTTTCGCGCCGGGCAACGACGTGAGAACGGCGATCACGTCAACGATCAACCCATGCGGCAAGTCGCGGGCGCCAAGCCCTCCTTTGGCGTTGGCAACCAACCATCCGGCGGCGCCGAGTTGGGTCGCTGCTTCAGCCAGGACTCGACTCTTCCCAACCCCCGGCACGCCCACCAGGTGAAGCCACCGGGCGGCCCCGCCCTCGGCTTCCCGGCGAGCGGTCAGCACCGCGTGGAGCACCTCCGACCGCCCGACCAGGCTCGCGCCGAACGGATCGCGCCGCTCGCCGGGCTGGCCGGCCCGAACCTTGGCAATCATGCTCACCGTGGCCGGCTCTGGTGGGACCTCGGCCTCTCCGAGGTGCTGTTCGAACCGGCTTACCTCCGCCAACGACTCGGCCGGCGAGAGCACCACCGAGCCGAGGTCGAGGACGGCCCGCCAGTTTTCTTGCCGATCAGGGTCGGCGTCACGGAGCCGAGCGGCCAACCGCCAAGCCGCGTCGCCCTCCCCAGTCTTGATCAGGTCAGGCAGCAACCGAGTGGCCACATCGAGGAACCGACGCCGAAGGAACTCCGCCTCGCCGGTTGCCCACTGTTCAAATCCAAGGGCGCCGCTTGAACGCAACGCGGCCGCCGCGAACGGACCCGTGTACGCCGCGGCGGCGTCAGCCCAAGCCCCGGCACTCGCCGCCGCCAGAAATCGATCCCGGTCGGCCTCGACTCGGTCGCCGAGCGTGATGTCGGTGCCGGTGGTGACCAAGACGCCGTCCCCGAGCTTCTCCCGGAGCAGCCACAGGGTTTGTCGGAGGGTTTGCCGAGCTTGGCGTTCTGCTACGTCGGCCCAGAGCAGTTCGCACAAGGCGGCCCTGGAGGCGGTTCGGGACGGCGCCGCCGAGAGGTAGATGAGCACGGCGAGCGGCTTGCCCGGGCCCAGCACCACGCCGGGCGCCCCAGCCGCCGATGTGGTGGAGGCACTAAGGTTCCCGAGGGTTCGAAGCACAACGGTGCCAACGGATCGGTACACTGGTCGAGCGGTCGTGCGTTCCCCTTGGGTCGGTCGGCAACGAATCTAGTGCGGCCCGGCCGGTTTCGGAGACCGCTACCAGTCTGCGGTCCTATGGCAGCAGGGGGTTGATGTGGGTCACGCCGTCGAACCGGCGGAAATCGTTGTCGGCCGACGCGATCGGACAGCCGTGCTCGATCGCCAGCGCGGCGAGATGAGCATCGGAGGTCAGGTTGCCGGCGGCCCCGCTCGCCAGCAGGAGGTTGCGGAGAATCGGCCAGTGGTGCTCGCCTGGCCCGATCAACGCCACGAAGGGCTGCCGGAGCCATTCGTCGAGGTACCCGATGGCCTGCTCCGCGCTCTGAGGTTTTCGGAGGACGCCGGGATGAGTGGTGATTCGAATGAAGGCAAGCGCCACGATCCAGGGAATCCCAACTGGTCCCGAGCCGGAGAGCGCCGCTTCAAACCATCGGCGGGCCGGGAGGTGGTGCGGGGAATCGCGGTCGACCGCGTAAATCAGCAGGTTTGCATCGACCAGGATCATTTGCGCAACGCCAATTTCCGGGCGAGTTCTTGGTCCTCCAATGCATCCGCGAGCCGTAGGGCCCGGGTGAGGTCCATGCCCGGCAAGGCGCCTCCGAGGGCGGCGGGCTTGATCCGGTACCGGCGCGGCTCACCGGGGGCTTCGGCGGCCGCGAGGCCGGCCCGCAGGGCCTCGTTCACCACCTGTTTGAACGATTTGCCGGAGCGATGCGCCGCATGCTTGAGCGCCTTGGCAATCTGGTCGTCCAGTGTAATTGTCGTCCGCATCCTTGAGGCTAGCATCATGAATGCTCGTTTGCAAGCATCAAAGCATCACCTCCGGCTGGCGGGAGTCCTGGCTCGCGGATGTCGCGGATCCGTGGTATCCTCGGGGAGTCGTCGGGGCCGCAGCTGTCTCACGAAAGCAGGAAGCGCATGACCGCCAATCCCGCCAAGACGGCTGCCGCCGCCGACCACCAAGCATTGGCGCTCTGGGCCGCCGACTGCGCTGAGCACGTCCTCAGGCACTTCGAAGCTCAGCGGCCCGCGGACGACCGGCCGCGCCGGGCCCTTGAGGCGGCACGGGCCTGGGTCCGCGGTGAAATCCGCTGTGGCGCCGCCCGGACCGCCGCAGTCGCCGCCCATGTGGCCGCCCGCGATGTTGACGAAGGGCCGGCCCGCGCCGCCGCCCGCGCCGCCGGTCACGCGGCGGGAACCGCGCACATGGTCGCCCACGCTCGCCACGCGGCCGCCTACGCCGCCACCGCCGCGCCAGTCCCCGCCGCGGAGCGCGATTGGCAGGTCGGACGCCTGCCGGAACACCTTCGGCCGGTTGCGATGGAATGACGGGAACCGATTCGGCGCCTGGATCGTCCTTACCCTTACCAACCCAGCCCAAGGCCATGGTGTGAAAGCGGTTCCGGCAGCCAAGACCGAGATCCTGACTCGGGAGCGCGAATCCTCGCTCCGGAGTCGGCTCATTGCTCGGGACGAAACCGCCTTGGTCGAGCTGATCGACCTCGCCTCGCCCTGGTTGCTCGGGATTGCCCAGTCCATGCTGTCAGATCAGGAAGAGTCCGAAGAAATCGTCTTCGACAGCTTCAAGATTGCCTGGGAAAAAGTCGGGACCCTCCCGGTCAATGACGAACAGCGACTGATCCCCTGGCTCTGCCGGGTGACCCGGAACCGCGCCATCGACCGGCTCCGCACCCGCCGCCGCCACCGGACCAAGCTCGACCGGATCCGGGCCATCGACCCGCCCACCGAATCGGTCGTCGCTCCCTCGGAGCCGAATGAAGCGGCACTTCCCGGGTGGCACGTCCATCAGAGTGTCCACGCGGCGCTGACCGCGTTGCCAGCCGATCAGCTCGCCGCCGTCCGGCTCGCCTACTTCGCCGGCCTGTCACAGTCGGAAATCGCCGAGGAACTCGGTATCCCGTTAGGCACCGTCAAAACCCGGCTTCGCCTCGCGTTCGACAAGTTGCGAGGGGCCCTGGCGCCCCTCAAGGACTGGGTCCTATGAACTCGCATGAATGGTTCGTCGAGCACCGGCAGGATTTCGCGGCCCGGATCCTCGAGGCCGACGATGAGCGGAACTTTGCCGACCACGTCACCCGGTGTGTCGCGTGCCGGAGCGCGGTCGCCGAATTGGAACGGGAACTCGCCTGGCTCCCGATGGGCGTCACCCCGGTCCGCCCGCGGCCCGGTTTCCGGTGGCGGGCCACCCGGGCGGTCTTTGGAACCCCGCGCCGAAGCCCCTGGATCGTCTGGCTGCCGGTGGCCGCCGCGGCCGGCCTGGTGCTCGCCGCCGGGGTGGCGCTCCGGAACGCCTCGGTGCGCGAGTCGGCGTTGACGTCGGAACTCGACCGCTCCCGGCTGACCATTGCGGCGTTAGGCGATTCGGTGGCCGTTCTTCGCGGCGCCGCCCGGGTCCTCCAAGCCAGCATTGCCATGGAACAACACCAGGGCGGATTGCTGATCTTCGCGGATAGCGTGACCCATCGGTGGAATGTCGTGCTCCACGGCCTGCCGGACGCGCCGGCCGGCCACGCGTACCAGTTTTGGTTCATCTGCAGCGACGGGATGGTCAAGAGCGTCGAGCTCAAGCCCCTTGGCACCGGGCCGCTCTTTGTCACGCTGGACATGCCGAGCGGCGGAGGCCAAGTCCTTGGGGCGGCGCTCAGTGTCGAAGTGAAGGGCAGCGCGGCGCCGGAGCCCAAGGGCAAACAACTCGCTCACCTCATGCTCTAAGGATCTCGATCATGCGAATCGGACTCGCCCTGTCGGTGGCCGTGACACTGTCCGGCCCCCCGGCCCGCCCGGCCCCGGCCTGGAAAAACCAGAGCTGGCTCAACACCGACCGGCCCCTCTCGCTCGAATCCTTGAAGGGCAGGGTCGTGCTGCTCAATTTCTGGGTCTTCACGTGTTACAACTGCCAGAACACCGTGCCGTCGCTCAAGGTGTTCGACGAGACCTACCGCGCCAAAGGTCTGACGGTCATCGGGATCCACACCCCGGAGTTTCCTCCCTACGGGGGCGAACACGACCGGTCCAATGTCGCCAAGGCCCTCGCGAAAGAGGGCATCAAGTATCCCAACGCCCAGGATAACGACCGGGCCACCTGGGATCTTTACCGGATCAGGTACTGGCCGAGCTTCGTGCTGATCGACAAACAGGGCCGGAT